>CALDHI010000048.1 GCA_937941545.1 uncultured Alphaproteobacteria bacterium
ATAATCGCGCCCACGCCGCTTTGTCGAACTTGTTTAATCAAATACTCAAAGACTATTTCGGAGGTTTCGGGGTCAAGGTTACCAGTTGGCTCATCCGCTAATAATAATTTTGGATCATTCGCCAATGCACGCGCAATCGCAACGCGTTGTTGCTCCCCCCCAGACAGCTTCGCAGGGCGATGCTCAAGTCGATGTTCCATTTTCATGGAGCTTAACAAATCATGCGCTTTATCTTCGGCAACTTTACGTTTAACACCTGCAATCATTTGCGGAATAACCACATTTTCAAGGGCGGTAAATTCGGGCAATAAGTAATGAAACTGATAGACAAAGCCAATATATTTACGACGCATTAAGGTGCGCGCTTTATCATCACGGTTATCAATCTTCTGACCGCCAATGGTCAAACTGCCACTTGTCGGTTTATCCAACAAGCCCACCGTTTGCAAAAATGTTGACTTACCAGAGCCACTCGGCCCCACCAACGCAACAATCTCGCCCGCCTTTATTTCTATATTCAGATTATCAAGCACGCATAAATTTTGCCCACCTTGTTCAAATACACGCTTGATATCGTACGTATGAAGAATAACATCACTCATAGCGCAAGGCCTCCACAGGGTCGAGTTTTGAGGCACGCCATGCGGGATATATCGTCGCCAAGATAGACAGAACAAACGCCATCCCCACAACCAACATGACATCTTCCCAATTTATCACCGCAGGTAATTGCGACAGGAAATAAATCTCATCCGCGAAGAGTTCCGTTCCCGTTAAGCTTTCCAAAAATTGTCGTATCGCCTCAATATTGGCCGCAAAAGCAATGCCTAGCAAAGCGCCAAACGCCGTCCCACTAATCCCAATAATAGACCCCGTCAGCGTAAATATCTTCAACATATTTTTCTGCGTCGCGCCCATGGTACGTAAAATCGCGATATCTTTACCTTTATCCTTCACCAACATAATCATGGAGGAAATAATATTAAACGCCGCCACCAAGATAATCAGCGTCAGAATTAAGAACATAACATTACGCTCAACCGCCAGCGCATTTAAAAACGAGCTGTTGGATTCCCGCCAATCATAGATATTAATTTTATTGTTAAACGCGTTTAGGATACTCTCCTTCACGCCTTGGATGTTCTGCGCGTCTTCGCCCATGACCTCAATGGAGTTCACCTGATTGGGTAGTCTAAAAAACGCCTGCGCGCTGGTGATGTCCATAAATACAAAACCGCTATTATATTCAAACATCCCCACATCAAAAATCACGCCCACATTATATTTACGCGAACGTGGAATTGTTCCAAATGGCGAGGCTTTGCCTTTGGGCGCAAGCAAGGTGATATCATCGCCCAACTTCACATTCATACGCTTGGCCATATCAACACCAATGGCAACGCTTTGATCTTTAAAATCATCAAGAGAGCCTTGCTCAATACTGGTTGAGATAAGGGGTTTGGTCGCAAAATCTTCTGGAGACATCGCCCGCACCATCGCGCCACTGGCTATACCATTAACGGAAACCAGCACTTGCCCTTCCACCATCGGGCGAACAGATTCAACGCCGTTAATGCTTTCAAGACGCTCAGCAATAGATTGATAATTTTCTAAGGGGCCCATTTGCGAATAAACATTCATGTGACCATTAAGGCCCAAAATACGATCCACCAGCTCTTCACGAAAACCATTCATCACCGCCATCACGATAATCAACGTCGCCACGCCCAGCGTAATGCCAAGAAACGAAAACCCAGCAATAACCGACACAAAGCCTTCTGCCTTACGCGCCCGCAAATACCGCCATGCCATCATTCTTTCAATCGGGGAGAACATGTTTTTAGTACGCCTTAGAAATCAAAACTTTTTCGCCATTATCACTTAACGGCATATTACGGGTTGAAAGCGAATATTTGCTCATGACTGCCTCTAAATTAGGATCATCTAAAATAGCTACTGGCACTCTTGTGAAGCCTAACTTCTCTGCTTTAAAGAAAGCTTCAACTTCATCAAGCGTGTCAACATCATGCGTATTCTCATCACGGAATTGGCGTGTACGTGCCAACATAGTGTCATGAATATCATCCAAGATTGACTCTGTTTTATCAATAAAATCCGCAACCTTCAATGTCGTCTTACTGTCACGCCCAATGTCACGGCGCACATAAGTCAGCTCACCCACTTCCATTTCACGTCCGCCCACTTCAACGCGTATTGGTATACCTTTTTTAACAGCGTCCCACATTTTATCAGGCGTACGCATATCACGATTATCTAACTTCACACGGAAGCCTTTGGCTTTCAAATCAGCAGCAATCGTCGCACAGAATTTCTCAACGCTTTGCGCGTTATCATCTTTCACAACAGGTAGGATAATAATTTGTTGCGGCGCAATACGCGGTGGCATAATCATGCCATCATCATCCGCATGCATCATAATGAGCCCACCAATCACACGCGTACTAAACGCCCATGACGTTGTATGACAAAGATGTTCTTTTTCATCGCGTCCTTGGTACGTGATATTAAATGTCTTAGCAAACGTCGTCCCTAAATCATGTGTTGTCGCTGCTTGTAACGCCTTACCATCTTGCATCATCGCTTCAAAAGCATAAGTTGTGTTCGCACCAGGGAATGTTTCATCAGGGGTTTTTATACCCACATAACCATCAAAGGCGAGATGTTCCGTAAAGAATTTTTCATACAAACCCATAACATGGCGACAATCTTTATCTGCTCCCTCATGGTCTTCAAACGCGTTATGACCTTCATGCCAGAAAAACTCAGCTGTCCGCAGGAATAAGCGTGTCCGCATTTCCCATCTTAGAACTTGTGCCCATTGATTGAGTTGCAAAGGCAAATCACGATAGGATTGAACCCAACGTGACATTGCATCCCCAATAATCGTTTCCGATGTGGGGCGCACAACATAAGGCTCTTCTAGCTTTGCGCTTTCCGCTGGTTGCAAACCACCTTTGCCATCAGATTCAAGACGGTGATGTGTTACAACCGCACATTCTTTGGCAAAGCCTTCAACATGCTCCGCTTCACGCGAGAAAAAGCTCATCGGGATAAGCAAAGGAAAGGAGGCGTTTTGAACGCCATAATCTTTAAGCCATTTATCAAAAATTTCTTGGCATTTTTCCCAAATCGCCCAGCCATAAGGCTTGATAATCATACAACCACGCGTTGGCGACGTTTCCGCCATGTCTGTTGCTTTCACAACTTGTTGATACCATTCCGCAAAATCTTCTTCGCGGGTTGGTGTAATCGCCGTGCGTGGCTTTTTGCCCTGCTGTTGCTGTTTTTTTACTGGCTTATTCATTATATTCCTTAAACTCTGATCCTGTAATAATATCGCTTTGTGCCTCAACGGTTTTTCCTTTTGGGGTGCCTATTAGGGGCTGAATGGGTTCCACTGGTTTTGATACCATTGGCTTACGCATCGTGGGTTGAATCACGCGGGCGCTGGTGGCATCCACGGCCAACTTATTGGGTAACACTTCAATTTGTGGCGTTTCAATAACGGGGCTGGCTGGCGCAGCAGGTTCAATCATGGTGGGTTTCATATTTTGCGGTGGCTCAATCACCTCAACGGTGACTTCTTTAAAAGACTGCCCACAAAGCGCCTTAACCTGCTTTGTCCAATCTTGGTCATTATAAGACACTTTACCATTTGGGTGAATTTCAACCATGCCCATTTTAGCGTCAATTTCCGCACCCATGCCTTGTATACGGCGCACTTTTTCGGCCAAATCAATCGTGAGTGGGATTTTGACAATTTCACCCGCAACGTGATTATTCACCACACCATCGGCAGGAACAACCGCATTGCCATAGGCATCAACGCCAGGTTGATACGCTACGTTATTAGATGTTAAGCCCTTTTTCAATAATTGACACACCGCATTGTTAGCGATTTCTTGCGCCTGCGCAGATGTTGAAAAAACCAGACCGCTTAATAAAGTTAAAACAATAAATCTATTCATATCGTGCATTATCCTCTTTTACCATTTGACGAGAGATTTCGTAAAAATCAATTACTTCCATTTGAATCAAAGTGAAAATAATCCCCCATAGTATAGTCGAAAACACAAAAGTAATCAGGAATTTTTGTTTAATGCGTGGATTGGCTGGCGCACTGCCCGCCATGCCTGCTTCTTTTTCCTCTGGCGCACGATTACCCCACGGCAACACAACAAACAACGCCGTCCAAAAAATCATGAGATAAACAATGATACCTGTAAATATAGTCATAATGTCTTGACTTTCAAAATATGGTTATGTATAACCCCTTATGATTGATTTTGATTATATACAAAAACAGGGGCTTGAAGAAGGTTTAAGAGAATTAAACGAATGTCGCAACTCTAAAATGCTTTATACAGATGCAATTGCGAGAAAAATTCATGACTTACAAAAAAAATCAGAACAACTTCTTTCTCACGCTATTTTTTACAACTTTTTACAATCAGAAAAAGGTATCAAATACTTCTTCAGTCAAGATACCAGCAGACCTATTCTTTTTGAAACAATTCTAAGTTTAGATGTAGCACAACAGCTTTTGTCAATTACAGCAGAAAAGCAAGGTGTGGATGTCATAGATACATTATGCGCAGATGGGTTAAAGGATGACAGATACTTTTTAAGAAGAAATATGGGTAATTCCTATCTATTTAAGCAAAACGTATCTTCTGATGATTTCATTGATCGAATCAATTCAAACGGAAAATATGGCAACTGGACTTGGGAAAAAGACCTGAAAATTATGGAGAGGGTGTTAGCACCTGTCGAGGATTTTAGAAGAGCCACATTTGGACAACCCTTGAATTGGATGGACGACTTTTTTAATAACTTTCCTGATGATGATATAAGTCAAAAATTTAAAGGTGACGTTTTAGAGTTTTTAAAACAATCCGCCATCAAGATTTGGCAACAACCCCACCCTGTTATACCCTTGTTAAATGCACATCGACCTTTGCCTTGATGCGTAGGACTTCATAGATGTCTTTGCGCAGGGCAATTCTGATTTTCTCGGCCATGTCATCGTCGCTCATCTTTTTACGTTTGAGCATATCGACCATATCTTCCAATTCATCAATCAAATCTTCAACAAATTCGTAATCTTCGTCATCATCTTCATCCACCAATCCCGTCATTGTCAAATGCGGACGCGCCATTAAACTTCCTTTGCTATCAATAACAATCGATGCATGCGCCGCGCCCGAGAGCTGTAATTTACGACGTTCAGAAATCGCAATATGCGTGGCCTCAACAATACGGTTGGGCTCAACCGCCAACAAGCTTGTTGGGACATGATCAATAATTTCGGGCGTGTTCGGCGCCAGCTTAATGACCGAACCATTATTAGGAACAATCACTTGCGCGATTTGCGAGCCACGCGCCAATTCCGCTTGGTCTTCAATCATGCTGCGCTCTCCATGAACAGGCACAACCAATTGTGGTTTCACCCAATCATACATTTGCTTAATCTCATCGCGTGCCGGATGCCCAGACACATGGATAACATGGTGCGTATCACGCGGGTTCACCACATTAATATAAGACGCAGCAAGACGGTTTTGCACAAAGTTAATTTCTTTCTCATTACCCGGAATCGGACGCGCGGAAAAGATAACGGTGTCGCCTTTTTCTAATTTCAAACTGCGTTGGTCACCGCGGGCAATACGCGCAATTTGCGCCCGTGCCTCACCTTGGCTTCCTGTTGCAATCACAACCAGCTTGTCACGGGGGATAACGCTGATGTCTTTTTCATCAACAAAATCTTTAATGTCCGTTAAATACCCACAATCACGCGCCGCGCCAATCATGTTATGCAACGAGCGTCCGATAATCGCAACATGCCTATCTGTCGCCTCTGCGGCTTTACAAATAGAGCGCACACGTCCCACATTCGAGGCAAACATCGTTACAACGATACGCTGATCACAGCCTTTAAAGACTTCCGCCAACCCTTTTTCAACATCACTTTCCGAGCCTGAATAGCCATCAACACCTGCATTTGTTGAATCCCCAACATAAGCCAGCAAGCCATCATTACCAATTTTCTTAAACGTGTCCGCATCAATCGGCTTACCCATTGTGGGTTTAGGGTCTAAGTTCCAATCACCACTATGCAAAACTTTGCCCAATGGTGTTTCAATCAAAATGGCCGAGGCATTCGGCACGGAATGAGGCACAGGAATAAAGGTGGTTGTAAACGGGCCAATATTAACCTCTTCGCCTTGCTTCACAATGCGGATACGTGCGCCCCTGCATTCTGGATTTTCTTTTAGCTTTTTCTTTAAAATCACTGCCGTGAATTCAGTACAAAAAAGCGGACATTTGAAACGTGGCCATAAACGCGCGACGCCGCCAATATGGTCTTCATGGGCGTGAGTGATAATCATCCCCGCCAAACTCTTTTTATTCTCTTCCAGAAAATCTGGGTTGGGTAATAAGATATCAACCCCTGGATAATATTCATCGGCAAAACCAATACCGCAATCAATCGCCATCCATTGCCCGCCAAAGCCATAGACATTCAGGTTCGCGCCAAATTGCTCTGCGCCCCCTAATGGGATAAATAATAATTCTTCTGGGTTAAATTCTTTTTTACGCTTTTTCGCCACGGGCTGTTAACTTTCTTCTTTATTCAAAACCTTATGAAGATG
The DNA here is from genome assembly GCA_937941545.1 of uncultured Alphaproteobacteria bacterium. GTDB lineage: Bacteria > Pseudomonadota > Alphaproteobacteria > Micavibrionales > Micavibrionaceae. Next base: position 6,675 of record CALDHI010000048.1, read on the forward strand.
CACAAGCCCCTTCATGATGAGATCTTGATCAAGCACATCAAAATAATTCGTGCCTTGTTCAAAAAGGGACGATAAACCACCCGTGGCAATAATAATAGGGTTATTTCCCGCCTCGCCGCGGATGCGGTCAATCAGCCCTTCTGCCATAGAAATATACCCCCAATACATGCCAGATTGCATCGCATCTTTTGTGTTGGTTCCAATGACTTTACCGGGTTTCTCAATATCAATTTCAGGTAATTGCGCCGCCGCACTTGATAAGGCAGATAACGATAATCTTGCGCCCGTGGTTAAAACGCCGCCGCAATGTTCACCCTTTTCATTGACGACATCAAAATTCGTCGAAGTGCCAAAATCAACAATCACACACGGCGCACCATAATGTGCCACCGCGCCAGACGCGCCGACCATTCTATCCGCCCCTAAATTATTCGTTTTAATTCCGATATCAATATTATCTTTAGTGATAAAAACAGGTGCCATTCCAAAAGCATTCTGACACGCCTCAATCAAAGGAACGTTCACCTTTGGCACAACCGAGCAAGCGATTATGTCCGTAATATCATACGTACACTCAACGCTGTCAAAACGTGCCGTTTCAACGCGCCATTGCGTCACTTGTTTATCGCCATCATACACGGCAAAAACAATATTCGTATTTCCAACATCAATTGCTAATAACATTATGACGCCTCTCCAAAATGAACCTCGCCCGCATTGATGATGATACGTTCGTCATTATCTTGTTTTAGGATCAGTCCACCCTCTTCACTTAGGCCTTCAAAAATACCTTTATGCGTTTCATTGGGAAGACGCGCCGTAATCGCTTGCCCCAAGCCATGCGCGTTTTTTAACCAACGAAGACGTATAGGCACAATCCCTTCTTCTTGCCACAAGGCATAAGTCTTGCTCAATTCATCCAAAATTGTATTGCGGACTTTGTTAATATAAACAGGTTCTTTCGCGACCTCGTTTAAGCAAGTCGCAAAGTCAGGGGCGTTAAACACATTCAACCCAATACCTACAATAACGCTATCAAGGGCTTCCCCTTGCATATTAGTCTCTAGCAAAATGCCTGACATCTTTAAGCCATTCACCAAAATATCATTCGGCCATTTCAACGTTTTCTTATGTTTCGCCTTATCCATATAGCAATCAAGCGCATCAGAGAGCGCGACTGCCACCACAAAGCCTAAATCCCCCACAAGGCTCATATCACATCTGGGGCGCAGGATGAGCGACATATAGATATTGCCCATTGGCGCATCCCACGTTTTACCGTGACGCCCTCGGGCGTTATCTTGCTTCATCGCCTGAATAACCAACCCTTCGCCCGCACCCTCACGCGCCGCTTCATGGGCAAGGTCTTGCGTACTAGGTGTCGTGGCGACAACCTGTATAGTCCAATCTATGGGGGGGTAATCGTGGGCATTAGCAACCACCGTTAAAACAAATCCTGAACAGCCAACTTGCTGATTTCAATTAAAGGCGATGGGTTAAAAATAAACGCCACCGTCACAAAGACAGACAACACAATAATAATTTTGCGCGAAAACTCGATAGAGCTTTCAAATTTATCTAACGCTTCATCAAAGAACATGACTTTAATAATCCGCAAATAATAATAGGCCGCCACAACGGACGTCAAAATACCAAAGACCGCCAACGTATAAAGCCCTGATTCAATCGCCGCTTGAAAAATCACAAACTTACTAAAGAACCCAGCCAGCGGTGGAATACCAGAGATTGAGAACATCAATATCGCCAACGGATAAGCGAGCCAAGGCGCATTTTTCGATAAGCCAGACAAGTCAGAGATATTCTCTAAGCCAACGCCATCGCGGCGCATACACATGATAATGCCAAACACACCTGCCGTCATAATCATATAAAGCGTTAAATAAACCAGCACCGCACTCACGCCTGTCTCACCGCCTGCAACAATACCAATCAAGGCAAAGCCAACGTTACTAATTGAGCTATACGCCATCAAACGTTTGATATTATCCTGACGCAACGCGGCAAACGCGCCCACCGCCATGGATAGAAACGCCAATAACCACATGATTTGGAACCACTGATCGCTCAACGCCGCAAACGGCACGAATAACAAACGGATAATCAACGCAATCGCCGCAACCTTTGGAACCAGCGCGAATAACGCCGTCACAGACGTGGGCGCGCCCTCATACACATCAGGTGTCCACATATGAAATGGCACAGCCGAAATTTTGAACGCCAAAGCGGATAGGATAAAGACAAAGCCGATAACCGCACCAAGGCTTAATTCTGTCGCCAACGTTGTGCCAATCACATCAAAGTTTGTTGACCCCGTAAAGCCGTACACTAGCGAAATACCAAATAACAGCATCCCCGAAGAAATCGCCCCGAGGACAAAGTACTTCATACCACTTTCCGCAGATTTAGCATGATCGCGCTTAATCGTCGCCAACACATAAAGCGCCAAAGACTGAAGCTCTAAGCCCATATAAAGTGATAGCATGTCATTGGCAGAAATCATCAACATCATGCCAACGCCAGAAAACAACACCAATATTGGATATTCAAACTTAATAATATTATCTTGATAAAGATATTGCACAGACAACGCCAAGGACGTAATCAATCCCCCCACAACCAACATCTTCATAAAAAAAGTAAAGTTGTTTTGAATAAACATCTCATTCAAAATCGGCTCATTCGTGATCTCTTGCCCCGCCATCAAAAACAAAGCACCGACAAACGCCGCCATCGCGCCAACGCAAATAAAGCGCGTAGAGGAATTTCCTCTCAACACACCCACAACCAACAAGACCATACCCGCCACTGCCAAAAACAGTTCAGGCCAGATAGGGTTTAGATAAGACAGGCTAAAATTTTCCATTATTCACTCACTCCTGTCGTGCCAATTTGGTTTGTCGCAATATCAATGGACTCCGCTGGGCTTTGTTTTAATCTTGATTCATATTTCGTAATCAGTTTTTCAACCGATGGGGCAACCCTATCCATCACATAGCTAGGGGCAATGCCCATCCATAAAACAATCAAAACCAGCGGTACAAGGCACGTATATTCAATTTTGTTTAAGTCTTTCATGGCGGCGGCATCTTTATTATGTTGCGCCCCAAAAATCACACGTCGATAAAGCACCAGCATATACGCCGCGCCAAAAACAACGCCCGTTGTCGCAAAGACCGCCACATAAGTATTCACTTGGAAGGCACCCATTAACGCCAAAAATTCACCAATAAAACCTGACGTCCCTGGCAAACCAACTGAGCCGAGCATCAAAATCATAAACACCGTCGCATATTTAGGCATGTTCTTCACCAACCCGCCATAGCGTGAAATTTCGCGTGTGTGCAGGCGGTCATAAACCACCCCAACACATAAGAACAACGCCGCAGAAATAATACCATGGGACAGCATTTGGAAAATCCCGCCTTCAATCCCTTGTGTTGTAACAGAGAAAATACCTAGCGTCACAAATCCCATATGAGCCACAGATGAATACGCAATCAGCTTCTTCATATCTTCTTGAACCAACGCCACCAATGAGGTGTAGATAATCGCGATAACAGACAGCCACATAATCATCGGCGCAAAATACTCCGTCGCCTCTGGGAACATCGGCAGAGAGAACCGCAAAAAGCCATAGCCCCCCATCTTAAGCAACACACCCGCCAAGATAACAGATCCCGCCGTTGGCGCTTCAACGTGAGCATCAGGCAACCATGTATGAACAGGCCACATCGGCATCTTCACAGCGAAGCTGGCGAAGAACGCCAAAAACAGCCATATCTGCATATTATACTCAAGCGCCGTATCCATCAGGGTTGGAATGTCACTTGTTCCCGCCTCTAAATAAAGCGCAAGCAACGCTATCAACATCAAAACAGAACCGAATAATGTGTAGAGGAAGAACTTAAACGCCGAATAAACACGGCGCGAACCACCCCAAACCCCGATAATGATAAACATCGGGATAAGCACACCTTCAAAGAAAACATAGAACAACACCGCATCAAGGGCGCAGAATGTTCCAATCATAAAGGTCTGTAAAATCAGAAACGCAATCATATATTCTTTAACGCGTGACTTAATACTGTTCCAACTGGACAGGATACAAATTGGCGTTAAGAACGTCGCAAGCAATACGAAGAATAAGGAGATACCATCAACACCCATATGATATTGGATGCCCAACGCCCCAAACCATTCAGCTTTTTCAACAAATTGAAACTCTGCCGATTTATCATCAAAATTAAATAGCAAATACAGGGATAAGATGAAATTGAAGATTGTCGTATATAGCGCAACGCGGCGCGCATTCAACGCCACACGTTCTTCTTTTCCACGAACAAGCAGAATGAACAACACCCCAACCAAAGGCAAAAATGTCAATAAAGATAAAATAGGGAAATCAATCATAATTAGTTACTCACCTCAACGGTCGCCTTTACGGTTTCAACCAAGCCAATATCAGCTTTAAAATAAAACCAACTAATGAGGGCAATAACCCCTAGCATCATCACAAACGCGTATTGAAAAACATACCCAGATTGGAAACGGCCCAACAATCCGCCAATACCATAGGAGGTTTTCGCAACCCCATCAGGGCCAAGCCCATCCACAACATTACGATCTGTCTTCCAAAATAAACGCCCAAACGCAAAGGAAGGCTTCACGAAAGTCTTCGTATAGAGCTCATCAAAATACCACTTATTAAAGAATAAGTTATGAAGCGGTTTAAACAATTTTGCCGTCATCACAGGGATAGCAGGAATACGGTTATACGCAATCCACCCCAGCAACAACCCTGCCGCACCCATCACAATCGGTAATTTCTTTACCCAATACGGCACATGATGCGCCGCAGTCACCGTGTCATTAGCAGGTAACACAAAGATAGCATCCCCCCAAATTTGATGATGCCCCACGAACATATCGTAAAATGCCCAGCCCGCAAAAACAGCGCCAAACGCCAAGATTATCAACGGCACCAGCATCACTGGCGGTGATTCATGCGCGTGGTCAAAGACCTCTTTATCCGCGCGGGTTTTACCGTGGAACGTCATAAATAACAGACGCGCCGAATAAAACGCCGTCATTAACGCCGCCGCAATTCCCATCCAAAAGGCAAAGTTACCAAACCAGCTATGATCCGCAAAAGCGGCTTCTAAAATCATATCTTTAGAGTAATACCCCGCAAAGAACGGCACACCCGCCAACGCCAGCGAGCCAATCCACATCAGTGTATAAGTCGCAGGAATCTTCTTCCAAATCCCGCCCATTTTACGCATATCTTGCTCATCACTCATCGCGTGAATAACCGACCCCGCCCCTAAGAACAACAACGCCTTAAAGAACGCATGCGTCATAAGGTGGAATATCGCCGCACCATAAGCCGACACACCCAGCGCAAAGAACATATAACCCAATTGCGACATGGTTGAATACGCAATCACGCGCTTAATATCAAATTGCGTCATACCAATCGTCGCCGCAACAAACGCGGTCAGACCACCAACAACCGTAATAAACATCATCACATCTGGCGCATATTCAAACATCGGTGACAAACGCGCCACCAAGAACACACCAGCCGTTACCATCGTTGCGGCATGAATAAGGGCAGACACAGGCGTTGGCCCTTCCATCGCATCAGGCAACCAAGTATGTAGCCCCAATTGCGCAGATTTACCCATAGCCCCCATAAATAACAGCAAGCAAATTAATGTCATCGCATGAATATCAAAGCCAAAGAAGCTCATCATCATCTCTTTCTTGGCTTCGGCTTGTTCAAACAAACCATCCAATTGCACCGTACCAAACACATAGAACGCAGCAAAGATACCCAGTGCCAAACCAAAGTCACCCACGCGGTTTACCAAGAACGCCTTAATAGACGCCGCATTGGCGCTGTCTTTATGATTCCAAAACCCGATAAGAAGATATGAGGCAACGCCCACCCCTTCCCAACCGAAGAAAAGTTGCACTAAATTATCAGACGTCACCAACATCAACATCGCAAAGGTAAACAAGCTTAGATAGCTCATGAAACGCGCTTTGTTCTTATCATGGCTCATATACCCGACGGAGTAAACATGCACACAAGACGATACAATCGTCACCACACACATCATAATAACAGAGAGTTGATCAATGCGCAGCGCCCAATCAATGCTCAATGCGCCAGAGGTAAACCACGTCATTAATGTTACCGTTCGCGGATCACCACTATGTTCCGCTCCGCCAAACAAAACCTCAACCGCCAAGATACAAGAGAATATAGCCGCGGTAATAATACCGCCACACGTAACGATTTGCGCGCCTTTGTCGCCAATGCTCTTACCAAAAAGAAACGCGATTAAAAAGCCAATAAGCGGCAAAAAGACTGCTAAAATTTCCATGATTATATAATGCTCCCGTCACTGCTAGGAGCGATAGCGACGCGGCAATCCATCTTCACTTGAACCATTCTGGATTGCTTCGCTTGCGCTCGCAATGACGTATTTTGTAAATTACAATCAACCATATCCACAATCTAACCTTTCATACTCGAAATATCTTCAACGGCGATGGTGCCTTTGGTTCTGAATAGCACAACCAAAATCGCCAAGCCAATCGCGGCTTCGGCGGCGGCCACGGTGAGAATAAACACCGTAAAGACCTGCCCCGTCATATCCCCCAGATAGGATGAAAACGCTACGAAGTTAATATTGACCGCCAATAACATCAGCTCAATACACATCAAGATAACAATGACGTTCTTACGATTTAAGAAAATACCAAAGATCCCCAATGTAAATAACATCGCGGCCAGCGTTAAATAATGCGGTAATCCTATGACGAATAATTCCATCTTATACCCCCGTCCGTGGTGTTACTTTTTGAATTTCCATTGCTTCATCACGTGTCCTAGCTTGCTGATCGGCGACATTCTGTTTACGCACGCCAGGACGTTTACGATGTGTCAGGACAATCGCCCCAATCATCGCAATCAACAAAATCAAGCCCGATACCTGAAAGGCAAAAACATAATCCGTATATAAAATCTGTCCCAGCGCTTCCGTATTTGTGATTTCCGCCGCATCAGGTGTTTTAGAAGCGATATTGTCGCTCGCACTCCCCGCAAATTTCCAAACACTGAAAATAGTAATCAATTCAAACAGCAAAATACCGCCTGTAATAAGACCTAACGGGACATATTGCATCGCCCCTTTGCGTAAATCTGCGAAGCTGATGTCCAACATCATAACGACAAACAAGAACAAAACCGCCACCGCGCCCACATACACAATCACCAAAATCATCGCAATAAATTCTGCGCCTAACAGCACGAAAAGCCCCGCTGCATTAAAGAAAGCGAGGATCAGGAACAAAACAGAATGAACTGGATTTTTGGCTGTCACCACCATGATGCCACTTAATAAAGTGACCGCGGCGAATATATAAAAAGCAATAGCTGTAAACATGAGGCGAAACATTACGTTGTTAATAACGTTTCTTCTTAATCTTTTCAGAGCCTTAAGGCAAGGGGCAAGAATAAAAAAACACAATTATATCCCACGCTTGCGGGATATAATCTCATGTTAATTTTTAGCCATTTGTTTTTCTAGGAAACATATTTGCCGTTTGCGGCAATACAGGCGAAGTTTGCACTTTTCCTATAGCATGTCTACCAAAGCTACTTCTTAAATTTGGTTTATTATTTTTCATACCTATATATGTACTAAACGCATAGCTTGATGTCAACAATAATCATACCTTATATAGGTTACGAAAAACAAATATTGACAAAATAGGAATTTTAGTCTATATTAAATCATCAACGGAATAATTGCGCCTAAAACATATACTAGATTACGCAGAACCCGCGTAGCGTGCCTGCACGCCTGAGCGCTCTTGTTATATGCCTATAATAATCAAGCGTCCTTCGACTTGCCGATTTGACGGCACTTTAAAAATGTAGACTTACTTTTTGAAAAGTTTAACCATCAAAACACCAAGTTCTTATTATAAACCATAAACCATCATTCCCTGAATTATGCTCACAATTCTAAGGGAACCTCTCCACCTCAAGGGATTACCCTAGAATTGCCAGAGCAATTCAGGCAATGACAGCAAGAGTAAACCGCGTAGCGCGTTTACGCGCCTGAGCGTTTTTTTTAAAGTAAGTTTACTTTTTTAAAGCCGTCATATCGACAAGCCAAAAGATGCCTTCACCCGCATCGTCATTGCGAGGAGCATAGCGACGCGGCAATCCACCACCATTTCGTGCTGGATTGCCGCGTCAGCCCTAAAAGGCTTCCTCGCAATGACGGTGTTTAACTCATGATAAACAACCGCGTAGCGGGCTTGCCCGCCTGAGCGCACTTAAAAAAAGCGTCCTGTCGTTTACGGCCATGACGGCACTTTAAAAATGCAAGTCTACTTTTTTATCTATAAGGCGCATCGGCGACGAGGTTGGCGGCAATTTGCGCTTCCCAGATATCGCCATTTTCGAGGAGCTTGTCTTTATCATAGTAAAGCTCTTCACGTGTTTCGGTTGAAAACTCAAAATTCGGGCCTTCAACAATCGCATCCACGGGGCAAGCTTCCTCGCACAGGCCGCAATAAATACATTTGGTCATGTCGATATCATACCGAGTCGTACGACGTGAGCCATCTTCGCGAGGTTCGGCTTCAATCGTGATGGCTTGTGCGGGGCAAATCGCTTCGCAGAGTTTACAGGCAATGCAACGCTCTTCACCATTAGGGTAACGGCGCAACGCATGCTCACCACGGAAACGAGGAGAGATTGGCCCCTTCTCGTTCGGATAATTAATCGTCACGGCAGGCACAAAAAACATATATTTCAATGTCAGCGCCATACCCTTGACGATCTCAGTTAACAAAAATGCATTAAAGTAATTTCTCATGAAATATTTTTAGCAAAAAACCATTTAATAAGAAAGCCTTAAACCAATAATTTATACGATATGCGCTATTATAATTAGAACGCTACCTTTTAAATATTGTTGCAAAACTATCTTCGAACCGCTCACTAGGGTTATTAGACCGCGTATTCGGATTAACGGTTTGCGTTGGCACATACTTAAGCCCCTCGCTTATAGCTTGTGATATAGCATTAGCACGCGTTCCTGTTTGAACTACTTTATATTGAAATCCGCGTTCAATATCTTTATTGCTTTTCGCCCAATCATATAATTTTTCTGCATTTACAGGTGTTTGTGTTTTTTGTGCTAACACTAACCAACTATTTTCATCCGCTGGATTTGGCCCGACAGCGCAAACTACATAACTATGAAGAGATTTTCCTGTAAATTCTTGTTGCATAGTATTAAAGCCTTCTAACGTAAGTGATAAAATATCACTCACAATAGAAAAAAACAATCAGCTTATGTCAACAAAATTATGGCAACGCATCGAAATAAATGAGTGAGCCAGAAACAACAACCACCCAGAATAATGTAAACGGCAAGAACACTTTCCAGCCCAAACGCATCAGTTGGTCATAGCGATAGCGTGGGAATGTCGCCCGCGCCCAGACGAAGAAGAACATGATGAGGACTGTTTTTAAGATAAACCAAATCACCCCTGGAACAATCGCCAGAGCTTCTATACCAAACGGTGGCAACCATCCGCCCATGAATAACAAAACCGTCATTGCGGACATCAAAATCATATTGGCGTATTCACCGAGGAAGAACAGCGCGAACGTCATCGCGGAATATTCCACCATGAAACCACCCGTAATCTCTGATTCGCCCTCGGGCAAATCGAACGGCGCGCGGTTTGTTTCCGCCAAGATAGAGATAAGGAACACGATAAACATCGGGAACAACATCACCTCAACCCAGAAAGGACGCTCAACCACGACAATCTGCGTCAGGTTTAACGAGCCAACGCAAAGTAAAACACACACAATAACCAAGCCCATCGACACTTCGTAGGACACCATTTGGCTGGCAGAGCGAAGCCCACCAAGGAAGGCGTATTTAGAGTTCGACGCCCACCCCGCCATAATCACGCCATAGACGCCCATAGATGAAATGGCAAAAAGGTAAAGAATACCGACATTTATGTCTGCTAATACCAGCTTCGCACTCACGGGGATAACCGCCCACGCCACCATCGCCAACGTGAATGTCAGCATTGGCGCAATGACAAACACAGGGCCATTGGCTTGGGCTGGGATAATCGTTTCTTTGGAGAGCAGCTTCACGCCATCGGCAATGGGTTGTAACAAGCCAAAAGGCCCAACCATCATCGGCCCTTGACGGCGTTGCATCGCGCCCATCACTTTACGCTCAAGGTAAGTATAATACGCCACCGCGCCCATAAGAACGCCAATCAAAATCCCGATATGCATAAGCATAAACAGGGTTTGCATTCCATATATGTTCCAAATTTCAATCATAACTCTATCCTTTTACAGTGACTCAAAGGTAATGGGAATAGAAAAGATACGAGTTTATGTAGTTTTTTGTTTTCATTATATGTAAATATTGTTAATAGAACGACTATGATAATATGGATTAACACTTCACAATTGAAAAAAAATTTTGCCATTGCGGCATTAAGCCTAAGCTTATCTCCCTATGAAGAAGTTAAGAATGAATTTAACGATTACACCATGAAAAACTCAAACGATCCAATCCTCACTTCAGCATGCCCTCAGCTAAACAGCATTAAATTAAATTCAGAAAAAATAACGACGCAAGAGGAAATAAACAAAATTAATAAACAGCGGAAAGAAGACCCTGATGCTCTTCGGTCAGGTTTTTTAAAACTGTATGGTGAAATCACATCTGAAAGTAACAGGCCAACAAATATAGCACATCAAATTCCTGAAATTTTAAAGGCACTTGAATCCGCACAATCGCGAGAAGACGAAATTATCATTATACTTAATTCTGGCGGAGGGTATATTAATGTAGTCGAGAATATAATACGCGCCATACATCAAACAAAAGGTTACGTCATTACAATTGCAGATAAACATATTGCCTCTGCTGCGGTAAGCATCTTTATTGCTGGACATGAGCGTTTAATGAGTGAGGAAGCATCATTAACAATGCATGGTGCCCGTTTTTCTGCTGAACATATTGCCAAAAATCATTATAGAGTTCAAAATGATTATCCTAATGAAAGCTTTCGTTATGACTTACTAAATTGGGCTAACAAAGACTTAATAGAATATTATCATGGTGAGTCTAGAACAAGAATCAGCGGACACTGCGTAAGCTCTTTTATCACAGCAAATGATGAATATTTTTATGCAAATCCTTTTACGTCACTGGAATTAGGTTATGCCGATTTTCTGATGGATTTTACAGATAATAGGATATACCACAGGCAAGAAATAGAACTACCTAAACTCTCTTCTTTACCGCTGGCTCCTTAACAAACTGTGCCATGTCTGGCTTGAAGTAGTTTGGACCCTTCATGACTTTTCCATCGCTCATCCTGCGGATGGGTTTGCCATCTTCGCCTAGCTTGGACATATTTGAGCGATGCACTTCGTTAAATGCCGCCTCTTTCACGCCTTGCAGGCCAAAAGATAAAAATGCGCCATCCAACACATATTGCAGGTCAATCAACGCATCCAACGTTTCAACGGGGTCGTTATTGTCTAACGCTTCTTTAAGCTCATCCAGCTCTTCTTGTAGAAGATTAATTCGTAACATTTTGGTTTGTGCATCAGAAATATTCAATTCCGCCTCAACTGGCAAGCCATAGGTTTCGTGAAATTCTTGGACTTGATCAAGTGTATTTTGGGTCATAATAATTACTCCGCAGCTTCTGCTAATTCAGGTTCAATAAATTTATCGCTACAACGCTTCATCGTTTCAGAGGCGTGGCAAATCACGTTCGTCATATAGAAGTTCTCTATTGGGTTCACAAAAGGTGCGTCCGTAACATTATGCGCGGCGCCACCAAAGACGCCCCACTCGTTTACGGGCACTTCATCAAACACACCAAATGCAGGATATTGAGCCGTCATCTCTGCGCGTAACTCAGCTAGATTATTGAACGCCATCGGCATTTCAATATGGTTAGAAAGCGCCCGCAAAATCGTCCAGTCTTCTTTGGCTTCCCCCGGTGGGAAAGTGGCTTTACGTGCCCGTTGCACGCGCCCTTCCGTGTTCATATA
>CALDHI010000049.1 GCA_937941545.1 uncultured Alphaproteobacteria bacterium
GCTTTGGCTTGCTTGATAAAAGCCAGAGTTAGAGGGATCCATTTCAGAAAGCCTATCAACGATCACTTTAGACACAAGAATAATGTTGCTCGGGTCTAAATGAATGTGCGGATTCCCTTCTGGATGAACATGCCCCATAGACCGATCAACTTCCTGCATCACTTCCAACATGGGAACATAGTCGGATGCCATGATTGAACCTCTGCCCCATTCTTGAACATCACGGCTACCCGCTTTGTTTAACAAGATAGGAAGCCAACCAACTTCTAAGGACGCCCCGCTACAAATCACCATATCGGCTTTACGCATCGCCGCCAACAAGCTTGGTTTTGCGCGCATATGATGAATATCTTGATTGGCATTTGACGCGGTATAAACATCAACTTTGTCACCGCCAATTTCCTGCGCCAGCGCCCCCCATTCAGGGGCACAAGCAAATACATTTACTTTCGCAAAAGCAGATGTTGGGGATGCAATAAGCATCCCCAACAAAAACCCTAGGCCTAATATCATTAAAGATACTTTTTTCATGTCATTGCACCTTAATAATTATGCGCACCATGCGCGCCTAGGCTCATGATATACTGCAATGTGAATTGATTATCGTCTTGGTCATTTGCAACTTCTTCACGGCTATATTGCGCACGCACACGAGAAAACTCACTGTTTGTCCAATCAACCATTGCCGTTGCCGCCCATGGATCGTGACCTTCATCATCTAAGGCACTTCCAGTTAAACCTGTAGGAACATCACCTGCATAAAGCTGGCTATATCTTGCGCCTACACGCCATTGAGGATGAAACTTATAGACACTTTGCGCATACCAACCACTCTGACTATCGTCATAAGCAACCGCGCCCGTAGCCGCATCAATATCTTCATAAGTTCCATCTTCATCACGATAGAAATACTCACCTTGGAAGATAACTTCTTGCTCGGCATTGTTACCAGTTGGAGCGTATACGGCACGTGCATCGGCAATATAAAGACTGCTATCCCCACTAAAGTTAACCTCTTCTCCTTCATGCCCAGTATCACGGCTGATACCATCTGCTTGTAAAGTGGATAGCCCTAAACGCCAGCTTGTTTTGTCACCGACATCACCGCCAACACGGCCATACGCCGTCCATGCGCCAATATCGCCACCTTCTGCACCGCCAGCAGGATTATCCGCACCACGGAAAGCCCCTGTACCAATTTCGGTATAAATAGGAGTCGGCAGAACAGCAGAAACCTGCACCCCATCATCACCATAATTATTATCAAGAAACGCACGGTTTGAAAGTGGGCGGTCTGCGAAATCATCCGCATGACCATGATGCGAGTTCAGGTAGCCAAGTTCAGAGAAAAAACGTCCCGCCTTAACTTCGACACCACCTGGCAAGGCAGTCGTAGCAACGTATGCTTCTTCAACCTCAACCTCTGTGTCGCCTTCATGTTCATGCAGAGCGATAGTGGCAGAGCCACGGAATTTATCATCTACACTAGCTGAAAAGTTAATCTCAGTTTCATCAAGTCCTAAGCCTTCTGTACCACGCTCGCCTTCTTCACCAATGGCAAAGCCAGCAATGTCACCTTCATCTGCAGAAAAATTATTATATTTCCCGTTCAGCACAACTCCAACTGCTGGGTTGAAGCCACTGTCACGAATACGTCTTTGCGCAGTCGCAGGAGCAGATACAGTATTTGTCCCTGCTGCTGGTGCCGTCGCCGCAACACTTGTCGCTGTTTGTTGAGATTCTAAAGTTTGCACTTTGCCCTCTAACTGCTCAATCTTACTTTCATAAGCAACACGCATGGATTGAATTTCAGCTTTAACAGCTTCTAGATCTGCATCACTTGCCGCTAAAGCAGGAGATACGTTTAATATTACGGCTGCACTTGCGGCCAATAGTAGTTTCTTAGACATGGATATGCCCTTTCTTATCTTATGTTTACCCTCAAGGTCATAAATAACCTACGGGGCTCAAAATTTTATATTAAAGTTTTTTGAGTTAGATAAGAATGGTGGGCGGTGCGCGAGGGGAATTTGAATTATAGCGGCGTACAAAATTCGCAAAAGAATATTGTTGTGGAAGTATAACGTCTGACTGTATGAAAAAAGCCAAAGTGACTGGCGTATTATAAAAAGCCGCCTGTAACGATTTAGTCAGAAGACATTCAGGGCATTCATGCTTTTTATTATCTTTATCGTGCTGGTGTTCGTCATGAGCACTTTGAGAAGCTGTTATTTCTTGAGAAAAACCATGATCAATATGTGATGCGCTATGTTGAGCAAGAGTAACTTGCGCAAGCATCAAAGCCAATAAAGCCCATATCGATACTAATTTTCTCAAATTCATCAAACACAACTATCAAACACCTTGAATTATTACAATAGTTAAAAATTACAAATTGAGATTTTATACCCTCCGTGTAGAAAAAGTATAATCAAATCGACCACGCTCGCTAAGTGAGAAGTACTAAAAATGTGTGGAGAAAATAAATTTAAAAACAAATTGAACCACTGTGGATCCTTGCTTTATAATTTCTGATAATAATTGACTAGGTAATTGAAAATAAATGGTGACCGCTGAGGGATCCGAACCCTCGACCTACTGATTAAAAGTCAGTTGCTCTACCAGCTGAGCTAAGCGGTCTTATTAAAAGCCGTCATGCCTGCGTGGCAGGAAAGACGCTATCTTTAATAAACATTCTACTTACGTAAAAAATGCCATTTATATTATATGTCGGCTCATGACATGAGAATTTAATAAGTCTTTTGAAACAAAATTGCAAGCCTAAAAACTCACTTTTTCTTATTATTCAAAGCCTTTAATGTATTTTCTGTCACAAAATCCGCAACATCTCCATTTAGGGTATGAATTTCCTTAATAAAGGACGAGGAAACAAACTGCCATTTATCAGCCGCCATCAAGAAAACGGTTTCAATTTCTGGAGCTAAATGCAGATTCATGCCTGTCATTTGAAACTCATAATCAAAGTCAGAGACCGCACGCAAGCCTCGAAATACACACGCCGCCTTCTTACGCTTAGCGTAATCAACCAATAACAGATCAAAGCTTTCTATCTCAATTTGG
Source organism: uncultured Alphaproteobacteria bacterium (assembly GCA_937941545.1). GTDB lineage: Bacteria > Pseudomonadota > Alphaproteobacteria > Micavibrionales > Micavibrionaceae. The sequence goes on from CALDHI010000049.1 coordinate 3,082, forward strand.
CAATGCGGGGCAATCTCAAGGTTCGCAAGATCGGCACGTACCATCTCTACGCGCTCCTCGTGGTTGAACATTGGGTTTTTGCGTGTATTTGCGGCCACCCCGATGATTAAACGATCCACTAGCTTACTAGCGCGTTTAATGATGTGCAGATGTCCCTTGGTAATGGGGTCAAAAGTCCCCGGATAAATGCCAATACGTTCTTGTTTATGTTTTTCACTCATACCTATATCTTTACAAATATTTTGGATATAATGCAAAGCGAGAATTGAATTTAACTATTAAAGCAAAGTGTAACAATGAAAAAAATATTATATATCCTTCCTCTTCTTATGATTTCAACCTCTGCGCAAGCAGACTGGATTACCCTTAAAAATGGTGACCGCATTAGTGGCGACATCACCAGCCAAGATACGTCTAGCGTTACGATGAATACGACAAGCCTAGGTCAAATTACTTTAGGGCAAGATAAAATCCATTCTGTTCATACGGGCCCAGCGACAAATGATGTAATAGCGTCAGCCCCTGCCCCTGAAGCGGTTGCTTCAATCGCCCCTGCCGCGGGTGAAGAAGAAAGACGCGACGGTGTCTATAATTGGACAGGTCGCGTAAGTGCCGGTGGAACAGTTAAAGACGGCAATAGTCGCTCTAAAACAATCGTTGGAGACGCCGACATAAAAGCGCGTGACAAAATGAACCGCTTTAGTTTAGGCGGCGAAGCAAACTGGTCTGAAGATGAAGGCGTTAAAACGAAAAATGACCAACAGCTTTACGCAACCTACGATCGCTTTATATCACAAGATCAAAAATGGTTTGTTGGGGGTGGTCAAACATTGGAACGCGATGAGTTTGCCAATCTTGATTACCGTAGTAAAACAGGCGCGTTTGTGGGGCACCAATTTTATGAACAAGATGATTTAAACCTACAAATAAAAGCAGGCCCTAACTACATTTTTGATAAATTTGAAAATGGTGATAGTGACGGATATGCAGCGCTTGGCTGGGCTTTGCGTTATGACCAAAAACTATTGACTGCAAAAAGTCTGCAAGTCTTTCACAATCACGATTTGAATACACCATTTGAAGATACGGGTGCCTTCTTATTTGAAAGTGAAACAGGTGTGCGTGTCCCGCTTAGCAAAAGCTTAGACGCCAGTGCGCAAGTTGACTTTGATTGGGATAATGACCCACAAGCAGGTATCCGCGAAGATGATACGACCTATGCCGTTAAACTGGGATATGGTTGGTAAATTTTATAAGGGTGCGTAATAAAGACGTTTTTTTGAGCCGACGCGCGGCCTTATACAATGATACGAAACAACAAAAAAGGGCGCTGTTTTTATAAATACAGCACCCTTTTTTTATTTTATATCTATTCTATAAAAGTCGTTTATTGCTGCGCTTTATCTTCCGCGGCTTGTGCGGTGACTTCCGCGCTAATGACGGCGGATAACGCCTCACTAATCTTTTT
>CALDHI010000050.1 GCA_937941545.1 uncultured Alphaproteobacteria bacterium
CAAAGCCAACTCACGCCAATGGCAGCGCAGGAAGAAAAGACTAGCTGTATTTGAGACATAGAATTTAATCTTAACTCATTTTATTCCTGACAAGGCATGGGTGACTACAGGTAATTTACGACCTTAGCACAACATATACAAAGAATCGCGTAGCGCGTTTACGCGTCTGAGCGCCTTAAATTAAGTGCAGTCCAACCAATAGCGGCGCATGGCGGGGAAGCAATCGGTGGCGACGGTTTCGTCTTCAAACTCCGCGCCGCACGCTTCTACAATACGAATACCTGCCATATCGTCAGGCTTAATCGTAATCAGCGCTTTATCAATGCCAATATAGTTAATAATCGGAATCGATTTTTTAAGGATTTTCATGCCATAACCAAGGCCACGCATAGAGGGGCGAATATTAAAATGCACATGCCCTCCCCATTTTTCCAGATGCCAATTCAGACGGTGACGGATATCCACCGTGCCAATATATTTTTTATCTTTAACTAGCCAAACAATCGTCTCTGGCACAGGCTCCACCCAATCTTGGTACGGTTGATGAGGATACCCTTTTTCAGTTTTCAGCTCTTTGATAAACTCATCAAAATCCAGCGTTAAACGCCCAATATCCTGATACAAATACCGCCCTTCGGCGTGATACTCCGCCAATGCTTCTAAGTAATCATCTTGATACTCAGCGGAAGGTCTAATTAATTTTGATGCACTCATGGAAGGTATTCTATCAGTTTTATTTAAAAAGTTAAGATTGTTTTACAGTTGTGGAACATTCGGCGGCGTATTGGAAGATGTTTTTATAGGTGCATCGGCTTCATGTTGAGGCGCTCTCCCAAGTTTTTCATTCAGCTCCGCATGCCACGTTTTTTCAATTTCCTGCGCCGCCATATTCATTTGCCTTTGGGGAACGGTTAAATCCCCCTTTGATGAATTAAGACTGATAATATTGGCTAACTTATCCATAAATACCAACGCCGCGCCCTGCGTCGCCCAAAAACTTTGATTGGTCACTTCCGACGCACTTTTTAGGCCATTCCCTATAATATCTGTGGTCAGCAAAGAAGGAATAAAACTGATATACCAATTGCCCATACGAACATTTTGCATGTAATTAAAATGGGAATATTCTGCAAATTTAAAAGCCTTTAACAGGCCGCTATTCTTTTTACTATATCCCCACTCAATATTATTTTTGGACTCATTATCCGAAAAAACCTGGCTCAAGTTTCTCATCGTTTGAGATTTTGCACCCTCATATTGCTCCTGCTTAACTTCCGCCTCCTCCCCCAGTTTCATGCCGAAACGCTTACTCAAATAGGCAAATGGCGCGGCAAGCATCAACGTCGTTGCCAATGTCCCTAATTCTTTATAATCATCAATGTAACCATTGGGAAAGTTATCGTTTAAGGTTTCAGCAAAACCATTTAAGGCCTCAATAGGGACAGAGTTATGATAAAGGGCAACAACGGTCGCACAGGTTGCAACCGTCACACTTAGATATTCATTGGTTCGAAAGACCACTGATTGGGCGTAGCTTGTCGGTGCATCTGCTGTCGCATGTTCTAACGTCACGCGATCCTTCTTATCTTCTATGGTTCTGGCTTGTGTTGTATCAAAATCATCCGATAATTTTTTGTATAAGGCTGTGTTATCACCCAAACCTTCCAACGCACTTTCAAATTTATGACTTAAATGCTCTGAGATATTCGTGGCTAAATTATTACTGAATAAGACCTCTCCCTTATCAAGGACTTTTTTCTGCGCCGTCATTAGTCCAGCATACACCGCAGAACTCAACATAAATTCTGGTGAAGATAGCCCATTGCTTGCGGCCGCTTCAACCATAGCCGCAAATTGATTAATCATCAGGGCAACATTGATGCCACTTAATGTTGTGACCACCGTTAAGGCGCCAGTATCCCCCCATGCTTCTTTCCATTTTTCTGATGTAAAGTAAGATGCCAGCAACCCCCTCGTCGTTGTTAAATCCGCTGCGGGGTTAAAGTCTTCGTCAATCGTTGCAGGATTCCACATCTTATTCATGCGCGCCTTGGCATGATGATAGGGGTTTGATATTTTAGACAAAACGCTATCTTCATTTGATGGATCAATTAGGGTACGAAAAAAATCACACACATTTGCGGGTATCGCCTGCATAGACGCCTTTGACGTTGATAACATCGTAGAACTTTTTAAGGCTTTCTTTAAATCTCGTAACCGTTGACTCATTTTACGCTTCATCCATTATTCAACCAGATTATAACAAAATGGTGAAAGATAAGTCAAATATTACGTAAAATTAAATCAAAAAGATTGACGCCAACCCCAAGAATGCGAAAAACCCTACAATATCTGTAATCGTGGTGAGTAATACCGTAGAAGATAGAGCGGGATCAGAGCCTATTCTATCCAAGAAAATAGGAATAGCCGCCCCAAAGAACCCAGCAAAAAACAAGTTAATAATCATCGCCGTTGCAATAACGCCGCCCAACATGGGTGAGGTAAACCACACCGCCGCAATCACGCCCATAATCACCGCAAAGCCCGCTCCATTGAGCGTCCCAACAATTGTTTCTTTTGAAATCACCCGCACCATATTGGTGCTTGATAACTCTTTCGTTGCCAAGGCGCGCACCGCCACGGTTAAGGCTTGCGTCCCCGCATTGCCGCCCATGCTGGCAACAATCGGCATCAACACCGCCAGCGCAACAATCTGTTCAACCGTGGCATCAAACATCGAAATCACGATTGAGGCCGCAATCGCCGTCATTAAATTCACAAATAGCCACCTGAAACGACTGGCCGTGGTGGATAGCACACTTCGATACATGCCACTGCCCTCAATACCCGCCAATTTCATGATGTCTTCTTCGGCTTCTTCGTCGATAACATTCAAGATATCATCAAACGTAATCACCCCGATAAGGCGGCTATCATTATCCACGACAGGCGCAGAGTTCAGTCCTTCACGGCGGAAAATCATCGCCGCTTCTTCCTGATCCATTTCGGCGGGAATAGTATGCAACTCATCCAGCGTTAACTCTTCAATCTTCACGCTTCGTTTCGAGCGCAAAATACGGTTCAGCGGAATTTCCCCCACCACATGATAAAGCGGGTCAATCACGATTAAATCATAAAACTCAGAAGGCAACTCGCTGGCGGCGGCGCGCATATAATCAATCGCCTTCCCCACCGTCCAAAATTGTGGGATGGCCACAAATTCACGTTGCATCAAACGTCCCGCAGAATCCTCTGGAAACGTAAGCCCCTCTTCAATCACCAAACGGGTTTTAGCCGATAGCTGTTGTATAATCTGTTTTTGAAAATCTTCATCCAGATTTTCAATGATTTCCAACGCATCATCACTATCAAGGGCAGAAATAATTTCCGCAACATCTTTTGCATCCATTTGCGACAAAGTCGCTTTACGCAAATCTGGGTCCATATAAGAAAATGTTTGCGGATCAATCTCGCTCGTATTTTGCTCAATCAGCGCACGACGATCATCATCCGACACTTTTTGAAGCAAATCCGCCGTGTCTGCATGGCTAAGGTCTTCCACCAATGCAATATGATCGTCATTTTCAGGCGCATTCAGGCTCTCCGTAATCTCCCGAATAGCCTCATCACTTAACCCCACCTGCGCTGGCGCATCAACAATCTCCTCAAACTCTTCCGTCAAGGCCTGTTTTAAACTGGGCGCATCGTCAATATTTTTTTCAGTCATGCTGATGCTCTCTAAAGATTATAAATTTATATCAAACCCTAAGCCGCCTTTTTCTTCGCGGATTTATTGGCTTTCGCCAACTGCTGAGCTTCCACACACGTCACGGCGGTCATATTCAAAATCCCACGCGCTGTGGCCGCACTCGTCAAGATATGCGCGGGTTTACGAACGCCAAGCAATAGCGGCCCAATCGGAATGCCCTCACCCAAAATTTTCAACATATTAAAGCTAATATTTGCTGCTTCAATGTTCGGCATAATCAACAAATTTGCACGCTCTTTCAAAGATGAATTTGGCATGATGTTCTCACGCACGTTCAACGACAACGCCGTATCCGCATGCATTTCTCCATCAATTTTCAGCTTCTTATCCCGCGCTTTAATATCCGCGCAGGCTTCGCGCATTTTTTGGGCACTGCCACCACGATGTGAGCCAAAGTTAGAATGCGATAGCATCGCAACTTGGGGCTCAATACCAAAATCCTTCACCCGTTTTGCCGCCAGCAACGTCATCTCAGACAATTGCGCGACAGATGGATCTGGGTTCACATGCGTATCGCACACAAAGAAATTCCCTTGGCTGGGCATAATCAACAATCGCAACGCCGCGGCTGTTTCCACGCCATCCTGCAAGCCAACCACATCCACGATGTTATGCAGATGCGCACGATAATCACCCACCGCACCACAAATCAGTCCATCAATTTCGCCTTTTTCCAACATCACCGCGCCAATCGCCGTGGTGTCTGTGCGAATAATTTGCTTCGCCATCGCAGGTGTCACACCTTTGCGCTCCATCACGCTGTGATAACTCGTCCAATATTCTTTATAACGGCTGTCATTTTGTGGATCGCACAGTTCAAAATCTTCACCTTCTTTAAGACGCAGATTCATTTTCTCAATACGGCGCTCCACAACCTCTTTACGTCCAATAAGCGTTGGCTTCGCCAGCCCTTCATCAACCGCCATTTGAACGGCGCGAAGCACGTTTTCTTCTTCGCCTTCCGCGTAACCAATGCGCATCGCTTTCTTTTGTGCTTGCGCAAAAACAGGGCGCATCACTTGGTTTGATTTAATGTGGAACTGTTGCAACTTCGCACGATACGCATCCCAATCCGTAATCGGACGTGCCGCCACACCACTCGCAATCGCCGCCTTTGCCACCGCAATTGGTAACTCCACGCCAAGGCGCGGATCAAACGGTTTAGGAATCATGTACGCTGGGCCAAACTCCATGTCTTCCCCTGGGTAAATCGCCGCCACTTCTGGGGTGACTTCTTTTTGTGCCAGCTCCGCAATAGCCTTAACACACGCCAGCTTCATTTCTTCATTAATCGCCGTTGCCCCCACATCCAGCGCACCGCGGAATAAAAATGGGAAACATAAAACATTATTCACTTGGTTTGTGAAGTCCGAGCGTCCCGTACAAACAATCGCCTTGGGCGAGCCTTTAAGCGCTTCTTCTGGCATAATCTCTGGTGTTGGGTTGGCAAGCGCCATAATCAACGGCGCGTCTGCCATCGTCCCCGCCATTGCGGATGTCACCATGTTCGGCCCTGACAGACCAAGGAACACGTCCGCCCCCTCCAGCGCATCGCTTAATGTGCGTGCATTGGTATCATTCGCATATTTTTCTTTGTAAGGGTCCATTCCCTCTTCACGGCCTTTATGAATAACACCGTTACGGTCACATACAATGATGTTATCGCGTGGCAAGCCCACTTCTATGAGCAAGTTCAAGCACGCCATTGCCGACGCCCCCGCACCATTGGCAACCAATTTCACCTCTTTAATATCGCGACCCGCAATCTTCAACCAGTTTGTGAACGCCGCTGAGACAATAATCGCCGTACCGTGTTGGTCATCATGGAAGACAGGAATATTCATGCGCTCTTTAAGGATTCTCTCAATCTCAAAACATTCTGGCGCTTTGATGTCTTCAAGGTTAATACCGCCAAACGATGGCTCAAGCACTGCAATCGCATCACAGAATTTCTCAACGTCCGTTTCATCAACTTCTAAATCAAAGGAATCAATATCCGCAAATTTCTTAAACAGAACGCACTTGCCTTCCATCACAGGTTTAGATGCCAACGCACCAATGTTTCCTAAACCCAAAACCGCCGTACCGTTCGATATAACCGCAACCACATTTCCGCGCGATGTATAATCCAGCGCCTTTAACGGGTCTTTTTCAATCTCTTCACACGGAACAGCCACACCAGGGGAATATGCCAGCGCCAAATCCAGCTGAGTTTCCAGCTGCGTAATCGGCTTCATAGATATCTTACCCGGACCCGTTCTGTGATAGTCCAAGGCCGCTTCGCGCATTTTATCTTGTTTACTCTTTGGCATAATTCAATTCCCTTTATTAAAACATCCTACATATTGCAATTTTAACCATCCCCAAGGCAAGAGATTTTATGCAATCATTAGACACTTATTTCTTAAAATATTTATCGCCACTTTATCGAACACCCCATGGACGGGGTTTGATCTTTAGGGCCTTGTGCGCCTTGTGCCACAGCTTGCATAGCATTGAGAAGTTCTGGCACGCGTGCGCCCTCTCCATTCATTTTAAGATTATCAAGCCGTCCGCGATACTGTAGCGCCCCGCTGGCGTTCAAGCCAAAAAAGTCTGGCGTGCACACCGCATCATAAGCGCGCGCCACCTCTTGGCTTTCATCGACCAGATACGGAAACGGCATTGTATGCGCCTTGGCAAACACCGCCATTTTATCAGGTGCATCATCGGGATAATGCTCAAAGTCATTGGACATGATAGCCACCATCGCCACGCCGTCTTTTTCCAGCGCATGCGCATCCGCCACCAAACGAT
>CALDHI010000051.1 GCA_937941545.1 uncultured Alphaproteobacteria bacterium
GCGAAGCACGCCATGCGCCGCAGGATGTTGCGGTCCAAAGTTCATAGTATAAGGCTTGATATGGGTTTGTGACCCAACCTCAATATTTTCTTCTGTTTGTGTCATTGTATTAGTATTTCTTGTATAAAATTTCTTTAATCACATTTATGCCTAGAATATTTTCAGACTCATTCATAAGCTCTTCTTTCAATCTCACAGTATAATTTTCTTGATTAAAATAGCTGACGTTTTTTTCTGTTAACAACACATTAAAACGATCATATAGTTTGGGTGCTTCTGTGATGTAAACCTTTTCTGCGCCACGAAACAATTCAACCGCTAGCTGAAGTCTTAAATAATTTTTCTTTTGAGTATTTCCTTTTAAATTAAGTACAACTAAAGGAAGCTCAGGATACTTACCAACGCTACAATTAATCCCTTCAACTTGGTTAGAGGTTTGTGCTTCAAAAGAGGTATCAACAAGTTCTTTAATTAATTTTTGATTTTCTTTATAAAGAAAACCTCCTAAGATGAGCATCGTAATTAACGATAAACGACTAGAATACTTCAATATCTGTCTCACTATTTATCGCCCCCTACTTCTTTATTGGACGCTTTCCAACCTTGGGTTGGGACAGTTCCTTTTTCATCACCGGGAAGCTGTACGTCTGTCATACCCTCCCATGGCGATAGGTAATCAAAGGTTCTGAAATCTTGTGTCAGATGAACAGGTTCATACACCACGCGGCGTTGCTCCTCGTCATACCGAAGCTCTACATGCCCCGTCAGGGGGAAATCTTTACGCAATGGATGCCCCTCAAAACCATAGTCCGTTAGGATACGGCGCAGGTCATTATGCCCATCAAAGAATATACCATATAAATCCCACGCTTCGCGCTCAAACCATCCTGCTGTACTAAATACTTCCGTAGCGGTGGGGACAAACTCTTCTTCGGTCACGGCCACTTTTACACGGATGCGGTTGTTTTGGGTTAAGGATAATAAGTTGTAAACCACATCAAAACGCTTGGCACGCTCAGGGTAATCAACGCCGCAAAGACTGACGAGCATCTTAAATTGGCATTCTGAATCATCGCGCAAGAACTGTAGAACCTTACAGATATTTTGCGGTTCAGCGCATAAAACCACTTCGCCATTTATCATCTCGCTGGAGATTATTGCCTCACCTAGGCTCTCCGCGACGTGTTCCGCTACGTCCATTAAGGATTCATCTTGTACGTTTGTATCAGGCATTATCGAACAATCCTTGTATCTTCACGTTGGATTTTCTTTTGCAATTGTAGCAAACCATAAACCAGCGCTTCGGCGGTTGGGGGGCAACCCGGTACATAAATATCAACAGGCACAATACGGTCACACCCGCGTACAACAGAATATGAATAATGATAATACCCACCGCCATTGGCGCATGAGCCCATAGAAATAACCCAGCGTGGCTCTGGCATTTGGTCATAGACACGGCGCAGCGCAGGCGCCATTTTATTGGTCAACGTCCCCGCGACAATCATCACATCCGATTGACGGGGACTTGGGCGTGGTATCATACCAAAACGGTCAAGGTCATAACGTGACATATAAGAGTGAATCATCTCAACCGCGCAACAGGCCAAACCAAACGTCATCGGCCAAAGTGAGCCCGTACGCGCCCAATCAAAAAGCGAGTCCGCAGAAGTGAGCAGATACCCCTTCTCATTTAGATGCTTCGACATCGCCGCAGGCACAACATCTTGCGCTTTGGCATCAAGATGCGGAACATCTGTTGTGAAGGGCGCATCAGGTGCGGTGATTACTTTACGATCATGTGTCATTTATTAACTCAACTTTATTTCTGGTAACCTATCACCGTTACAATGATGAATGGGATACAATTCTTTATTTTTCAATATTAGGGGCATTGTAGGATATATCGCCAAATACTTTTCTTCCAATTGTGGCTTATTCGCAATTTTAAAAGTTCCAGAAACGCGCACCAACGGTGGCCCTTCAAAAAAATTATCCTTTATTCCCAATCCAATGCTCCCTTATTCCATTCATAGATAAAGCCCACAGTTAACACACCGAGGAATGTCATCATTGACCAAAAACCAAACATGCCAATCTCACCTAAGCTGATGGCCCAAGGAAACAGGAACGCTATTTCTAAATCAAATATAATAAAAAGAATCGCAACTAGATAAAACCGAACGTCAAAACGGCTTCGTGCATCGTCGAACGCATCAAATCCACACTCATATGCGGCGTTCTTATCCGCATCAGGGTTTTGCTTACCCACCACAAAAGACAGCCCAATCATCGCCACTGACATCACACTAGCGATGACAATAAACAATATAATTGGCAAATATTCGATTAATAGGTCTTCAGAAGCCATAGGCACACATCTTTATATTTTAAAACACTGCCTATTACTTAGCATATTTGGCAAATTAGCCAAACAGTAAATGAGGAAATCATCATAAAACTTAAGGGATAAAATCGTAAAATTGAAAAGTTTGAGATATCAGACCAGCGTAGCGCATTTACACGCCTGAGCGTACTTAAATTAAATGGTCGGAGTGGAGAGATTCGAACTCCCGACATCCTGCTCCCAAAGCAGGCGCGCTACCAGGCTGCGCTACACTCCGACATTTTAAAGGTGCCGTGCGCATAAATGCGAAGGCAGATTAAGGCGTCATGCGGGTAAACCCGAAGACTATCCGCAAACCTGATTACGAATGGCTATTTATTACAACAAGCATGATAAGCATGCAAGCCTTTAAATACTCTTATTACTTAAAAAATCGATGGGAGACATTGTCCCCGACTTTCAAGTCCAATTCTTTCGCAATTCCACCATTAATTTCAAGCACCGCACCCACAGCACCATAAGAGGGAATTGACTTCAAATCACCAGGTATCGCACTATCATGAATTTTATGAATAGTGCCATCCGCTTTAATAAAAATCATATCGAGTGGAATAAGCGTATTCTTCATCCAAAAACGACGCTCCGCTTCCTCACCGCCAAAATAAAACAACATGCCGTGATCCTCTGGCATAGTCTCCCTATCCATTAAGCCATAGGTTACTTCTTCAATCGTACGCGCCAGCTCAACTTTAAAGGCATGACTTTGTCCATTGGCGCTTTCAATCACAAGGGTTTCTGTCTTACCTGAATGGATTTTAGGTTTACCGTTGTCTTCCTGACACGCCATCAACGGCATTATAAACGCCAATAAAAGGAAATATTTAATCATTAAAACCCACCAAAATATTTATATTGTACATAAACATGCGCAATAGCGATTGTTCCAATCATCATCGGAAATGCGAGTTTCAAGAACCTCACAAAAGCAATACGATGCCCTGCCCGTTCCGCAAACGATGCCACCATAACATTAGCACTGGCCGCGATGATTGAACCATTTCCACCCAAACAAGCCCCAAGAGCAAGACACCACCAAAGTGGCATAATCTTATCAGGCCCACCAAAGCTATCCGCCGTTGATTCAATCAAAGGAATCATTGTCGCCACAAACGGGATATTATCAACAATCGCAGAAAATATAGCCGATGTCCAAAGCACGACAATACCCGTCATTGCCAGGTCACCACCCGTCAGATCAAGAAGCTTCTGCCCTAACAAGGTCAGCAATCCCGCATGCTCTACCCCATATACCAACATGAAAAGTCCCATGAAGAAGAAAATTGTCTCCCACTCCACTTCACCAAGGGCTTTATGCACCATATGCGTTTGCTTTTCAGCTTTGAATTTATAGATATTCAACAACATCAACAAGGCCGCCCCCGTCAACGCGGTCGTACCTGGTTCAATACCATGCCCGTGTCCCACAACGAAGCCAAAGATAACCAACGCCAAAACAAACAGAGACTTCATCAATAAAACTTTATCCGTCAGCGCTTCTTCTGGTTTATATTTCAATAAATGCTCTTTTGCCTTATCAGACGTTGTCATTTTGCGTCCCCAGACAAAATCAAAAAAGACAAGCATAACAATCATAATAATTCCTGAAGCCGGCGCAGTATTATAGATAAAATCCATGAAGCTAAACCCAACAGCCGAGCCAATAAGAATATTAGGCGGATCGCCGATAAGCGTTGCCATACCCCCAATGTTAGAGGCAAAAATCTGCGCAACTAAAAAGATGTAAGGGTTTAGTTTCAATTGCTCCGTTAGCAATAACGTAATCGGCACAATCAACATAACTGTGGTTACATTGTCCAACAACGCAGAGAAAACCGCCGTAATAATAGACAGCACAATCAAAAGTGCGCGTGGATTACCCTTCACAGATTTTGCCGCCAAAATTGCCACGTACTGAAAAACACCGCTGTTCTTCATAATACCCACAATCACCATCATACCTATAAGAAGGAAAATAGTATTGAAATCAATGCCACCAACCGCTAGCTCTTGGTTTAACACCCCAAGAATAATCATTGCGCCCGCCCCTAACAAGGCAACAACAGCACGGTTAATGCGTTCAGATATAATAAAAGCGTACGCGATACACAAAATTGCCGTGGCAACAAACATCACACCATCGAAGCCAAATATTGTTTCTGGAATAATGGATAGCCCTGTGTGTGCTACCGCTTCTTCTTTACTAACCATAATTTAATTCTTTCTTACTTTTATTATATTACTCAATAATTTCTTTAATTTGACTGTCTAAATGTTCTAATAATGTTTGGCGTGACACCAAACCGACGAATTGTTGTGTTTTCTCTTCAACAATGGCTACTGGGCTACCTTTTGTAGCCATCACACGTGTGATCTCCCACATAGACGTGTCAGGATCAACACAAACTGCATCTTCATCTAAATGCTCTTTTATTGGCTCTGCATATAGCTTACTAAGACGCTTTACTATGTCGGGGGTCGCCCCTTTAACAAAATCTAAATTTTCTAACCCATCTTCCATTTGTACAGAAGCAGGCAGCAACTTCGTCAAAATATGACGCAAGCCAAACACACCATGAAATTTTTTATTGTCATCAATCACAGGAATTGAACGGATGTTATATTGTTTAAAAACATCCATAGCTTCCTTGATTGTATTCTCAGGTTTTAAAGCAATTACGTCTTTTAAAATAATGTCTTGTGATGGTGACATTTTACGACTCCCGTTTTTATTATTTACATCAAAATATACATCGGATTTTTCGCACTATACGCCCATAAATTCAGGATGCAACAATTTTTAACTACAATAAGAACCGCTATGGCAAGTAAGCCACTCTATAGACTTAACTCCCTAGTCGTCACCTAAATTACAAAGTAATTCTAAGGCAACATCATTAATCGAAAAACAGATTTTCTCAGAATTTCGTTGCGCTTAATTCAGGGAGTGAGGAGACAAAGAGGCTTAATTGGCTTGTCCAGCTTTTACCATTTGGGCATAGACATTGCCGCGCGCCAGCAATTCGCCGTGATTACCGCGTTCAATAACTTGCCCTTTATCCATGACAATAATTTGATCCGCATCTTTAATGGTGGACAACCTATGCGCAATGACAAGGGTCGTACGTCCTTTTTGTATTTTGCTCAAAGTTGCCTGAATCGCTCGTTCGGCTTCATTATCAAGCGCGGACGTTGCTTCATCTAAAAGCAATATCGGCGCATCGCGTAGAATAGCTCTTGCAATAGAGATTCGCTGACGTTGCCCACCTGAAAGACTCACGCCATCTTCGCCCAGCTTCGTATCATACCCTTTTGGCAAGGCACGAATAAAATCATCCGCATCGGCGGCAATGGCGGCCTTAATGATCTCATCTTGAAACGCCCCATCGCGCCCGTACCCAATATTCGCCCAGACAGTATCATCAAAGATGGTAATATCTTGGGACACCAGCGAGATATTTTCACGTAAAGACACCTTTGTCACGTGACGCACATCAATGCCATCAATCAACACACGTCCTTTTGTCACATCGAAAAAGCGCGGTATAAGGTTCATAACCGTGGTCTTACCACTGCCCGAATGCCCGACCAACGCGGTGACTTTGCCGTAGGGAATTTTAATAGAAACACCCTTTAAGGCCTTCGCCTCATCTTCTAAATCATAACAAAAATCAACATTTTCAAATTCAATTTCTGGGGAATTTGTTGTTAAGGTTTTAGCATCATATTTGTCACGCACTTCGATATCAGTGTCCAACATATCAAACACACGATCCGCCGCGCCCAAGCCCATTTGCAAAGCATTGTTCAGACGCGCCAGCTTCTTCATCGGCTCGTACGCTAATGTAAACGCCGTAATAAACGAGAGTAATTGCCCCGCCGTGCTCTCACCCGCCGCCACCTGATACCCGCCATACACAATAATGCCCAGAACAACCAAGCCCACCAGCGTCTCATTTACAGGCGTTGATAAGTTTGCAATACGCACAGATTTCAACATTAAATCCCGAACATGCTGAATAGCATTTCCGGCTAAATTTTTCTCATATTCTTCACGATTATACGCCTTCACAAGACGCACACCTTGGAAAATTTGGGACAATCTATCCGATAAAACCGCCTGCCCTATTTGGATATTGCCCGACATTTTACGCAAGCGCTTACCAATCCAGGCCACAAAAATTACAATAAAAGGGAAAATCGTAAACGCCCCTAATGCCAAAACCCAATCTTGGTAAAACATCACCGCCACAAGCAAAACCAGCGTAATCACGCTTTTACCAATTCCCGTCAACGTGCCCGTGAGGGCTTTACGCACCACTTCAACGTCACTTGTCACGCGCGAGATAAGCTGACCCGATGGGTTGTTATGAAAGAATTTCAAATCCAAATCCATGAAATGACCAAAGAGTTGCTTTTGAATGGTTGCCACCACCGCCTGACCAATTTTATTCATCAAGATGGTTTCAAAATATGAGGCAATACCGCGAACAAAGAAGATAATGAAAATCCCCAGCCCCAACGCCCAAATGCGTGACGTTTGTCCCGCCACCAATACTTGGTCAATAACGGGTTCGATAATTGTTGCAAACGCCGCCGTCATCGCAGCAGCCACAATCATAAACCCCACCGCCATCGCCAACGTCCACCAATGTGCGGAGATATAGTCACGCATAATGCGCTTCACCAAAGGCATAGTTTTCGCACGGTCATTCAGGGTGTATTTATCGCTTTTGCTCATATAAAATACATACTAAGCCATTCAGATTTAAGAGTAAATTCAATAGTCGCAGTAATGCAGAGGAATTTGAAAGACCTCTTATTCAAAGGATATTTCTTATTTTGGCTGTTTACGTTTCTTGTGCTTACGGTCAGGAAGCGCGTTGCCCCATTGCATTTCATCTACCAGATAATTTGGCATGATGTTTCCGTATTGGATAATGAGGTTTTTGAGGGTGTTATCCACCTCTTTCAAATTTTGACAATGCATAAAGTTCGCCGCATGAAGCCCTGATTTAAACAAGCAGGTGTCAATGCCCAAGGCATGCGCCCCTAGAATATCATGCGCCATGGTGTCGCCAAACATAACTGTATGCGACGGGAACACGTCTTTCTTTTGGAATAACTCGATACAATGTTTAAACAAAATCGCATGTGGTTTTCCGACATAATAAACAATGCCGCCCGCATCTTCATAACGACGCGCCAATAACCCCGGCCCCATAAGGAAGTTTGTCCCAATCAAGCCTTTACTGTCTTGGTTTGCACACACGGCCTTTAGACGACGTTGGATAGCGCGGCGGATATCCGCATCATAATGTTCCAGCGTTTTCATTGGATAATCCATACCAAGAAGAAGGACGAAATCCGCCTTCTCAACATCATCCGTGACGTCCACATCTAATCCATCCAAAATAGAGGTGTCATTTTGACGTGTAATCACAAACGCGGTCTTACCCAAAGATTTAAAAATCCCGTTATCAGGCTCGCTCAAGCCTTCACGAATATATTCGGTTGGGGTCACAATATGACTATAGAGGCTTGGCCCTATGCCCATTTTCTTCAATTGTGCTTTTTTCTCAACGGCCGTCATGCGGTCATTCGAGAGAATGATAATCTCTTTTTTGCGTTGTTTTAGCTCTTTTAGGCAATCAACAGCATACGGAAAAGCGTCTTCCCCGTCATGAAGGACGCCCCAATCATCAATGATACAGCCCATATAGCTGTCTGAGATATCTGATATTCCGGCACAGAATTTGGTCTTAGCCATGGTGATAATACAACCTTTAAAATTACTCTCTTAAACGCAAAATAAAGGGCGAAAAGAAATCGCCCTTATTTTGATATTTGTATTATGCCGATAAAGCTTTCATCAATCAATGGTATAAATCACACCGTCAATTAATATGTTAAGCGGCGCGGCATCCTAATTTTTTAATAAGGCTGTCACGACCCGCAACCTGACATAGAATTTCATATAGACCACCCACGTCACTTGAGGCAAAGGTCGCAGAAATAAGCTCACCATAGTCATTGGCTTGCGCTTGATCATATAGCTCTTCAAACTGACGTACGAAGCGGTTGATGTAGTTTCTAAACTCATGATCATCTTGATATTTGGATGCCATCTTATCGTAAGGAAGCTGTTCTTTATTTTCAATTAAGCGACGCGTAAAGACCGCAATATCTCCTTTTTGATAAGCTTTCCAAACTTTTTCTTGAATGTCACCATCCATGAAACGTGTCAAATCAACGGAAAGTGAATGTAAGCTTTCCAAAATAAAGCGGGTTGAACCCAAGAACGCATCACGTTGAACGCGCCAATCATTCTCACGTACTTTTTCAATATGGCTTGCCGCTTCTTGCGTTGCCTTGGATAACGCTTGGCTTTGACGAACGTATGAAGAGGATGCTTCCTCAACAACGCGTGACGCCTTCAATGACACATCGGCCAAATGCTCTGTCTCGGTTGATAATTTATCGCGCGAAGCCGCCACTTCTTTGGTCGTGTCTTTAGAGATTTTCTTCACATCCACTAATTTTTGCGCCAACAACGTCATGGCTTTTTCAATATCCTCAGCGGAGCGTTGCGATGTTTCAGACACTCTATTTGTCTGTTTATCAAGTTCATCACCATGTTTTTTGGTTGTTTGAACAGACAACTTCATTTGCGATTCAACAGCCTTCGCGCGCTTGGCAAAATCTTCGCCTGTGATTTTCATTTGTTCCAGCGTTTTCGTGGAATTTTCCATCAAGCCTTTCGCTTCAGTTTGAACACTCTTCAGCATTGCTTCCATTTGAGTTGCCGTCACCTTCGCTAGCTTATTGAGGTCTTTAATCTTCTCATTGGCTTTGCTTCCTGCTTTATCCAAGCCCATGACTGCCGTTGATGACATCTTATCAACATTGACTGTTTGCTCTTCAAATTGTTGCCCCACATCTTTCATCTGCGCCAAGCTTGCCGCGACAGACGCCGACAAATCTTGGAAATGCGCGTTCATCGCTTGTTGAACTGTATCAATTTTTAACAACGCCTGATCGGTAGTAAGATGAATATCAGACACATGGTTTTTAAATAACTGGTCAATATCTTGCAGCTTATCTTGTGCGGAGCGCGTTGCATTATCAATGTCTTCAACGCGTGCGCCCAAGCTCTCCCCTGATTTTTCAAGAATTTTTGCGGCTTCTTGCGCAGAGCCATTTAATGTTTCTAATCTGTCTTCAAAGACCTCTTCAAACTTCTCAAGTTTACCAATGCTGGCCGTTGTTTTATCGCCAAAGCTGGTCGCCATCAAATCAAACTTACTACGTGTCGCTTCAATTTTATCAAGCGCTTTGTTGTAAACAGGTTCAATAATTTCTGCCGATTTAGCCAGCTCTTGCGCCACATCACTGACCGCACCTTTGGCATCAATAGATTGCGCCACAAGCGATTTAATCTTATCACTCACTATGGATTCAATGTCTTTTAAATCCGTCAAAATTGTATTTGTTTCAGCCGTCACATCACCACATTGTGTCACCAATAATTGGCTTGTTTTTGTAATTTTCTCTTCTGCTTTGGAAACAATATCATCCAAGTTATCTGCATTAGAGCGTAAAATTTTACCCGCCTCACCCATTTTGTCTGTGGCTGCTGTGATTTTTTCTGATAGGTTTTCGCCTTCATCTTGCAACATAGATTTCACACTGCGTGAATGACCCGCAATTTGTCCCATTAACGTAGACATTTCTTGTGTTTGCCCTCTCAAGCCGACACGAATAGTTTCCGCTTTTTCAGACGCTTTTTCGGAGGCAAGGTTAAGAGACTCAATACGTTTATCAAGCGACCCTTCCATCTCCCCATGTTTTGCTACTGCTTTTTCAACAGCGCGATTAACTGCAGCCAATGGCTCAGAAATTTTCATTTCCATTTCATTAATACGCTTATTCAAGCTGTCTTGAGCTTTATCTAATGTCGCCGCTTGCTTATCCACCGCCGCAACCGTTGTCTGCGCTTGTGTTACTAAAGACTGCGATGTGGTTTCTAATTTCTTCAGGGTTGTTGAAATCAGCTCTCCTGATGATTTTAAAATCTCCGCATTTTTGCCTGTTTCTTTTTGTAGCTCTAGCACCTTAGCAGAAGAGTCTTCGGCCAATTTGCTTGCACTAACTTTTGCCGATTCAGACACCGCGGATAATTTTTCAATGGAACCTTTAATAACACTTTCAAAACTAGACACATCCGTCTTATTTTTCTCTGCCGCATCAATAACGCGTTGAACCGCATCATCTTTTTTATCATCCATCGAGGTCAACGTTTTATCTAGCTTCGCCAAGACATCATTCAGCGAGCCTACTTTTTCTTCTATCTTCGCATCAATACGCGATGGAATGCTGTCTACTTTGGACAAGGCTGCCTCAACAGATTGATAATTCACATCTTGAATATTCGCCTGTGGCTTAATATTCATCGCCATCAGCTTCGTGCTAGACGCATCAAAAGAAGACGCTTTCTTTTCAATATCGTGGCTCATTTCAAGAAGCTTACCCGCACGGGCGCTCAATGTTTTATCAAGCTTATCAAATTCCGCGCCTGTTTTTTCCGTCATCACGCTTAAGCTCTTAATATCGTGACGCAATCCTGCGCGCGCTTTATTGATAGAATATAAGGCTTGCTTAGAATCTTCCGTTAAATCAATTTGTTGGGGAACAGCATTCAGGCTCGATTCAACTTTAGGCATCGCGGATAGATTTAATGATTTTAACTCATCACCAATCTGACGTGCATAATCACGCGCATCATTGTTACGTTGGAACTGCGCAATGATAAGCCAAACAAATGCCAACGGCGCCAAGATACCGGCTAAGAACCCGCCAATAATATGAGGTTGTTGCGTGAATAACGCGCCTAAACCAATATTAACCTGCGCATAAATCAAGGCGATGCCCAACCAAAGCGTCGTAACGCCTAAGCCAATCATCGTGCTTACTTGCATGTTATTATCAGGCAATAATGATGCGGCCAAAGAAGGTTTTTTATGAGTTTCAACGATACGCGGTTTTGCCTGCGCAGGGCTTGTATCAATGTGATTAACCTTGGCTTGCAGTGATGAAGCAACCGTTTGAGTATTTTCTTTACGTGCGCCTTTTTTATTATCGTCTAAAAAGCTAGATACTTTTTTAGGCGTAATCCCTTTTGGTAACGCCGTGAAATCCATATCCGTTTTTTTGTGCGCACGAATTTCTGGCGCTGGCACCGTGATTTTAGATTTTAACGTTTCGGCTTTTAACGCAATTTCTTTTGGCTTTGTGTTGATGTCTTGCGTGGCGGCCTTTGTAATAACGCCCTCAGATGAAGACGTGATACGAAGCTTTTTCAAACCCGAACTATCTTGAATAGAGAACTCATTAGATTGGCTTTTATCAATCGCCTTTGTGCCAACAGATATTTTAGGTGCGGCCTTTGCCGAACTATATTTATCTTTTGTCATTTCAAGGTTTTTAGACTTTGCTTCTGGCTCGACTGTGATAACAGGTGCTTTACGCAAGATTGAATCGCTCATGGACGTCCTCGATAATTTTATTTGTGTTTGAAGAGTCTATAAATGCAGGTTGCCGTCATCCCTGCAAGCGCTAGGGATAAATTTATCAAAGCTATTCACAGTTAAGTTTTTACTTTAACTAAACCCGCAATTATCTATCAAGATTTTGTAAATAAGTTTTAATATCTCGCTTTAATTCTGGAGCCAGTAAATACAATCCAATCACATTTGGTATAGCCATCGCAAAAATCATCGCATCCGAGAAACTAATGATATGCCCCAATGCCGAGCTACTACCCACGACAATAAATCCACAAAACGCAATTTTATAAATCAGTTGAGGCAACGGCTTTTCCCCTAATAAATAGGTCAAGCCTCTCAAGCCATAATAAAACCACGCGATCATAGTCGAGTATGCAAATAAGAAAACAATGAAGGTCAAAACATACGGGAACCAGCTAAATTCACTCTCGAACGCACGCGAGGTCAGGCTCACGCCTTCAATCCCTTCACTGCCCTCATAAACACCCGTCATAACAATAACCAACGCCGTCACCATACATATGACAATCGTATCAATGAAAGGCCCCAACATTCCAACGAAGCCTTGTGAAATATGGCTATCTGTTTTTGCCGTCGCATGCACAATCGCCGCAGAACCAACGCCTGCCTCATTTGAAAACGCTGCGCGTTGCACCCCAATAAGTAATGCGCCCAACACTGCGCCAAACCCTGCCTCTGGCGTTAACGCCATTTGAAAGATTGTGGCAAAGCCTGAGGGAATGCTTTGGTAATTAATCGCAATAACAACCAATCCTGCCAGCAAATATAAGCCGCCCATCAAGGGCACAATTTTTGAGGCCACCGCCGCAATACATTTTAAGCCACCAATAATGACCGCACCCACCATAACCGCCAGCACAATGCCAAACATCCAGCCCTTATCCGCCATGAAGCCTGTTTCGCCACCTGTTACATTAACAACTTGTTGAAACGCTTGATTGGCTTGAAACATATTCCCTGCGCCCACTGCGCCGCCCACACAACACACGGCGAAGAACGCGGCGAGGAACTTGCCCATCATCGCTTGGTCATGTTTTTCAAAGGCGGCTTTTAGGTAGTACATAGGGCCACCGACCACATGGTTTTTATCATTCGGATTGGGATAATGGCGATATTTCACGCCCAACGCGGCCTCGGCGAACTTCGCACTCATCCCGAACAAGCCCATCATCGCCATCCAAAACACCGCACCCGGTCCACCCGCAGAAACTGCCACGGCAACGCCCGCGATATTCCCTAAGCCCACCGTACCCGATAACGAAGTGGTTAGCGCTTGAAAGCGGTTAATTTCGCCCTTCTCGCCTGCCTTGTCGTATTTACCCCGCACCAAATCAATGCCATGCTTAAAATAACGAATATTAATAAAGCCAAGATACAGCGTCAGAAACAACGATATCGCTACCAACCAAACCAATATCAGCTTAATGTCATACCCCGTCATAGGCTCCGCATAAAAGATGATCCCCGATATAAAATCGGCAATCGGTTTAAACGCTTCGTTGATTTGCTGGTCGATAGACATGATAGTTTCCCCTTATTTAAGTCGCTCAGGGTTGCAAGCAACCTACGCGATTTTCTCTTTCGTCATTGCGAGCGAAGTGCGGCAATCCATCTTGAGATTAACGTGGATTGCTTCGTCGCTATCGCTCCTCGCAATGACGTAACTCCATAAAACTAAGGGGAGTCTCTAAATTACTGAAATGATACGGTGATTTTATTCACAAAATGATATTTTAATTGACATAACGCAAAATCTTGTTTATTCTACAAAATATATTACGAACTATATTTATCAAGAGGATATAAAATGGGTACAAAATTCAACATTAGGACACAGCCCCGCAATGAGTGCTGCATTTACAACAGCACGTAAATACGCGCAAATTGGCGCTGGTATTGGCTTTCCTGTTGGTCTAGTTGTAGATAATATGCTGACATCTGCAACACAAGAAGGATCATTAACTTTAGGCTTCCTATCTGCTGGAATAGGTGGATCCCTAGGCTCCCTTGCAGGCTTCATAAAAGGGGCACGTGCAAATAGGGATGCACAGCCAGAAACTCCTAAGACACCTGAAATCTAATCTCCCCTAACGTCCCGCACACATCGGCTTGGTTGAACGGCCTGCGGCTGAACTAATTGCCCATTGGCGGAGTTCTTCACGGCTCATTTGGCCTACTTTTGGGATACGCGGCGCATATGTTGCACAAAAAACGTCTGGGCGCATTCTGGCTGAATCTGTTGACGTTTTATTGGCAAAGGCTGTGCGCATGTCATGGACACTGCGCTCTGATCCGCCATTGGCTTTAATTAATGTTTTCTCGTAACCCGCAAAAAGACTCTGGTGACGATCCGTAATTTCACGATATTCCTGATAAAAATTCTTCCAACCCCGCGGTGTCATGTGTTGGCAATTCAGGCCAATCACCATCAATTCACTATGAATACGAATGGCTTGCTCGGCTTCGGCTTCGGCTAAGCTATAACAGTTTTTTGCGTTTGCCGTTCCAGCGCCCATCACCATGACCAATACCAATAATAAAACTCTCATTTAAATAATCCTTATATCTTTACTTCAGTTAATAATTCTTTTCCGTCAAAATGCGCCAAAATGTTATCAATCACAAGTTGCCCCATTTTTGAGCGCGTTTCCGTCGTTGCCGAGCCTATATGCGGTAAAAGCACTACATTGTCCATAGCCATTAACGCCTCTGGCACATTTGGTTCATCCGCGAAAACATCCAGTCCAGCGCCTTTTATAATGCCTTCATTTAATGCCTTAATTAAGGCAGGCTCATCCACCACAGACCCACGGGCGATATTGATGAGCATACCATTCTCGCCCAAGGCTTGTAAAATTTCGGCATTAATTAGGTTCTGTGTTGTCGCACCCCCTGGGCATGTTAACATCAGAAAATCACACTCCAACGCCATAGCCTTTAAGTCATCATAGTAAGTATAAGCCACGTCTTGCTTGCTACGCCCATGATACACCACGTTCATTTCAAACGCTTCACAGCGCTTAGCCACCTTCTTACCAATCCCGCCCAATCCTACAATACCGATAGTTTTGTCTGCGAGAGAAGTGCCACAAGGTAAATATCCCTCAAGCCATTTTCCAGCGCGTAGAAACTTGTCGTTCTCCACTATACGTTTAGCTGTAGCTAATAATAAAGCCATACCCGTATCCGCTGTCTCAGCATTTAGCACATCTGGTGTATTACTAACCTTAACGCCACATTCCTGTGCCGCTTTAATATCTATGTGGTCATACCCTACTGAATAGGTTGCTATCATCTTTAGGTTGGGAAAGCTCTTAATCACGTCCGCATTCATGTCATGCATCATTGAGCATAGAATAGTCGTGACCCTATCTCTATTCGCCTCAATAAGAGGCGCAGGGCTAGTGACCTCCCATAGGTTGATCACCTCAAACTTATCTTCAAGAAGGCTTACACCGAACGGAGCATTATCATAGTAAGCCAATAAAACAGGTTTCATATTTATTCTCTAAACTCTCTAAAATGCTTGATTTCGCTACCCTATCCATGGTTTAAAATCCATGCAATGACAAATAAAACCAATACACAGAAAAAACTTTATATCAAAACATGGGGCTGTCAGATGAATGTCTATGACAGCTCGCGCATGGCCGACATCTTGCGCCCGCTTGGCTATGCCCAAGTGGATGAGCCTGAAGATGCCGATATGATGATTCTGAATACATGCCACATACGTGAGAAAGCAACCGACAAAGTCTTCTCCGAAATTGGACGTCTTAAGATACATAAGGATAACAAAGAAGCCAAAGGCGGCAAGATGCTGATGGCGGTTGCGGGCTGTGTGGCGCAAGCCGAGGGGGATTTTATCCTGAAACGTGCGCCCGTTATTGATATGGTCTTTGGCCCGCAAACCTACCACGAACTACCCGAGATGGTGCTTAAGGCCAATGGGAATGAGCGTGTGGTGAATACAGAATTCCCTAGCGTCACAAAGTTTGACAGCCTCCCCCTAGAACAGCAACAAGGCCCCGCTGCGTTCCTCTCTATTCAAGAAGGCTGTGACAAGTTCTGCACGTTCTGCGTTGTTCCCTATACACGCGGGGCAGAGTTCTCACGCCCTGTGGATAAGATTGTGGAAGAAGCAAGAATGCTTGTGGATAACGGCGCAAAAGAAATCACATTATTAGGGCAAAACGTCAACGCCTATCACGGCACCAACATAGACGGCAAAACGTGGGGGCTTGGTCGTTTGATTGAGTCCGTGGCGGAAATTGAAGGCTTGCAACAAATACGCTACACCACCTCCCACCCGCGTGATGTGGATGAAGACCTGATACGCGCCCATGGCGATGTGGATAAGTTAGCCCCCTTCTTACACCTTCCCGTACAAAGTGGCTCTGACAAAATTCTAAAAGCCATGAACCGTAAACATACAGCGGACAGATATAGAGAGATTATCGCGGATATGCGCAAAGTGCGCCCTGATATCGTGTTCTCCTCTGACTTCATTGTCGGCTTCCCCGGTGAGACAGACCAAGACCACGAAGACACAATGCAATTGATACGTGATGTAGTGTTCGCCAGTGCCTATAGCTTCAAATACTCCGCCCGCCCAGGTACGCCCGCGGCCAATATGGCTGGTTTGGTGCGCCCAGATGTGGCGTCTAAGCGCCTGACTGAATTGCAAACTTTAATCTCAGATCAATATCTTGAATTTAATCAATCTTGTATCGGCACAACCACCCAAGTGTTGTTTGAACGTACAGGCAAGAATAAAGGACAGCTTCAAGGACGCACGCCCTTCTTCCAAGCCGTAAACGCGACCGCCAATGAGCGCCTGTTAGGGGAATTCGTCAACGTAAAAATAACCGAAGCCTCCGCCCACGCATTAGTCGGCGAAGTTGAGGTTGTTTAGATTAAAACCTCAATAGAGGAAATTATTTGCTAATTATAAATTATTTATGATAATGTTTATTTTTATATGTAAATAAAGGGCATCACACCATGAAACTAGATAAAATAAACAAAGCATTTAATTCAATAAACCCTTCAGACGAAACTGTTGCAACTTTCTTCAACAAAATCGAATCTGCCATAAATGATATAGCAGACTTATGTCCGTCAGTTTTAGATAGCTTCAGTGTGTCAGCACCCTCTGGATCGGGCTATCATGGAGATGACTACTGTATTACGATTGGAAATACAGATACCTATGTATACAGCAACACCAATGAAGAAGGAAAAGTGGGGCTAGCTCAATATAAAATTAGTAAAAGTGCCTCTGGGCCATTTAGTCAAACAGCACTCTATGTTGCAAAACGCGAGAACGTAGGAGAAGCTGTAAATGAAATTTCACAAACTATTTATAGAAGTTTACTTTCACAAGAAAGTACAATGCCCACATAACACTTCAAAACAAGCGTTATGACAATAAAAACATCACTCCCTTTCCCTCATTTCATACTATAATTAATCAATAAGTCATCATTGCGAGGGAGCGATAGCGACTTTAATGCACCGTGGGGCAATCCTTCTATAACTAAAGATAGATTACTTCTCCCTCGCACTGGTTGTTGAGGTTGTTGGTTAGGCGCGAGATGGGTTTTGCAAAAATGGCTTCACTATATCTAGAGGAATTCCCCAACTGGTATATGCTTCATCTTGAGTTAACTGCTCGTCTGTTGCACCCATCAAATCAGTACCATGTAAATTAGTCACGCCTATAGCAATAGACACCAGTTTTCCATGCTTATTAAAAATTCCAGAGCCAGAATCGCTTGGCCGCACAGGTAAGTTAAAAGGTATAAATCTTGTAACAAGACGTGGTTTCTGATCAATATCTTTAAAAAGGCCTATCGCTTCAGCTTCAAAGCCTTCGACGCATGTACAAAAGCTTCCCTTTAACGTTCCCTTTCCACTGCCAGGCTGAAACTTTCGCGATTTAGGATTAAGCTTTAAAAAACTATTAACAATAACAGGGTCTAAATCTTGCATAGTATCTTGTGCGCAAGTAGCAAAAGAAGACGTTAATTCTTCTGGCAAAGTCAATAAAGCAAGATCCAAATCACGATCTACTACAAAACTTTTAACAAAAACAAACTCATCATTATTTCTAACTGCAATGGTTGTACTATCATCATCAGGTAATGTGTGCCCCACCGTTAGAACTCTATCAGGGCCAACAAATACACCAGAGCCGTATTTTATCTCTTCTGCTGCTATAAAGGTGACTTGATAGCTAACAGAACAATTCGTTATGTGAGATAATACTTCTTGATTAATTTCCATGGGATATTTATCGACACCAATATCCTTATGTCAACAAAAACATTGCTCCTTTCCTCTCTTTTTATGCTATAATAAAGCTATAACAACCAATTAGAGGCACATCATACCGAACATTGCGCAACACTCTGCTAATCTTAGTTTCGATGACAACTCTTTGCTGCCCGTTCTCTTTGGGGAGCATAACAACCATTTGCGCCATTTAGAGCGCGCGCTGGATGTGACCATCGCCAATCGCGGTAACAAGGTCTCCATCACAGGTGAGCCCGCCGCCACGCAACTTGCCCAAGACATCCTTGAGATGCTTTGGGAGAAAATCAAACGCCAACAAGATGTTGGCCCCCCTGAAATTGACGCTGCCTTAAGATTCCACAACAAAGGAGATAACGTGAGTACAGATAACAAAAAGAACGCCCTTTATGATGAAAAATCAGGGATTAAAACCCATAAAAACAAGCTGATATCCCCCCGCTCCCCCAATCAGGCAAAATATATTGAAGCCATGCGCGCACACGACATGGTGTTTGGTGTTGGCCCCGCAGGAACAGGGAAAACCTTTATGGCCGTCGCCGCCGCCGTGCAGATGTTTCAAGACGGCAAGATTGAGCGCATGGTATTTTGTCGCCCCGCTGTAGAGGCGGGTGAACGCTTAGGCTTCCTCCCCGGTGACCTGCTCGAGAAAATCGACCCCTATTTGCGCCCAATTTATGATGCGTTGAACGAAATGATGCCCGCAACAGATGTCCCTAAAATGATTGAAAGTGGTGAAATTGAAATTGCGCCACTAGCCTTTATGCGCGGGCGAACCCTCAAGAACGCCTTTGTCGTGCTGGATGAGGCGCAAAATACGACGTCTATGCAAATGAAGATGTTTTTGACCCGTATGGGTGAGAACACACGTATGGTCATTACGGGCGATCCCAGCCAAATTGATTTACCCAATGGCACACAAAGTGGCCTGAAAGAAGCGATGAGCATACTTCGCGACGTCAAAGAAATTCCCTTCATTGAATTTAATTCAAAAGATGTCGTGCGTCACAAGTTGGTTACCCGTATAATCGAAGCTTATGATCAACATGATTTTAGAAATAGATAACCTTCAATGCAATTGAGTAACGCTAAACAATCGCCATATATCGACATTTCCATTCAAGACCCAGAATGGGAGGTTATGACCGATATTCAAAACATTATAGAAACAACTGCTATCACGGCATTAACATCCGCTATTTTGCCTAAAATCGCGCAAGATAGAGATTTAGAAATTAGCATTGTGCTGGCCAATGATGATTTAGTCCAAGTACTTAATCGTGAATATCGTGAAAAAGATAAGCCTACCAACGTCCTTACCTTTGCAAATTTAGACGGTGATATAGACACCCTCCCAACCGAAGGCCCACTGAACTTAGGCGATATCATTTTATCTTATCAAACCCTAGAGCGCGAAGCCAAAGAGCAAGGCAAATTCCCCCTCGATCATATCCGTCATTTAACAACGCATGGTATTTTACACCTTCTGGGCTATGACCATCAGACTGATGAAGAGGCCAATGATATGGAGACCTTAGAAATCCGTATATTAGAGCAGCTCGGCATACAAAACCCTTATACAGAAATAAATTTTTAGGCTATAGTCAGAAAATGTTAAAAGCACCGACGCCAGACGCCCTGAACGATTCCGCCCCTCTTCCCCTAACAGAACAGCGTAACGGCTTCATTCAAGTTTTAAAATCTCTATTTTCCAAATCAAGAAATAACAACAGTAACAATGCCTTACGCGAAGCTATTGAGGAATTGATTGAAGAAGAAGCGTCAGAAGGCGAAATCCCCTCCGCCGTCTCCGCGCATGAAAAATCTATCATCTCTAACGTGCTTAAACTGCGCGACACCACCGTAACAGATGTGATGATTCCCCGCGCCGATATTGCCTCAATTGAGGTCAATGCCGATAAAGAGGCGTTAATGGAGTTACTGTCTGAGCGACAATTTAGCCGTATTCCCGTTTATAAAGATACATTGGACGAAGTTTTAGGCTCGGTTCATATCAAAGATATCCTCTCTATACTGGCGTCTGGTAAGACATTGGATATTAAATCCATGATCCGCCCCGTACCTATTGTTTCGCCATCGCTTCCCGTTTTGGACTTGTTGTTAAAAATGCAAAGCGATAAGAAACACATGGTGTTCGTGGTGGATGAATATGGCGGTATTGACGGCCTTGCCACCATTGGTGACGTGATTGAAGCCATCGTGGGTGAGTTTGATGATGAGTTTGACACCGAAACCGCGCCGCAGATGATCGAAGAATCCAACGGCACTATTATATGTGATGCCCGTCTAGACATTGATGAATTTGAAGAAAAATACGGCGAAATCCTAAGCGAAGAAGAACGTGAAGAAGTAGATACATTGGGCGGTCTCGTCTTCTTCACCGCCAGCCGCATCCCCGCCCGCGGCGAAGTCATCAAACATGACAGCGGCATGGTGTTTGAGATAATTGAA
This sequence comes from uncultured Alphaproteobacteria bacterium, assembly GCA_937941545.1. Taxonomy (GTDB): domain Bacteria; phylum Pseudomonadota; class Alphaproteobacteria; order Micavibrionales; family Micavibrionaceae. Next base: position 20,779 of record CALDHI010000051.1, read on the forward strand.
GCCGACCAACGTAGAATCAACAGCCTAAGAATCCGTGACATTCCCGCACAGGCGGACTAATTATTGACATATTGAACCTTGCGGAATTTACTGCATCTTCACAGCAACCTTGAATTAATTCCTAATTTATCTTGACTTTAGTCGCGTATGTATGGCATTATGAAAGTCATCGACACCAGTTTTGCGCCTATACAACCCCACCCGAACCCTCGTTTTCAAATGCGGGGTTACAAAAAAATAAAATGTAAGTCTACTTTTTCAAAAAAGCTCAGGCGGGCAAGCCCGCTTCACGATTTCTAGCAACAAACCCAAACGCCGTCACCCCCGCCTTGAGCGGGGGTTTGAGTGTAACAACGATATCGTCTCACCAAACACCCGCTTAAGGCGGGTATGACACTATTTATTAGATACGCCCACTGCATTATCTGACATGTTTTTTTAAAAAGTAAGTCTACATTTAACAACCGCCTCGTATGCTTGCACGCCTAAGAATATTAAAAAAAGTAAGTCTACTTTTCAAATACAGTATGCTAAGAATTTACCATGAATTTTATACCAAAAGCTATTCTCGCTCTTATTTGTGGTGTTGCGTTGTCATTTGCGCAGGCGCCTTATGACATATGGGTTCTTATCTTTCCCTGTTTTGGTGTGTTTTATTATCTGTACGCATCCCTTAATTCTAAACGCACAATATTTACGTTAAGCTTTCTATTCTCATTAGGCTATTTCATCGCTAGCTTAAATTGGATTGGCAACGCGTTGCTAGTGGAAGGCAATGAGTTTAAATGGGTTTGGCCGTTGGCGGTGATTGCCTTGCCTTGCTTGCTCGGTTTGTTCACTGCGTTATATTTAACGATAAACCATATCTTGTTTAGAAATACAGCTTTGCCCAAATTCTTTGGATTTTGTGTCTTTCTTGCCTTTAGTGAATGGGTGCGTGGTTATGCCTTTACTGGCTTTCCATGGAACTTGTACGGCTATGCCTCTGCCGCTAACCTAAACATCGCGCAAAGCCTAAGCCTCATCGGGCCCTATGGTTTAACCTTACTCACTATATTCTGGGGGGCATCGGCGGGTTTATTATTGAATAAGACAAAGCACAGCTATAGCTATAGCGTTATCGTCATTGCACTCGTCACCTTAGCTACCGCCTACACATATGGAGCTGTACGTCTCAGCCTAAACCCAACGCAATATAACGAAGCCTACAGATTTCACCTTATTCAACCAAACATCGCCCAAGCAGAAAAATGGGAAGATAAGTATCTCATCCGTAATTTTGAAAGCCATGTCGTTTTATCTAACCAAGAGCGAGATGAAAGGTTAAAGCACATCTATATTTGGTCAGAAACCGCCGTGCCGCCTATTCTCCTCAACAGCCGCGATACAAATAATCGTATTCAGGCTGTCTTGAAAGATAATGCCATCCTCCTTGCGGGAACGCTAACAGCCGAAGCGACGGAAGATAAGTTCAAGCCAGCCTATTACAATGCGCTTTCTTTGTGGGATAAGAATAATAATGGCACAAGAAAGTACGCCAAAACGCACCTTGTTCCTTTTGGGGAATATATCCCGTTTCAAAACTTAATCCCTTTAAAAACGGTCACTCAATTCAATGGGTTCGCCCGCGGCAATGGCCCAGAGACACATAAAATAGAGCGATACCCTAGCTTTACGAGCGCTATCTGCTATGAAATCATTTTCCCGCACAAGCAGGTTAACGCCTCGCAACCGCGCCCAGATTATATCTTAACCATCACAAATGATGGATGGTATGGGGACAGTGCAGGTCCTAGACAGCATTTTCGTCAAGCTCGTTTTCGCGCCATTGAACAGGGCATCCCCGTTGTCCGCGCGGCAAATACAGGCATTTCTGGTGTGATTGACCCTGTGGGACGAATTATCGCAAAATCAAATCTTCTGAAAATCCAAACCATAGAAGCAAAGTTACCAAAACATCTCTCAAGCAACCTCCCTATATACGCACGTTTGGGAGACATCTTATTCTTAATATTATGCATGACTACCCTTGTAACCAGCGCCACAATAACGCGACGCAGTGGATTATAAATTCTTTGGCAGAGCAAGCCGTGCTTAGGTTTAAATAAAAGGTTGCACACAATAGTACTATTTGCTATTTGTCGTATTACCTAAAGAATATGGAGAAACGCATGAGCAATCAAAATGATATTACGTATGAAAACACATCATCAAAAAATGCGCATAAGAATGATTCATCCTCCATTGATCTAAAAAATAATGACCATCTTATTGGCCAGCGTTTAAAAGAATTGCGTAAACAAAAAGCACTGACACAAAAAGATGTTGCCAACGCCATCGGCGTTTCAGCTCAGCAAATACAGAAATATGAAAAAGGGCAAGATCGCATTAGCTTTAGCCGTATTTTTGAACTTAGCCAATTTATGAACATTTCTATAGAAAGTTTTACCCTTTTTCATTTAAATGAAAATAGCTTATCTGATAATGATCAAGCTTCAATTAAAGGCTCAATTAACCACAGGCTATCAGAAGCAGAAAAAAATGAAATTTTATCCGTGTTCTCTTCCATAGAAGATGAAGCCATGCGTAAAGATTTACTCAATTTAATGAAGACCATGGCGAAGACGTCAAAAGAATAAATCTCTTAATTCTCCTATTGCCCCAAACATAAAAACCTTTTATCTTTTCCTTATAATTAGAAGGAAAATTACCATGAACGCAAAAGACCTAAAGAACTACATTTTTACTAGCGAGTCCGTCTCTGAAGGACATCCAGATAAAATTTGTGATCAAATATCAGACGCTATTGTTGATTTGTTTTTAGAGGCAGACCCACAAAGCCGTGTCGCCATTGAAACAGCGGTCACAACGGACTATGTCGGTATCTTCGGTGAAACACGCGGCCCTGACCAAATTACACCGAAAATTATGGAAGATGCCGCGCGGCAGGTCATTCGTAAGATTGGATATGATCAAAAAGGCTTTAGCTGGAAAACAGCGCGCTTTGATATTCGCGCCCATTCACAAAGTGTTGATATCGCCCAAGGCGTTGATGCCGAAGGTGCAGGTGATCAAGGCATTATGTTCGGTTATGCCTGTAAAGAAACAGACAGCCTGATGCCTGCTGCGATACAATATTCACATGATATTCTGCGTACGCTCGCTGAAGCGCGTCACGAAGGAACGCTGAGCCAACTAGGCCCTGATGCAAAATCTCAAGTGTCGCTTATTTATAAAGACGGTAAACCAGTCAAAGCCTCTTCTATAGTCGTCTCAACGCAACATGCAGAAGGTTTATCGCAAGATGATGTCCGTGAAATGGTGCGCCCTTACATTGAAAAAGCCCTACCTGAAGGATGGATGTGCGATGAGGATGAGCTGTACGTCAACCCTACAAGGAGATTCGTTATTGGTGGCCCTGTTGGCGATGCAGGCTTAACGGGGCGTAAGATTATCGTTGATACCTATGGCGGCGCGGCACCCCATGGCGGTGGTGCGTTCTCTGGTAAAGACCCGACTAAGGTTGATCGCTCTGCGGCTTATGCTGCGCGCTATGTGGCTAAAAATATTGTGGCCGCTGGCTTTGCCGAAAAATGTACGATTCAGGTGTCCTATGCTATTGGCGTGGCAAAACCTATTTCATTATTCGTCAATACACATGGCACAGGTACAGTGTCCGAAAGCGCCCTTGAAAAAGCGATTAATAAGTCAATTGACCTCAGCCCCAAAGGCATACGCGACCATTTAAACCTTAACCGCGCGATTTACGCTCGTACAGCGGCCTATGGTCACTTTGGCCGAACACCAACGGATGACGGTGGCTTTTCATGGGAAAAAACAGACCTAATTGATGCCTTGCAAAAAGAAATCGGGTAAATAGTGTCTTCTGAAACACAAAACCAAGAATGGCGCTTTTATGGGCGGCGGTCTGGGCGTAAGTTGAATACATCGCGCAAGGCCTTGCTTGATGAAATATTACCACAGCTTTCGTTGTCCACGGACAGCTTAACTAAAGACGCAACGCTTGCCCCCGCTTCATTGTTTGAGAACAAATCTGAGAAAACTGTTCTTGAAATTGGCTTTGGTAATGGCGAGCATCTGGCGGAGATGATGCGCCGAAGCCCTGAAACAAACTTCATTGGCGCAGAACCGTTTATTAACGGCATGACGGCGTTCCTCAAAGAAATTATTGATGATGAACTGCCCCTTAATAACATCCGCGTACACATGGATGATGCGATACCGCTAGTCAAATCATTAAGCGATAACAGCATTGATGAAATATACGTGCTGAACCCTGACCCATGGCATAAAACACGCCATCACCAACGCCGTATCATTAACCAAGATAACCTCGATATCTTCGCGCGTATCTTAAAGCCTAAAGGTAAGCTTATCATGACCACAGACGTGGTGAATTTAATTGAATGGATGGTCACAGAGGCCAGCCTACACCCCGCCTTTGAATGGACAGCCAAAGGTGCGGATGATTGGCGCGTCGCCCGCGAAGATTGGATTCCTACACGGTATGAAACCAAAGGCGCCAAAGGCGCAGACCACATGAATTATCTATTTTTTGAGAAGAAATAATTGATTAATTACGAGCAGGAGCAGATTGCATGCTAATTACAGGTGAACTAGCAGCCTCTTTTGTCGCTCCAATTACATTATCGCCAACAATGAGGCCAGTGCCAAAGACCGCACCAATTGCTAAAGCTTTAAAAAGAGTAATGTGACTAACCTCGTTTTTTGGCGCGCTGTATGTCGATGATGTGAAATTCTTTCTACTTGGAAAAGCCATTTTAAATCCTTTATTAATTTTAAATTACTTTAACAATCACATTGAAATATGTCAATACGTCATTGCTGATTGATATTTCTCTTGCAAAAGCCTATTAATTAGACTATAAAACATTATAAATTCCTGATGTATGTTAGGTGGTTTCGAGAAATCGGCGCCGCCTTTTTTAATGGGATTTTGGATAAACGAACAGAGGAACAGCGTCCTTCGGCTTACCGACATGACGGCTTTTAAAAATGAGACAGACCGCATTAGAAAATATTATCACCGAGATTGTTGCCCCTCCCATACAGGATTTGGGTCTTGATTTGCTATGGGTGGAATATAAAGGCGGCATCTTGAGCATTTTCGCGGAAAATCCTGATACGGGTAAAATCACGCTGGAAGAATGCACAAAAATCAGCCGTGAGATTTCACCGCTGCTTGAGGTGGAAGACCCTATTTCCGGTAAATACCGCCTAGAAGTAAGCTCCGCAGGCATTGACCGCCCTCTTCTTAAGCTGGAAGATTTCACACGCTTTAATGATTTAGAAGCAAAAGTCGAACTAGACGAAGCAATCGAAGGTCAAAAGAAGTTCCGCGGGTTCATTCGCGGGGTTGAAAACGGTGAAATCAAACTTGAAACAGACCAAGGAATGATGGACTTACCCTTTAATACCCTATATAAAGCGAAGTTAGTAATGACGGATCATCTTATTAAAGAGACAAAAAAGCGTTTCGGCATGGCCAATGAAAACATAGACGACAAAGACGCTGAACAAGAAGAATTAGTAGAAACAACCATTTAAGACATAAAAGAGGAAATACAAAATGGAAATGTTACAAGTAGCCGACGCAGTGGCACGTGAAAAAGGAATTGACCGCGATATCGTACTGGGTGCGATGGAAGAAGCGATACAGAAAGCTGGGCGCTCTAAATATGGTCATGACCATGACATCCGCGCAACAATTGACCGCAAAAATGGCGCAATTGAAATGAAGCGCTACCGCGAAGTGGTTGAGCAAATTGACGAGGAAGAAGAAGTACGTCAGTTGACATTGGAACAAGCGCAACGTGAAAAGAAAGATGCCGCCCTTGGTGACTTCTTAATCGATGACCTGCCCCCTCTTGATTTTGGTCGTATTGCCGCGCAAACAGCCAAGCAAGTTATTGTACAAAAAGTGCGTGAAGCAGAACGTGCGCGCCAATACTTAGAATTCAAAGACCGTACAGGTGAAATCATCAATGGCGTTATTAAACGTGTTGAATACGGTAATGTCACCATTGATATTGGTGGCGGCCGTGCCGAAGGCTATTTACGTCGCGAAGAATGTATTCCCCGCGAACATCTTAAAAATGGTGACCGTGTACGTGCCTACATTCATGAAGTACGTGAAGAACAACGTGGCCCACAAATTTTTATGTCTCGTACGCATCCTGACTTCATGGCAAAATTATTCACACAAGAAGTGCCTGAAATTTATGAAGGCATGATTGAGATTAAAGCCGTTGCCCGTGACCCAGGAAGCCGTGCGAAAATTGCCGTGCAATCTCGTGATGGATCTGTTGATCCTGTTGGGGCCTGTGTTGGTATGCGCGGAAGTCGTGTGCAAGCCGTGGTAAACGAGCTTCAAGGCGAGAAAATTGACATCATTCCATGGACAGAAGATTTAGGAAGCTTCATCATCTCTGCCCTACAACCCGCCGAAGTGGCGAAGGTTGTTATGGACGAAGATAAGAAACGTATGGATGTTGTTGTTCCCGAAGAACAACTTTCATTAGCGATTGGTCGTCGTGGTCAAAACGTACGCCTAGCCTCCATGTTGGTGGGTTGGGACATTGACATCATGACCGAAGAAGAAGAAGCAACGCGTCGTCAAGAAGAATTCAAATCTCGTTCTGAGCTATTTATTACGGCACTTGATATTGATGAAATGATTGCCCAGCTTCTTATTGCTGAAGGTTTCTCATCTGTTCGTGAAATTGCGGAAACGCCAATCGAAGAAATGACAGAAATTGAAGGCTTTGACGAAGATATTGGTCAAGAGCTTATCAACCGTTCGGTTACATGGCTTGAAGCACAAGCAAAAGAATTGAAAGAAAAACAAACAGAGCTTGGCATTAATGATGACCTAATGACATTCGCAGGCTTAACACCTGAAATCATTATCAAACTGGGTCAAAACGAGGTTAAATCACGCGATGATTTGGCCGACTTAGCAGCGGATGAATTGGTTGAAATCTTAGGAGAAGGCTCAATGAAAGAGCGCGACGCTGAAACATTAATCATGAAAGCGCGTGAACATTGGTTTGCGGAAGAAGACGCCCAAAAAGCAAAAGAAGAGGAAGCCGCGGCAGAAAATGACAACGCAGGAGATGCAGAGGCCGAACAAGCCCCCGCTGAAGCCGCCTCCAATGCTTAGCCTTCACGCGTTTGCGCGCGTATGGGTGACTAAAATAAAATGAGCTAGATCTTGCCTTTACACTTTCGGCACGGATCTGGTTCTTTAATAAGAATAAGATAAGTGTTTAAAAGTATAAAAATTAAAGGCAAGACATGACTGATAGTAAAAAAACAGATGACGCTCAAGACACCAAAACAGACGATGCGCCAAAGAAAACTTTAGGCCTCAAAGGTGGAACGCTTAGTCTTAAAGGTGGCCCCAGCGCCCCTAAGCCTGCGGGTACGGTTGTTGAAGTGCGTCGCAAACGCTCTGCGGGTCGTGGCACTATTCAAACGCCAGACCATGCCGCGCCCACAACACCGACTAGCAATGTCTCTCCGTTAGCCAATCTTAATCCAACGGAACGCGATGCGCGTGCCAAAGCGTTACAAGAAGCCTTGGCCAATGAAGGCAAAGAAGACAAAAATAAATTGCCACCGCCCCCAACTAAGGCAAGCGAAGCAGAAAAAATCCCAACGACACATGATGCCCGTAAAGCCGAGCTTGAAGAGCTTCTTCGGATTGAAGAAGACGAGAAAAAGCGCGCCGAAAAAACGGATACAGCCAATCAGCAGAAATTTAGACAGCAACAATCCACGTTGCCTGTTAAAAAAGAAGCCGAGCGTGACCAGTATAAGAAACCAACCCGTAACCCAATGGCAGATCCGCGCCGTCGCGGCGGTAAAATTACGGTTACACAAGTTCTAAACAATAACTTTGAACGTGACCGTAACATGTCTATGGCGGCGCAAAAACGTGCCCGTGAAAAAGCGCGCCTTGCCGCTGCTGGCCCTAAACAGGCGGTTGAAAAAGTCTTCCGTGAAGTGACCGTACCCGAAGCTATTACAGTTCAAGACCTTGCGAACCGTATGACAGAGCGTAGCGTTGATGTGATTAAAGAGTTGATGAAGCTTGGTATCATGGCAACAACAAACCAAACCATTGATGCCGATACGGCGGAATTGGTGATTGAAGAATTTGGTCATAAGATTAAACGTGTGACGGATTCAGACGTTGAAATGGCGATTAATACGAGGGAAGATGATCCTGAAGACCTCGTTGATCGTGCGCCTGTTGTCACTATCATGGGTCACGTTGACCATGGTAAGACCTCCCTTCTTGATGCCTTGCGTCAAACAGATGTTGTTGGCGGCGAAGCAGGTGGTATTACGCAACATATTGGGGCGTATCAAATTAATGTGAGCTCTGGCGAAAAAGTCACCTTCCTTGATACACCTGGACATGCCGCCTTTACGGCCATGCGGGCACGTGGTGCGCATGTGACCGACATCGTTGTGATTGTTGTCTCTGCGGCAGATTCAATCATGCCACAAACAGTTGAGGCAATTAATCATGCGAAAGCGTCGGGCGCGCCCATCATTGTGGCGATTAACAAAATCGACCTTCCAGATGCCAACCCAACAAAGGTTAAGCAAGACCTTCTTCAGTATGAGCTTATTGCCGAAGATATGGGCGGTGATATTCAATGTATTGAAATATCAGCAAAGCAAAGAACGAACTTAGACAAATTAGTCGAAGCCATTATTTTGCAATCTGAAATCTTAGAATTAAAAGCCAATCCAAATCGTAACGCCCAAGGCGCCGTTGTGGAATCCAAGATGGAGCCAGGTCGTGGGTCTGTTGCAACTATCCTTATCCAAAACGGAACGCTGAAAATTGGTGATACGTTTGTTGTGGGGGCAGAATTTGGTAAAGTTCGCGCACTTATCAACGACAAAGGCGAAAACATTGTGAAAGCTGGGCCAGGTTTACCTGTTGAAGTCTTAGGCTTGAACGGCACACCCGAAGCGGGTGATGTGTTGAACGTTGCCAACGAAGCCAAAGCACGTGAGATTGCACAGCATCGTGCCGATCAAAAACGTGAGAAACAAGCCATGGCGGTGACAACCAACCGTACGTTTGAAAACATGTTGGCCTCGCAAGACGGTAAGAAGAAAACATTACAAATTGTTATTAAAGGAGACGTGCATGGCTCTGTTGAAGCCATCATCGGCTCACTTCACAAAATGACAGAAGATAATGACGAAATCGCCGTACAGATTCTACATTCTGGCGTTGGTGGTATCACTGAATCTGATGTAACCTTAGCGGGTGCATCAAACGCGATGCTGATCGGATTTAACGTACGTGCCAATAAGCAAGCGCGTGAACAATCAGATCGTGAAGATGTTATTATCAAATACTACAACATCATCTATAACGTCATTGACGATGCCAAAGCCATCCTTGGTGGCATGCTTGATCCGCTTGAACGTGAAGTTTACCTTGGTCAGGCACAAATTCGTCAGGTCTTTGATATTTCCAGATATGGTAAGATTGCGGGTTGTATAATTACAACAGGCTTGGTCAAACGCGGCGCAGGGGTTCGTTTGCTTCGTGATGACGTTGTTATCCATGAAGGTACACTGAAAACCTTGAAACGCTTTAAAGATGAAGTTAAAGAGGTCAAAGAAGGTATTGAATGTGGTATGGCGTTTGAAAGCTATGATGATGTCAAAGAAAATGACGTTATCGAATGCTACGAAGTCGTAGAAGAAGCCAGAAGCTTGGATTAATATTAAGAAAAACGTCATTGCGAGCACAAAAGAATTTTGAGCGACGCAATCCACCTAAAGCTAAAGATAGATTGCCGCGTCGCCCCAATAAATATTGAGGCTCCTAGCAATGACGATGAAGAATATAGAAAATGAAAAAGAAAAACCCAAATCCACATAAAGGCCCATCGCAACGTCAACTTCGCGTTGGGGAGCAGTTCCGTCATATCATTGCAGAAAGCATGGCGAAGGGGCATTTTCATGATGAAATATTGCTCAATGTCGCCAGCCAGTTGACCGTGACCGAAGTTGTACCCACGCCTGACCTGCGTCAAGCAACGGCGTACGTTATATCGTTGGGAGGCGCGAACATGGACGCCTTGCTTCCTGCGCTTAACAATAACGCAAACGTATTTCAGCGCGATATTAACGCCAGCTCTACCTTAAAATTCACGCCAAAAATACGCTTCAAAGAAGATACGTCTTTCGAAAAAGCGCAAAAGCTGGATGAGCTTCTCAATACTATCCAATATTCAGATCAGGAATAGACTATGTTTCTTAATACGTCATTGCGAGAAGCTATGCTTCGAAGCAATCCATTTCAATTTCATGATGGATTGCCGCGCTCACTTCGTTCACTCGCAATGACGAGGTCTCGAAATGGGTAAACGCAAAAAAGGTAATCCTATTCACGGTTGGATTAATTTCCACAAACCTGTTGGCATGACATCGACGCAAGCCGTGGGTAAAATCCGTTATGCCCTACAAGCGCAAAAGGTTGGGCATGGGGGAACACTTGATCCCCTTGCCTCTGGCGTGCTTCCCATTGCACTTGGGGAGGCCACCAAAACCGTTAATTTCATTCAAGATGCGATGAAGATTTATAACTTCACCGTCACATGGGGTGAGCAACGCAGTACCGATGATGCCGAAGGTGACGCGATTCAATCTTCCGATAAGCGCCCCACCCTAGATGAGATCACCGCCCTGCTCCCACAATTTATTGGTGACATACAACAAATCCCTCCCCAATTTTCTGCTATTAAAATTGAAGGTGAGCGCGCCTATGACATCGCCCGCGATGGCGAGCATGCGGATATCAAAAGCCGTGAAGTTTATATTGAAGAGTTTGTTATTATAGAGCCTCAGGCGGACAAGTCCGCTACAGCCGCAAGTAACCAAGATATATCAAATGAACCGTCTCGCCCTCCCGCTTGCGGGCATGGCGACACTTCGATGTCGCAGACATCGTTTAAAGTAACATGCGGTAAAGGAACCTATATCCGTTCTCTCGCCCGTGATATGGGGCAACTATTGGGCTGTTACGGCTACATCTCCGCGCTTGAGCGTGCCGAAGTGGGCGCAATGCCCCTTAAAGATGCGATTTCCCTTGATATTTTTGAGGAAATGATTGATAACCCTACACAAGAAAGAGACTTAAGCAGAATCATTCTGCCTCTTCAGACCGTCCTGGACGACATCCCGGTTTTGGCCTTGAAGGAAAAAGAATGGCTCGCGTTGAAAAACGGTAATGCAATCTCATTTCTAGCTAAGCCTGATTTGGCCCGTATGGAACAAATTGGGATTGATTGGAAATCAGATGATTACTTTACCGCCCTCGCCACTTATGAGGACAAAGCCATTGCGATGGTGGAGACTTATGGGGCGAAAATTCAACCTGTTAGGGTCTTTAATTTATAAATTAGTTTAACCAAAAAGGAGAAACCGATGTCGATTACAAGTACACGTAAAGCAGAAGTAATTAAAGATAACGCCCAAGGAAAAGACGATACTGGTTCACCAGAAGTACAAATCGCTATTCTAACAGAGCGTATCAACAATCTTTCTGAGCACATGAAAACAAACAAAAAAGATTTTGGTTCACGCCGTGGTCTTTTGGCGATGGTGGCAAAACGTCGTAAATTGCTTGATTACCTAATCAACAATGACAATGCCCGTTACCAAGCTATCTTGAAGAAATGTGGTATCCGTCGTTAAGACCGATAAACACCCCAAGAATTCAATAAAGCCGCTCTTAATTGTAGCGGCTTTTTTTATACTCACATGAATAATTGACAAACACACTTCATTTTGTTATGGTTATGAAAATAAAAATAAAGGTAAAATTATGAACAAGTTTTTCAAAGCTTTTCTTTTATCATCAGCGTTAAGTGGTATCAGTACCGCAATTGCCGCAGACGAACTAAGTCCAGTGGATGTATTAAACGCAGAAATAGAAAAATGTGATGCGCTAATAAAAGGTATATCTAGAGGGAAATGCTTAGTAAACGCTTATAACGAAACAGTAGCAGACGCAATTTCATCCACCGAACAGCTCGCACACATGCAAACAACAGATGTTTACAAAAACTTTATTCAAGAACAAAAATCTGCAGACTTAAGTGAAGCGTGCCCGACCCTTGAAGAGGCATTGGCCATTATGCCACCGATGACTATCACAGAGGTTCCAAATTACGTGGTTAACAAAGCACTAGACTGTGCAAGTTTTCACGAGGGTGTTGAACAAGATATAAACGGGCTTTCATTATAAAAAGTCTATTATTTTTACCCTATCAACTATAGCTATGCCTAATGACATTAAAGAAATCAGGACTTTACTTCCCTGCGCGCTCAATACCTTCTTTGAGGAGCTTCTTCGCTTCCTCGGCGTCGCCCCAACCTAAGATTTTTACCCATTTACCTTTTTCAAGGTCTTTGTAATGCGTGAAGAAATGCTCGATTTGTTGGCAAACAATTTCAGGTAGATCGAACACATTTTCGATATCTTTATGATAAGGGAACATTTTAGTTGTTGGCTTGGCGATGATTTTCTCATCCATGCCACCATCATCTTCCATCTTAAGCACACCAATGGGGTTCACAGGGATAACCGCGCCCGCAATCACAGGCACATCACCCACGATTAGCACATCCACAGGATCACCATCCTCAGACAATGTGTGGGGAATGAAACCATAGTTTCCTGGGTAATGCATAGGCGTATGAACAAAACGATCCACGAATATCGCACCAGACTCTTTATCAATCTCATATTTAACAGGGACTGCGCCGACTGTGTTCTCCACAATCACGTTGACTTCGTTTGGAGCATCCTTGCCCATTGAGATTTTTGAGATATCCATTGTTCATTCCTTATAATTTAAAACTAATTACTTATAGATTTTTGAACAGGAAATGACAATATGAAATTACTTTAAGCTATAACGTTTTTTGATTTCGCCATTATCCAACTCAAATACAACAGGAACGCCTGTTTCCATTTCGGCTGCGTTAATTGTGTCTGGCGTTTCAACGCCGAGGATAATCAACATCGCACGCAGGCTGTTTCCATGGGCCGCAATCAGGACGTTTTTGTTCTCATCCAACATCGGCTTGATATTTGCTTCGTAATAAGGACGCACGCGTTTTTCGACTACGTCTTGCAGGCACTCACCTCCTGGTGGTGGTACATCGTATGAGCGACGCCAGATATGCACTTGCTCATCACCGTATTTCGCACGGGTCTCGTCTTTGTTTAGCCCAGTCAAATCGCCATAGTCGCGCTCACGCAGGTCATCATGGTAAATCATAGTGTCAATAAGCGCATCATACCCCGCCTCTTTCAACGCCAACTCCGCCGTGTGATTGGCGCGTTTTAGGGTGCTGGTAAACACTTGGTCAAAATCAATGCCCGCTTCTTTAAGCAGTTTCCCGCCTTTGACGGCTTCCGCACGCCCCTCATCCGTCAGCTCCACATCCTTAAAGCCCGTAAATTTATTAGCCAAATTCCAAGTGGATTGACCGTGACGCATTAAAACTAAGTAATTCATGTTATATAATCCCCAACTCTTTAGAACGTTTAATTACATCTGGCATAGCAACGACTCCCATCACGTAATCTGTTTCTTTATTATCACCAGAGGCTACAGTAACACCCACGATAACTCCATCTTTATCTAGCAAAGGTATACCTTTAAGTTTTTCACGTTGGCAATTAAACATATCGTCAGTCATCGTATTTCTATTAAACTGAGCACTAACATTAAAATACATGATATTTGTATATTCAAAACCATCTCGTTCAAGTTTAAAACCTAGACTTGAATTGATTGCACCAACCATAGCCCAATCATCAGAAATCTGCACAACCTTTTTACCTAAGTGCTGTATTCCCCAGTTTTCAGAAAAAACGTCTTTATAAAAAAACTGACTTTCTGCAATACGATCTTTAATAGTTGCGGCAATATCTGCAGGCAACAACTTATCTACGTCCGTAAGATAATCAAGGTTATCATACAAAACCTCGATAGTTGACAAGGTATCTGCTACAGGGGCTAAGTTTTTGGCAAGAGTTAATAATGCCTCTGGCGCAATAGATAAGCCACCCTTGGCCGATTTAGTTTTTTCCAATCTTTCCCATAAGTTATTTAACGCCTCTTCGCTAAGTAAATCAACGGCAGGCCTAGAACGTATAAGCATAACAACACCTCACAATTAATACGTAAAAAATAAAGTTATAACTTTACATAGGCCACATCAAGCTGTTTTTTTACCCTTAACTCCAGAATTTATTAACAATTTGACTTACGCCCTGAAAAATGGCATTTAATGCTCAGTATGAAAAGGGCGTATTTTTTGAAATTTACGCAATTGGCTTGCGGTTGACTGTAGAGTGCTTAATTTATCTGAGCCTTCCACTGTCCACCGAAGACCATTCTATAAATTATAAAATTACGCCTTTTTTGTTTTTAACTGAAACAGCGCCCTCGCATTTATGTGCATGGCGCACTTAAAAAGGAATTAAACAATATGTTTAACGTATATCGCAAAGAAATTGAATTTGCAGGAAAACCACTAATTTTTGAAACGGGTAAAATCGCCCGTCAAGCCGACTCATGTGTCATGGTGACATATGGCGGAACGCAGGTTTTATGTGCTGTAACGGCGTCTAAATCTGTTCGTGAAGGACAAGATTTCTTCCCGTTGACTGTTCACTATCAAGAAAAAGCGTATGCCGCTGGTAAAATCCCAGGGGGTTTTTTCAAACGTGAAGCCCGCCCTTCTGAAAAAGAAACACTAACGGCGCGTCTGATTGACCGCCCTATCCGTCCTCTATTCCCGAAAGGCTTCTTAAACGAAGTTCTTGTGATGTGTACGGTTGTTGCGCACGACATGGAAAATGACCCAGACATGGTCGCGATGCTAGGTGTATCTGCCGCGCTTACAATGTCAGGTATCCCATTCATGGGCCCAATCGCCGCGGCGCGTGTGGGTTATATCAATGATGAATATGTGTTGAACCCAACATTGCAACAAATGGAAGAGTCAAATCTTGACCTTGTTGCTGCTGGTACGAAAGAAGGCGTGCTGATGGTTGAATCAGAAGCGTCTGAACTTGATGAAGAAATCATGTTGGGCGCAGTTATGCACGCATGGAACGGCTTCCAACCTGTTATCGACACTATTATCGAATTGGCCGAAATGGGCGCAAAAGAGCCTTGGGATATGCCAAAAGCAGATCCTAAAGTTGAAAAACTGGAAAAAAACATTAAAGCGAAGTTTGAGAAAGACGTTGCAAAGGCTTATTCTAACACAGATAAAATGGAGCGTTATGCGGCCAAAGATGCTGTAAAAGCGAAAGCGGTTGAGAAGTTCTTAAGCGAAGAGACAACAAAAGAAATGATTGGCTCTGCGTTTAAACAACTTGAAGCGGACGTTGTGCGTGGAAGCATCATCAAAACGGGTAACCGTATTGATGGACGTGACACAAAAACGGTTCGTCAAATTGTTGCCGAAGTTGGTGTTCTTCCTCGTGCGCATGGCTCTGCCTTGTTCACACGTGGTGAAACACAAGCGCTTGTCGTGACAACATTAGGAACTGGCCAAGATGAGCAAATTATTGACGCACTTGAAGGTGAAAGCCGTTCACGCTTCCTACTCCACTATAACTTCCCTCCATATTCTGTTGGTGAAGCAGGTCGTGTAGGCCCGCCTGGACGTCGTGAAATTGGTCATGGTAAGCTTGCTTGGAGAGCGATTAATCCGCTTCTTCCTGCGGCTGAAGATTTCCCATACACAATGCGTAACGTTTCTGAGATTACCGAGTCTAACGGCTCGTCTTCAATGGCGTCTGTTTGTGGATCATCCCTTGCGATGATGGATGCAGGTGTTCCTTTGAAACGTCCAGTTGCAGGTATCGCAATGGGATTGATCAAAGAAGACAAAGACTTCGCCGTTCTTTCTGATATCTTAGGTGATGAAGATCATCTTGGTGATATGGACTTTAAAGTGGCAGGTACATCCGAGGGTATTACCTCCCTTCAAATGGACATCAAAATCACGTCTATCACAGAAGACATTATGAAGATTGCTTTGGCGCAAGCTAAAGATGGTCGTATTCATATCTTGGAAGAAATGAATAAAGCAATTGCGGAAGCGCGCGGCGAAACATCGTCACATGCCCCACAAATTGTATCTATTCAAGTTCCTGTTGATAAAATCCGTGATGTTATCGGTACAGGCGGAAAAGTTATCCGTGGCATCACCGAAGAAACGGGCGCGAAAATCGACATCAATGATGATGGTATGATCAAAGTTTCTGCGATTAACCAAACGTCAATCGACCAAGCCGTTGCCATCATCCAAGGCATCACAGAAGAGCCAGAAGTTGGTAAAGTGTATAACGGTAAAGTTGTGAAATGTGTTGATTTCGGTGCGTTCGTAAACTTCATGGGCGCGAAAGACGGCCTTGTTCACATCTCTGAATTGGCGGACGAGCGTGTTGCAAACACGACTGACGTTATCAATGAAGGCGATGAGATCAAAGTGCTTTGCATTGGCATGGATGATCGCGGTAAAGTGAAATTATCTTTGAAACGCGTTGACCAAGAAACAGGCGAAGCAAAAGAGCCAGCCAAGCGTGAGAAAAAAGAAAACGCGGCTTAAGCTTTTTTTTTAAGTCGCTCAGGCACGTAAACACGCTACGCGATTTAAAGCTTTCTCTTATAACACTTCCCAAAACCCGCCCTATTATTGTGGCGGGTTTTTATTTAGGCCTTTTCGCCAATCATGAGAATCTAGAGAACAAATATAAGAGATGAATTTATCGGCTTCTTCTATTGCCCCTAATAATTTCTCTTCAGTCACAACAATATCGCTTTTAAACCAAGGGACATCGGAAGCTGAATCATTTTTAAAAAACAAATCTGGGTGTTTTTTAATAGCCTTCTTGCCGTGAGAAGGCCTGAAACTAGTTATATCACCACTATGTTCTACATCATTTCTCGCTAAAATAATTTGCTCTATAATATCAAAATTAACTGGGCAATCCGACCAATTAGTAGAAAGAACGTCACCAAGAACTGTTTTATAGCCGTTTAAAAACCCCTTTTTAAACGTTTTTTTCTTTGAATTATTCGTGAGCAGCTTATAGCCAAAATGCCTTTCCGTTTCTGCTAAGAAAGCTTTCAACGAATTTGATAACATTGATAAGCAAGATAACCCGACCACATTAATTGATAGGTTAGCATCTAACCATTCATCTATAAAAGGTGGCGCACAGTCATCAAAGTCTGGATTAAAAAATGGTGGAATATAAGGAGGTAACTCCGCTTCTATTAAATGCTTTATTTCATCAAAGTTTTTCCGACACTGAATATAATGCTGTTTAATAAATTGTGTTCTTAATTTAAAAAAGCAATCTAAATCCATATTGCCTCAATTTTTATAATTATTTTACTGATAAGAAATCAATCTATACCTTCATGCACACTCCAGTCAAAAAAACCCACGCCGTTACGGTTAGTATTTTATCCTACACGGATATTCTGGGGGCGATGTTATTAGGTTATTTAATCTTCGGTGATGTCACCAATGACCCCTTTGTGATTTTAGGAGGCATTATAATCATGTTGAGCGGGCTTTACCTTGTTTATAGAGAGCATAAAGATACGGCCAATAAAGCATCCTAATTGTTATTGACTTTCATTGGGTGACATATTACTTTTTTCTTTAACATAAGGAATAAAACAAATATGAAACTCTCTCTTATAAATAGCGTAGTCGCCGTCTCTCTTGCCTTTTCCTCTGTGGCTTTTGGGCAAACTGATAGCGCGGATAAGACGCCCGGCAATGATGAGGCGCAAAAATATGGTATTCAGGAAAAATCTGAAAATTGTAAAAAATACCTTATAGATGTTGGTATTCCCGTCTTAAGTAGCCGTGGCGACAATGTCTGTAAATTAATGGGTATTAATTAACCTGTCCCCTAAGAAAAACCTCTATCAATAAAAAATATCGCCATTTTATTCCCTGCGAAGCAATAAAGTCTTGAATGGATTACTTTTTTGTGCATTATGACAAAATGTCATTTTCAAACCTATTTAACGTTATTTTTTCCGGAATTGCCCGTGCATGCCGCGATGAGTCTAAAGAGCTATCCAAGATGATGCATGCTAATCAAATATCTATGCAGGACTTTTTAGAATTAGAGCAAAAAGTGACTGTCATCGAAACCACAAAAGACAGTTACTGCAAAACAATTTTCATTCCGATAATTCTAGGCACAACAGAGGAAGGGAAAGAGGACGTCAAATACTTAAAATTGGGGGATGTGGTTCAATATACCAACGACCTGCGTAGAGCGAGAGAAGGTTTTGCATCTAGCGTCTCACCCATATTTAACACAACTACATGGGACGAAGAGCAGAACAATCAATTAGAAAATATAAGACGACTAATGAATATTGTTAATCCGATTGTAACAAGGGTAGAAACAGAGTTGATTATGGAGAAACTTTCAACCTAAAACGCCTGCGCAATTATTCTAATGCGACGCCCCCATTCCCTTAAACTCTATTTTCATCTACTCTGTTTATATGAAACTCAACACAAGCACTGTTGGTATTATATTTGCCTTAATCTCCGACGCGCTATTTATGGTGAGTGATAGCATGTATAAATATCTCGGGGAGAGCTACTCAATCTTCCACATTGCTTTTTACGGTAAATTATTCGCGAGTATTTTCTTTATTTCATACATCCTCATCAAACGCCAAAAAATAATCACTTACTTCCCTAAACTTCAACTCTTTCGTAGTTTAGCCCTCACTTTAAATTTTTTATGCGTGTTATATGCTTACAAACACATGTCATTAGCCGAAGTCGCACTCATGTATTATCTAAGCCCATTCATTACCGCCATACTCTGTTATTTTTTGTTAAAAGAGCCCGTTGGCAAACATCGTATCACCACCATCCTAACAGGTTTCATAGGCTCTTTGATAATACTACGCCCTGGCTTAATTGAGCCAAATCCAGCCACAATAATAATATTCATTGGTGTCGTTGCTTTTTCTTATTCAAACATTTTATCAAGAAAGATTGGAGAAAAAGAGCCAGCAATTAACTTCACCTTATTTCCAACCATAACCAGTTTTTTATGCTGCTTACCATTTATATGGATAACACCCATTTTACCGTCACCTGTTGATTTGTCCTTAATGGCAACAGCAGGTATTATTGGAGGAATTGCTATTTTGTTTCTGGCTATAGCTTACGTAAAAACACATGCCGTGACTATCAGTATATTAGGATACACGGACATCTTCTGGGCGTTATTATTAGGGTATTTAATATTTGGTGACGTAACAGATGACCCCTTCGTTATCTTAGGCGGCGCCATCATCATGATCAGTGGTATTTACTTAATTTATAGAGAGAACAAAGTAGCGAAGCAGACGACGCCCTAATCCTCGTCAAACCAAATCTCGCAGGAATAATCCCATGTGAGTTCTTCGCCCGTTTTGATATCACGTTGCGCAAAGGAGCTAATGGTCATTTCTTCGTAATTATTTTCTAAATATAACGTCGGCGCACGGGAATGATTATAGAGCATAATATACCCTAGCGGCATGCAATGCTCCTGCCCTTCCTCATCAGGCTCCCAATCAAGAAGATACCCATCGGGCGCACCGCCACTATCGGGAACATCTTCTTTTGCAACAACAATAACGGGGGCGCTTTCAATTAAAGTGCCTTTAGCAATATCTTTTAGGGCAATGACGCCGCGTCCCTTTTCATTATCCAATTCTTGCCAACCGATAATCGCGCCTGTTTGTCCATATGTCTTTGGCGCATTCGCGGCTTCACTGGTTTCCGACTCATTATATTTCACAGCGCTACTAATACTCATCATTGCCTCTATAAGTTTATCAAGGTTTGTGTTATGACAGTTTTTAAAATAAAAATCATTATAAAATTTAATAAAAGAGCCAAATTATGCCTTTAAAACTCCCCCAAGTCATCGGCCATCGCGGCGCCGCATCCTACGCCCCTGAAAACACATTGGAAGGTATTCATACCGCCGCCGATATCGGTATTGAATGGGTGGAGCTGGACGTGAAACTGACTAAGGATGA
>CALDHI010000052.1 GCA_937941545.1 uncultured Alphaproteobacteria bacterium
ATATTGCTCTTGAATAATTGATGTTTGCGCCCGTGTTAATTCAAGACGATATTCTTGACGTTCCAATTGATCGACAGCCTTATTAATTTTTTGCATTAAATCAGTCGTGACGGCAAAAAAGTTTTCCTGTTTTTCAGAAGAGGGATAAGGTGGAATATCATCTCCTGCATTCAAGGCCGTTGGATCATTCAACGCTCCCGGCGCTGCGCTGGGCGGGGGTAGTGATTTTAAAACACCAATCGCAATAATCAAATCTTTCATGGCAGGTGTATTACCCAAAACGGTATAATCGAAATCAGAATTATCATCAACGCGAATACGGACTTCGCCTGCGGAGCCACTGCTCAAGCTTTCTGAATAGCCCAAAACATTTTCGTTTGTATCGCTGTAGGCGGCAATAAACTCTTCAGTAGAGATGGTGCCATCGGCCCAATCACCAACAAATCCAGAAGAGGTAATGCCTGGTGGGTTTGGTAACCCTGCCGCGGCTAAATCATCTTCACTGGGAATAAAGTTTCCTAAGTAAGTATCAAATTGATTATTTTGCTCTAAAGGCTTAACGCTGGAATCTGCACCCGCAAATAGATAACGTTCACCGTCTTTTGAATTAATTAAATCAATAATAAAATCATGCACATCACCAGCCAATTGCTGTGTTGTTTCAAAGTCAGGTAAATCACCCCCTTGCACAGATGTCATCGCACCAGTCAATGTGTTGGCTTGGGCAGAAATTTGTTGAATAGAGCTACTCATTAAATCTAGGCGCCTATGTGCGTTTGTGATGTTTGTATTGTACTGATCCATTGAATTTAGATCTGCGCGCGCACGTTGTGAGCGAATGACATCACCACCTAGCCCAGAAAATTGCTGCGTTTTCTTACCTGTTGCAATCTGCGTGCTGAAAGTATCAAGGCTTATTTGCTGGCTTTTTAATCTTGATATTTGGTCAAGTGCTTGGCCTAAATTTGAAATACCTGTCATTTTACTGCTTCCTTTTTATACTATTTATTTTAGCGTCTTATTGAATTGAGAAGTTCTTGAAACATTTCATCTGCCGCTGTAATGGTTCTAGCGGCGGCCGCGTAAGCGGTTTGTACAATAATCAAGTTGGACATTTCTTCATCAATATTAACACCTGAGTCATCTGAAAATTCTCTTTGTAAAATACCGCGAAGCGTATCTTCATTTTCAAAGGCACTTTGTCGTTGTTGATAATCTTGCGCCGTTTCATCAACGACTTTTTGTGCGTAATCAATAAGATTAGTTGAACTGAAAATGCCTGTTGAAATACTCGCATTAGGGCCAAGATATTTATTTCTAAAATTTGTAAACGTTCCAGAACCTTCAGAAATTTCTGATTGGTAGGTTACATTTACAATAGGTGAATTTTCAACTAAGTCTGTTGGACCTGTTCCTGTAAAATTACCGAATAGCGCACTGATAATATTTAACCCATCAATAGAGCCATTGCCTGCGGCCTCAGTTGTGTAAGGCCCACCTGTGATAGTGATGTCACCGCCAAATTCAGGTTCGGTTGTGAAAGGAGCAGGGGGCGTAAAATTACTGTCGTCAATACCAGGGCGTAAAGTAAGACCGCCATCGACATTAATTTCAACAAACAATCCGGGAACGCCTGTGTTTGTTAGGTTGTTGTAGGTTAGCTTATTTTCAAGCGTTAAAATTGTATCATTAGGTTCAATCACAATTGTATAAGGCTCGTTATTACCCACTTGTACCGTAAAGCTAGGGTCTTCGGCATCAAAACTACCTTCTGTGATACCAAGCGCAGCTAGCGCTGGTTCAGACATTGCTTGTGGAATAGCGGGATCCGTTGGGTCACGGCTAATGCTTATATTGCCTGTACTTTCTAAAACTAATTGACCGTAATTATTTGTGGTTGCAAAAGCTTGTGATGTGTCTGCGGCACCTTGGCTAATGAGTTTTGCATTTATGTAAGAGGTAAGTTGATCTAATGCCGTGTTAATTATTGCACCTGCGGGCACGGTGGGTTGTCCAATAGCAAAATCACCTGGTGCGCCAAAGGGAGGGTTATTTATTTCTTCTAAATCGACAACTAATTCAATCGCAGCAAATGCGCCCGCACCATCTAACTCCTCAAACGTAATTTTGAATTGATCTTGATCGGGGGTATCAATGAAAAATTCTTGGAATGTTTCAAGTAAGTCATTGGTGCCATCAACGCCATCATCCACTTCAGGGAAGCTAGAGAAATCTGTTCCCAAGACAACGCGGTTTTGTGAGCCTAGACCCAATAGAGTTTGTAAATCTGTATTTGCACCTGCATCGGTTAGGTCAACTGTTCCAACGGCTTCTTGATATTGAACATCGCCAAAACCAAATTCTAAAACCCGCCTGATAACTGAGTTATCGCCAGAAGGCGCGTTGAGGTCTGTATTATATGTGCCACGTTGAATAAGGGTTGGATCATTTTCTATGTCGCGGTTTACCTGTATAACACGGGCAAAATCAACGTAGGGAACGGGCGTTGGTAACGGCAGTGCGTTAGGATCAGGCGGTGTATTATCAGGCACAAATCCATTTTGATCTGTAAATAATTTTAAGCCTTGAGAGTCCAAACGGTTGGCCACTTGATAGGCAAGCTCGTCTATTTGTGCTTGGTACGTTGGGATAGTTGTATCGCGTAACTCTATCAGGCCGCCAAGTTTACCGCCAATCACGCGCTCAGTTAAATCTGTTTTAGTAATGCGTCCGCCATTTGTTTCGCTGACCAAAAATAAGCCGCTTGCGCTTTCAGGATAATATTGATTGGCAGAGATTGGTTGTGCCTCAAATTCAATGCGATTGGCCACATCTCCAGCAAGCTCTTGTCCTTCACGTGTTTGAACGACTAAAACACCATCGGCGCGTTCAAAAAAGCTAATATCCATTTGTTGGGTTAACTCTTTGATAGCGATATCGCGCTGATCTTGTAAGCCAGCAACGGAGCTTCCTATGTTTTCTGCGCCACGTATTTGAATGTTAATACTAGTGATTTCCTGTAATAAGGAATTTACGTTATTGGCAGATGTTTGTAGATCTGTTTGCGCATCATTACGCATTTGGGTTAGCAAACTAGAGTAATCATTAAATTTATCAGCAACGATAGCGGCCTGATTAACGGTCGCTTCAAGCGCTGAGATATCATCTGGAATATCAGATAGCGCGCTGAAGGAATCACGTAAATCTGATAGTTGTGCGGAAATAGAGAAACCTTTATCTGGCGGCCCATTAAAGTTTTGAATTTGTTGTAAATATTGAATTTGAACATCTTGAGAGGAGGTCGCACTAATTTGTGTCCAAAGGTCACGTTGCAGGTTCATGTCTACTTGACGTACGACTTGTTCCGTTAGAACGCCCACAGTTGTGCCTGTTTCACGCAAGACTTGTGTGGATTGCGGTACAATTTGCCTATTATAACCAGGGGTTGTCGCGTTACTGACGTTATTTGATATTGTGCTAAGTTGTTGCTGAGCAGCGCGTAGCCCTGTAATGGCGGTATTAAGTGCTTGAAAAGTCATACTTTTTCCTCAAAAATTCTAATATCAATGTGAAATTTATTCACAAGTCATAGAATGAGAGTTGCAAGCACTATGCCATTTAAAGTCGTATAGGAGTTCGGCTGTTTTAAGAAGGTGAGATTAGAAGCCACCGCCACCAGAGTTTTCATTGAATGTGCCAACCCCAAAGTTGTTTGCCGCACCATCACCATAAATAAAGTCAGGCTTATCTGGTTCATCTGACAGTAATCTTTCAACATTAATTTTAAGTTGGTTTTCTTTTTGGCGTAGTTGCAGCTCTAAAATCAGAGAAGTTAGCATTTCGCGTCTTAACATCGCTTCATGAATATCACGATCTTGCATGAGTTTAATGGCATTTAATGAAGCGCCCATCCGCTTAACGTTTGCGGGCTTATCATACAGGTTTGAGATAAATTGAGGGTGTTGGAATATCTTTTTGGTGAGGACTTCCATTTGGGCGTAATAGCTTGGATTGGACCCAATATACTCCGTAATGTCTGCTGATTTGACGCCCATTTCTTCTAATAACGCAAACACGTAAGGTGTGATCGTTTTGTCACCAGAAGGCCCTACCGTTTTTTCTGCAATTATATGGGCGAAACTATTTTGAGCAACACTACGCATGCCAATGAGGGAGCGCATTTCAAGGTAAGGTTTGATGAAGTTATGGGTTACTGTGCGAGGTGCTTTAATATCAGGAAACGCATCATTCATGAAAATTTGATCCAAGAAAGCAAACAAGTTTTCTTCTTCGAGTGAAGATTGGTGAGGAGGGACGGTACCCCCTTCAGAGGCAGCTTCAGAATTCGCCCAAAAATCAACATTAATGGTCAGGGGAGAATCAATGGTTTGGGTATAATTGACATCTGCATTTTGTTGGCGGGGATCTTTATTCGTTTCACAAACCAATTGATAGGCACCTGCGTTATCTTGAATATTACAAAATTTATCAATAAAGCCTTTACGGCGAGTTCTAACATCCCCTTCAAAGCCGTCGTCGCCTAGATTACTTGTTTTGACATCGCCTGCGGCTAAAGCACGCATTATGGTAGCCTGTGCCATGACGTTACGGGTAATTTTGTTACGTTGTTGTGAATCAATCAGATCACGCGTAAATGTTCCCACCTGACACAATTCTGCTGAAGGGTGATAATCTTTATGAGTTTCCGCTACTTTTTGTTGAAATAATCTTTGTGTTTCAAGCTGATGCTTTGCATCAAAAAAGCTGCCTATGATTTGGACTTGCTGAATCATCAGTGCCGTAAATTGTTGTGTCATTAACATGAAAGAAGGCACCCATTCGGTTAATAGTTCAGTGTCCACAATAGGGCCGTTTGCAGAGGTTGCTCCACGTGATATCACGGTGTCAGGAACAACTTCTAACCCTTCAACAAGTTCAATAGTATCTAGCTCATCTTGGGTGTATTCATCATCTCCTGTTCCGTCATCGTCTGCATCAGTAACAATTTGCTCTAAGCCTTCTATATCGACGCCTGCCGCGTCTATCGTTGTTAAGACTGCGCTTAATGTTGAGGCCTGAATATTGTTTGTCGCAAGGATAGTGGCAACGCTTTGTAATGTGTCGATAGGGATGCCTGTTTGTGAAGAAATAGTAGCGATATTTTCTGCGGTTATAACGCCACCATTTTGTACGATTACTTCTGTGACAATACTTAATTCTTCAAGAGAAAGCCCTGCTTCAGTTAAAGAAGACAGAACACTTTTTGCGTTCTGAAATGTGGAAATTTCAATGCCAGTTTGAGCAGAAAGAGCTGCAAAAGCCTCAGATGTTGTGGGGCTGCCGTATTGCACCAAAATATCAGTTGCAATAACGCTAGTGGCGGCTTGAAAAGCGGCAAGTGAAATGCTCGTTTGTTCTGAAAGACTTGTTAAATTTGTCAATGTGAGCGGCTCTGTATAATCAGCTAATATTTCGCTAGCGATACTGAGCTCTTCATTAAAAAGACTGGATAGATTGTTTTGCGCAAACGCTCCAGTGGTTATTGTTAGGGCGAGAACGCCAAATAAAATCAGAAGATTATTTTTCAAATTTTTTATCATCGCTCTACTCCTAACCCTAAGTTATAGAGAACGCGTGTATTTTCCGTTAGGCCACCGGCGTCATTCAATTCATCTTCTTGAAGATCTTCTAATAATGTTTCTAGGAAGATAGCGCTGTTGGCTTCACTGCGCAGTTGCGAGCGATAAATATCACGTTTTTGCATCAGGCCAATCGCCTGCATTGAAACATTTTTACGATCGATGTTAACGGGCTTATCATAGAGTTGCGCATAAAAGCTTGGATTTTGATAAAGTTTTTTGGTTAAAATTTCCATTTGCGCATAATAGCTTGGGCTACCTTTCAGCATTTTTTCGACGGCACTGCTAGGGATACCCATATCTAGTAAAATTTCTTCCATATAAGGAAATGCTTTTTCGGCACCAACTGCTTTCATGCCAACTTGCGCGGCAAATGAATTATGTGCCACACTGCGCTTTGCAGCAATGGCACGTGTATCAAGATATAATTTTGCCCCTTTAAAAATAATATTGCCGTCTGCATCAGCAAGGTTTTTACGAGAAACAATGGGCATTAATTGCGCTCCATATAAGTTGGCGGCTAAGGCCAAAACATCTTTTTCGTCTGGGCTTAAAATTGTAGGGCCTGTCATGGTTTTGGTATCGTAAATTTGTCTCTCTTGTCCCATTATCACAGGAGGGGCAATATAATCTATAAAATCAATATCAAGTGTTTCAGAGTTGTATAATGTCTTCGTATAATTAATATCTTTATTCATACGCGCGCGATTTGTATTTTTACAGATACCCGCTAAAGCGCCGCCCATATCGCGTGGATTACAATACGTCGTTCTGAAATCTTCACGACGGCTTCTTTCTTCATCGCGCGCGCCTCCTGTTCCGATACCATTTGCTGAAAGTAATATGCGTTCAGTATTTCTGGCTGACATCGCAATTTGGTTCACTTCTGCTTTACGGTCACTGGCAGCAATAGAGCGCGTGACCGTGCCAAAGCGACACATACCGTCACTAGGCTGATATTGTTTGTGGGCAACTGTCTGCAGATTTTGCAGTAATCTTTGAGTTTCTAGCTGATGTTTTGCATCAAACAGCGTTCCAATAACTTGCATCTGCTGCATGGCGGCAAACGTAATCTGCTCGCTCATTTGCATCATGGAGGGCAGTACATGCGCTTCCCAGACATTTTTAATGAGCCATTCACGATGTAAAATAAAGCTCTGCTGTAAAATCCATAAACTGCCTAAACCGGCTTCATTATCAATACCAAATTCACCTAAGTCTTGTGTTGATTGGCAGGCACAGGCATCGGTTAAACAGCTCGAAATAGCTTCCTCACAACAGTCGCACGTACCTTTTCCTGATGTGGGTAATTCATTAATCAGTAAATCCCCTGAGGGGCCCGTGCCTAATAATGTATCAACTATATTAGGTGTTGCGTAGGATCCAATAGGGAATGCAATCACGGCGAAACTTAGACATAATAAAAAGAAAGCGTGAGGAATTTTCATATTAACTACCCCCGCCAGCACCTGAAGCAATGCCTCTTTCAGTACCGCCAGATAGTGTTTTCTTAATTTCGTCTTGCTGCGGTATTAAGCTGGTTTCTAGCATAACGGCTAAGATTGCTTCACTTCTCAGCAGGCTTCGATAGATGTCACGTTTTTGCATCAACTCAGCGGCTTGTATAGCAACGTCTTTACGCTTTACGTTGGCAGGTTTGTCATACAATTCTGCATAGAAATTTGGATGTTGATAAATCTTCTTAGTCAGCACTTCCATTTGCGCATAGTAACTTGGGTTTTCACCAATATAACCAATGATATCTTTATCAGATAAAAGCTCAGGACTTAGTTCTTTGATCAATGAATAGATAAACGGATCAGAGGAGGTATCACCTTTTGTTTTCATAGAGGCGATGGCAGCTAAAGAATTTGTGGCGACACTTCGCTTAGCGGCTAAAGCGCGACTATCTAAATAACGAACCGCTGCGCCTCCATACGAGGGCTTCGAGCCCTGTGCGTTACTGGTGATCAAGCGACCCGCAGCAACGTTGGGCATAATTTCTTCGGCAACTAGATTATTCATCAGGGCGGTCAGCGCGCGTTCGTCCATAGAGGTCTCACCATCGGCGACATTTACATTAAGTGTTAAAGGGGCGTCTATAAGGGCTGTATAGTTAATATCACGATTGATATTTGCAGGTTCGGCTTCGCTTGAAAGACACATTTTACCTAAGTTACCAGCATTATCTAATTTATTACAAAAATGTAAGATGTATGATTTTAACCTAGAATATTGGTCTTTTGCGGTACTATCTTCGATAAATGTTCCTTCTTTGTCATCGTGGGCAAGCAGTTGACGGTCCAACTGTTGCTTTGCAAAGTATTGCTGAGCTAAGTTTGATTTACGCTCTGATGCTGCAAGAGGACGCGCAATTGTGCCTATCTCACATAATTTTTCATTGGGTTGATAATCTTTATGCGCTTGCGCGGTCAGTTGTTGAAACAATCTTTGCGTTTCTAATTGGTGTTTTGCATCAAAAATAGAGCCTATCATTTGCGTTTGTAATACAGCATTTGTTGTCAGCTGATTAACCATCAGTTGAATGGCGGCCAATAATCCAACCTCATCACCCTCCACGCGATCTAGCCAAAAGGTATCAACAAGCCAGGCTTTGTGATTTTCTAATTCATCGGTAAATTGCTGTTTTGTTCCAGGTTTTTGATTGATCGCGCAATTTCCACAACTGGCGCCACACCCTTCGGTCATAACCTGACAATCTGCTTCACAGTCACATTGTGCAAAAGTAATGTTGTTAAAAGAAACAGTGAAAATGCAAAAAATTATAAAGGTAAGTATTATACGGATCATGGCTGTCTTGATTCTCCGTCTGGACTAATTTCCGATAATTTTGAATATACAGCTTCATGTTCATCTTTTAACATTGTTTCAAGAGTAACTGCTAAAACTGCTTCGTTTCTTAAGAGGCTTTTGAACATATCGCGATCTTGCATAAGGCCAATGGCACGTAGGGCCGCGCCTTTACGCAAAACATTGACAGGTTTGTCGTAAAGCTCAGTATAGAAATTATGATCTTGGTAAAGTTTCTTAGTTAAAACTTCCATTTGTGCGAAATAACTTGGGTTTTTCCCTAAAATAAAATCAATTTCTTCTGGCGGCGTGCCAAGTTCAAACATTACACTTTTGACAAACGGGGCATACTCTATAGCGGGAATGATACCATTATTAGCATTACCTGAACCTCGTTCGGCGATAATTGCCGCTATAGAGTTTGTGGCCACACTTCGCTTGGCGGCAACGGAGCGTAAGGTTTGATAACGAACAGCAGCGGCGCGCGGATTACCGTAACCGTCGGCTAAGACACGCTCCCCTATGATGTCTAATGTTTTGTGGGCAAAAAGATTGGACATGAGGGCAAAGACGGCTTTTTCATCAGGCGTTAGCTGAGCGCCAAGTGTGCGGTCAGGACCTTGAGCCATATCATCGAGGGCAAAGCCAACATCTAAGGTTAGATTAGAATCTACGGTACGTGTATAATCGACATCTTTATTGCGGTTAATTCTAGGAGCGCTACCACCTACACATAAGGTTTTTAATTGACCGCCATTGTCTCTATCATCACAGAAATCTTGTTTAAAATCATAGATACGGCTCCATTCATCAGAGTTATTTCTCATAGAAATATTCTGACCACTTTTTAAGTGACGTGCGAAAATTCTATTGGATAAAGCTTGCTTTACCAAGTCTGTTTTACGCTCACTAATAATCAATCCGCGTGTTGTTGTGCCAATATCACACATGCCTGTGCTGGGTTGGTAATCTTCATGCGCTTTGGCCATTAACGTTTGAAATAAACGCTGAGTTTCTAGTTGATGTTTGGCGTCAAAAAAGCCACCAAGAATTTTGACTTGTTGTAACATAACGGCGGTCATTTGATTTGTCATGAGTGACATGGCATAACGAATTTCACCATTGAAGAAGACTTCGACTAACCAGTCGCGGTGGCGTTGAAATTCAGAGGATGCACCCGCTAATTTCAGTAATTCGTGATTCTCTTGAATGGTTTCCGCGCATCCACCGCATCCACAAGATGTTTCACACTCATATGGCGCAATTTCAACAGGGATAAGCTCGCCTTCATATTTTCCTTGTTCTGCATCTTGCGCAAAAAGAGCCGTCGGCATAGTAAGGCAAGCAAACGCTAGCGCAATGAGCACTAACGTATACTTTGTTTGCCTATCTATTTTTTGCTTTTTCATTTTAATTTTCTGGCCTTATCCATTTTTCATCTTCACTGATGGCATCTATGCTACTGGAAATACGTTCGTGCTCTTTATGCATTAGTGTTTCTAACAAGGTGGCCAATACGGCTTCACTTCTTATTAAACTATCATATATGTCCCTATCTTGCATAATTCCAATCGCTTGCATGGCAACGCCCTTACGCTCAACATTAATTGGTTTATCATATAAATTTGAATAAAATTGAGGGTTTTGATAAATTTTCTTTGTTAAAACCTCCATCTGCGCAAAGTAACTAGGGCTGCCGCCTAGATAAGCGGTTACATCTGCTGCGTTTACACCTAGCTCTCTGATCGTTGCTTTAAGGAAGGGTGCGTTTTCACCGCTGCCACTCGCGCGCATCGCGGCCAAAGCAGAGAAAGTATTTTGCGCCACGCTCCGTTTCGCTGCAATCGCCCTTTGCTTAATGTGGTCGCTCATAATATCGCGTAATTTTCTATATCCATCTGCTAAGATACGATCTGGCATTGGGTATAAAACTTGGTGTGAGAATAGATTTGAATTGAGCGCGAAAATATTTTGATGATCTGGTGAAACTGCTCCTGACGTGACACTCATGTTCAATGTTAGTCTATTTTCGAGTGCGCTAGTGAAATCAACATCCATATTATATTGGGATTTAACCCCGCCAGTGCCACATAATAATTTAAGGCCATCGGCGTTGTCTTTTGGATTGCAAAACACAGTTATAAATTGATTTAGGCGATTGACGCGGTCACTTTGTTCTCCCATCCCTGCAGATGTAAAGCGTGATAATAATGTCCTGTCTAAAGATCTTTCGGTTAATACGCGTTGCGTTAGGTCAGAAATTCTCTCTGATTGTGCCAACGCAATTGTGCTTGTGCCAATTTGACACAATCCTTCGCTAGGCTGATAATCTTTATGGGCTTGTGCGGAAAGTTGTTGAAACAATCTTTGCGTCTCAAGCTGATGCTTTGCATCAAAGAAGCCTCCAATCATTTGAACCTGTTGAATTCCAATAGTTGTTAATTGTGTCGTTGTCAGGGTCAATGCATGCATCAATTGTTTAAAAGGAGAGGTTGGATTATAAAACCAATCATTGACGATCCATTGACGTAGATGGTCAAATTCTAGGACGTAATGGTCTTGAATACTGCTAGAGGCTGTATTAATTTCCGTTTGACACGTACTTTCACATCCACAAGAAGAACATGTTTCGTCAATATCTGCTGGGGCTGCGGTTGCATTTGCCTGTAATGGAAATAATAAGAGAAAGAAAACTATTGATGCCAACGCAAAATATGACCAATGAATACTCATAAAGTCTTTATTTTTCATATGTTTAGCAATAATTATTGGCATTAAATCTCTACTATTATTGTTTTTTTGAAACCACTACTAAAGATTTTATCATAATTTTATACCAAAACGCACGAATCAAATAATTCATTGTTTTTAATTTGGGCTTATTTTTGCTATGATTCTATATTCTGATTTGGTTTAAAGCGAAATTAAGAAATAACAATTGTATTCGATATTTATTTAAAGACAAGTTTGAAATGACAGATAAAAATAGCCCTAAGCCACAAAACATACGCAAGCCCGCTCGTGGACAGCCAAAAAAAATAAAGCAAGCTAATGCGAATGAGGAAGTGAGCAATCTTGGTAAGGTCGTTGTGCGCAATGAATTTTACCGCGACGGCTACCGTTTAGCCCTACGAGTGGCTGTAATACAGAGTTTTATTATAGTTGGTCTTATTGCGGCTATGTTTTATGTCATTAAAGTACATCAGCCCGAAAATCGTTATTTTGCGACAACCGAAGATGGGCGACTTATTCCGATGGTCTCACTCATGCAGCCAAACTTAAGCACGCCAGCGCTTATGTCGTGGGTAGCGCAAGCTGCAACAGAGACGATGACGTTCGGATTTAATGATTATCGCCGTAGACTGCAAGAATCATCGCGTAATTTTACTTCGAAAGGGTGGGAAAGCTTTACAAAGGCTCTTCAAGGCGCGCGTATTATTGAAACTTTAGAGAAAAATACTCAAGTCATTACGGCTGCGCCACGAGGCGCGCCTGTGTTACAGTCTGAGGGGTTAGTTGGTGGCCGTTATCAGTGGATGGTTCAAATACCGATGTCTCTAACATTTCAATCTGGTCCAAAAACAAGTAATGTAAGCTGGATGGTGACATTGGTTGTTGTCCGAGTGCCAAGATTAGAAAGTCCTAATGGAATAGGTGTCGCGCAATGGGTTGCTTCACCTGGTTAGGTTGCTCAGGGTGGTGACGGTTGTATTTGACTTCACCCACTCAATAATGAGAGTATTTAATATTAGGATCATCAAAAAATCAATATGACATATCATGACGTATCAGACAAAAGGGTCGTTAAGGCCACAACAAGTTGTTTTTGTATAAAAACACCTCTGGTTCTGATGTGTGTTTTTGTAATTGCAATGACGCTGTCTTCTTTGGTTTTTGCCCAAGCGGATGACGGACCAGTAAAAACGTTAGAAGATTATATTAATAGCGCAGAGCCTGAGTCAGATTCTCTGCCGACTCCCGTTCAGATGAATTCAGATGAAGCATCCATTATGGATAGACTGCAAGATGCTATCTTAAGTGTGGGTGCGCAATCGCCTGCTGAAAAAGAAGAGGCTGATGCGCTTCCAGATATTCAGACACGTTACGATGTTGAATTAAACGGGTTTGGGTCTAGCGCAAACTCAAAATCGAGAATCAGTGTTGATGTGGATAATGTGGGCTTAGTCGGAAAATCAGAAGCAGAGCTTGTTGAAGAAATTAGACGTGAGGCCTTTGATGCGGCCATAACAGGTTTATTTCCAATGCGCCCTGATCAGATTCGCGGATTGCTGAAGGTGTACGACGAAACGCAACGTGCAACACAAGAGCCTGTTCATGGTGTGCCAGAAGCAATAATTAATGTTGCAACCCTCGCGCTTGACCCGGGCGTGCCGCCTATGGTGCTTAAAACGGCGGTTGGGTACGTGACAACAATTAATATTTTGGATATCACAGGCGCGCCATGGCCCGTGCAGGATGTGACTTGGGCGGGTGATTTTGAAGTGACTGAACCTGAAGAAGGCGGTCATGTGATTCGCATTATTCCTATGAAGCAAGCCGCATATGGCAATATGTCCATACGTCTTTTAACGCTTAAAACGCCGATTTCGATTATGTTGCAAACAGGTACTGACGAGGTTCAATACCGTGTAGATGCGCGTATTCCTGAATATGGTCCTTTCGCGCAAGCGCCTTTAATTGAGGGTGGTATGGAGCGCGTTGCGGGGAATGCCGCTATTACAGCTATTTTAGATGGGGTTGCGCCTAATAATGCCACAAAACTTAAAGTGTCGGGTGTAGATGGGCGCACCACAGCTTATAATATGAATGGTATGGTGTATGTGCGTACACCCTTATCGCTATTGTCTCCAGGTTGGGAGCAATCTGTGTCATCAGCGGATGGTATGAATGTATATGCTTTAACTGAAACCCCTGTTTTGTTATTGTCTGATCGCGGTGAATTCCTCCGCGCAAACTTAGCCAGCTCTGAAGGCCTGTGAGGATATAATGGATTTTAATTCAGATGATGACGATTTTGATTTAGACGGATTCGATAATGAATTTGGGGAACTAGATAACAAAGGATCACTAGGTGATTTGTGGCGAAATAATCCCTTTGTAAAAATTGGAGCTATTCTGGTTGGGATTGCTTTATTAATAGGGATCTTTATGATTTTTACAGGCGACAAAGAAAAGGTGACACAATCCCAAGTGTCATCAGGGAGTGAGGTTTCCCAAACACCTGGGACCGACGCTGTATCAGAAAATTATCGTCAGGCGATTGAGGACAGCAACACAGTCAATTTAGAAAAAGCGCTACGTGAAAACGAAAGTGCGGTTCCAATGCCTGTGGAGGCACCGAAGGGTGTGATCCCTATGGAATTAGACAAACCTGATCGAGTTGACCCTCTTGAAAGATGGCAGAAATTACAACAAGAAAAAGTGGAGCGTGCTGTCCGTCAAGCGCCTGTAGCCCCCCCTCCTGAACAAGCAGTGGACACCAAAACACCTGCTATTCAAGCATTATCAGAAGCTATGTCAGCGCAAATGGAATCTATTTTAGGAAATCAAAGTATTGCTGGCGTTCAGAAAAAAGATATTACACAACTGGCGTATTTAGAGACTCTACAAGAAAACATTGATGAAAAAGCTGAAGAAGAACGTGAGAAACGTGAAGGGCAAAACACAAACTTATTTAACAACGCCAATAATAATTCAACGGCAGAAATTTTATTGCCTGCAGGAACGATTGAGTATGCACAATTAATTACAGAAGCGAATACAGATGTGCCAGGGCCTATTTTGGCAGAAATTATGACAGGCCCTTTTAAAGGCGGCCGCTTAATTGGCACATTTGAGGAAACCTATAATTATTTAACGCTGAACTTTAATACAATTGTTTTGAACGGTGTTGATTACAGCGCTGAAGGGGTGGCTATTGATCCGAAAACGACTTTGCCAGGTATGGCAACAGATATTAATCGTCGTTATTTTGCACGGGTTGTATTGCCTGTTGCCGCTGAATTTATTACTGGATTTGCTTCTGCTATTGCGGATTCAGGTAATACATCTATTACAATTTCTGGTGATAGCGTCACTGAAAGTTCATCTAATTCGCGCAGTGAAGACCAAGAGGTGGCACTGGGTATTGCGAAAGCTGGGGAAGAGTTAGGAGGTATTATCAATGAAATTAAAGATAATTACCCCCAATTGTTGCGTGTACGGGCTGGAACACCTATGGGCATTTTATTTGTCTCCGCTGTGACGGACAATCAAGACGCTTCTAGTGAGCAAATTGTTGGGCCTTATAGAACTCTTAATGATAGTAATATTTTGCCAACAGACGCCGCTATATCAGGGCAATAATAAAGTTTAGGAAAGCAAACTAATGAGCGATATTAAAGATGAAAATTTTGAAGATGATTCGTTTTACGATGATGCTTTAGATGAAAATTTTGATTTTGATGAAGCTGATTATGCGGAAGAAGAATCTTTTGATGACGTGTTGGATGATGATTTTGATTTTGGTAGTGAATTTGAAGAGAATTTTGAAGGAGATGATGATACGTCGAGCACTGAAGAAGGTGACTTCGATGGAGAGACTTTCGGTGAGAAGAAACAGTCTAGATTTAGCTTAAGTTTTAATACTATGGTTATTATTGGCGCCGTCATCGTTGGCGCTATCGTGATGGTGATGCAATTAAATAAAACAGGTCAGAAAATAACGGCAGCGTCCCCTCAGCAAGAGCAATTTGCGACCGCTCTTAAAATGGAAGGTGCATTTGAAGGGCCTGGCAAAATTAAACAAGAAGACATTCAATCTGTAGAGCTTGATAATATTGAAGATGATGGTGCTAATAAAGGCTTTTTGTTTGATGCTGATGAGGTTAAGCCTGATTTAATAAATATTGAAGATTTTGATTTGGGGAAGCTTGACGCCCCGCCTATGCCATCGCCTATTGTTGCCGATGAAACCAATATTGACTTAGCAGAAGAAGATTTTGCGCAAATTGATGTTGAGCAACCACGCAGTCCATTTGAAGATGCATTCTCTACATTTGGTGATGATAAGCCTAATGAACTCACAAAAGTTGAGCAGATTGTAGAAGCGCCCGTTAAGAAAGCTGATGAAGTCAAAACTCTTTCTAAGGATGTAGTATTGGTTGAGCCTGTTATTGAGCCAACGCCAAAAAGTGAACTTAAAAAACAGCTTGAGACCAAAATATCAACGCTAGAGGATGTAAAAAAAGAGAAAGATGCTATTCAGTCTGAGATCAAAGAGTCATCACAAAAAATTGTAGAAGCTCAGACGAGTTCTGATGTTAAAAGTGAAGATATAGCTATTTTAATTACTAAATTAGAGGGTATTACTGCCCGTTTGAATGGTATGGATCAAAAAATTACGAATCTACAAAATAGTAAAATGATTACGAAGACATCTAATGCTGTGAAAGCTAAAATACCTGTTCAGAAGTCTCCGCGCACCCAAGCCCCTAAAAAGGTCGTTAAAAAAACAATCGTTACAAAAGTAACGAAGAAAAAATCGCCTTCAGTTTCGTCTAAAATAACGTGGGAACTTCGCGCTGCTCAACCAGGTAAGGCTTGGGTTTCACAAATAGGGCAACGTGATATGCGTCCGATTGTGGTTGGGGATGAGCTTGTTTCTATTGGCCGTATAAAAGCTATACAATACACAAATAATAAATGGGTTGTAACAGGCAGTAACGGTATTATAAGACAAAAATAGAATATGCATTTTAAGACGCCCTGTGTAAATAAGGCAAAAATAAGGCTTAACTTATTGTTTTATATCAATGGCTTATCGTTCAATAACTGTAATTAAGGCAAAAAAATTTGCCTAAAGACGTTGATATGTGTTTAAATATAAGTATGAGATTTTTATTCGTTTAATATTTTAAAGGAGATTACAAAATGAAACAATTTATTAAAAACCAAAGTTTGAAGTTTAGCTCACTTGTTGTGATTGGTGTAATGGCAGGCGCAGAAGAGGCGGCGGCAACAAATACGTTCAATACAATCGCTGGTAACGCGATGACAGCGACGGGCAGTGTTCCTGGTTTGGTGACGGGTGTATCTTACATGGTAGGTATTTTATTAGCTGTGTTGGGCGTATTGAAAATTAAAGATCACGTTGAGAATCCAGGGCAAACGCCTTTGAAAGACGGTATTGCGCGTTTAACAATTGGTGGTGGATTATTCGCCGTACCAATCGTGACAGAATCAATGTCCTCATTACTTGATGCAGGAACAGCTGGTAATGGTGCAAACGTTGCGAAAGTAGATAAGGCTGAATTGGGTCTTACTGCAGCAGCAGAATAATGTTTGATAATGTAGTTTAATAATAAGTGCCGTACGTTTTGTGTGCGGCACTTTTTTATAAAATATAATTATTTTTGCCAAATAAGACAAAATAAAGGCAATATTTATTGCTTTATATCAATATCTTGCTGATAAATAGTCATAATTAAGGCGGGAAATTTGCTTATAGAGGCTAATATGTGTTTAAATAAACATATGAGATTTTTATTCGTTTAATATTTTTAAAGGAGATTACAAAATGAGACAATTTATTAGAAACCATAGTTTGAAGTTCAGTTCACTGGTGGTGCTTGGTATGCTGTCTGGTGCAGAAGAAGCGTCAGCAAATACATTTAATACAATCGCAACGAATGCGATGAATGCAACAGGTAGTGTCCCTGGTTTGGTAACGGGTGTATCCTACATGGTGGGTATATTGCTTGCTGTATTGGGTGTATTGAAAATTAAAGACCACGTTGAAAATCCAGGCCAAACACCATTGAAAGATGGTATTGCGCGTTTAACAATTGGAGGCGGCTTATTCGCTGTACCAATTGTAACGGAATCAATGACGACATTATTGGATCCAAGTGCAGATGGTGCCGCAGGTGCTAATGTAGCTAAAGTGGATAAAGCTGAATTGGGTATTAACCCATAAGGTTGATTAAATAAAAATGCCACAACATAACCTAACAATTGGCATCGCGCAAAATCCGCGCGGTGCCCAAATATATAAGGATACGAGTAATGTAACTCCTTCCTTAGCCTTAGAAGTGCGTCAAAAAGTCTTTGGCCGCGATAATGATACATGTCAGTGCTGCGGTTTTAAATCTGGTAAATATCAAGAAGTTCTCTTTATTGATGGTGATGATCAAAATCATAAATTAGATAATCTAATGACGACTTGCATTTTTTGTCACCAATGTGGTGACTTAGAGAAAGTTGCGCAGATGCGCTCTGGTGTATTAATATGGATGCCAGAAATTGAGCAGCACGATCTTCATCACATCGCGCGGGCAATTTATGTGTCGCGTATTTCTCAAGGAGGCATGGCTGAAACGGCCAAGTCTGCCTTAGAAAAAATTATGCATCGCCGAGAGGAAGCAAAAGCAAGGCTTTTCACAGATGACCCTTATATTATGTCTGTCGTCATGAAAGATTTTTTAGGGCCTAAACAATATATGGCGCGCGATAAAAAGCTTGAAGGAGTGCGCTTATTCCCACTTGACCGTCGTATTATCAAAGAAGGCGATTTAGAATTTAACCAATTCCCACAAATCTTAGCTTATTGGCGGTCAAAAAATGGCCCTTTTGGGGGCAAAGCGCCCACACAATGGAAAAACTTCTATGCTCAATTAAAAGATGTGTAGGTGTTCCTCCATAACCCGCGGATAATTCACGTATTATTACTCTATAAACTTTCATTCTACTCCCAAATCACTGTATTATGTTTTGATATTGGTCAAAAAATGAAACGTCACGGTATATGAGACTATTAGATAAAATTATGTCCCCTTTCCAGGTGCTCTTTAAAAAGACATTGGAAAGTTATATTCGCCTTGAGACTGCGGATAATACGACAACGATGGCCAGCTCCGATGGATCGCTTATCACCTATGTTAAAATTGATGGATCAAGACAGCTTGTTGGTGAAGAAGAATATAATTATTTAATCGAAGGGGCGACGATTAAGATTGGCGCCCGATTTGATCGTCCCGGTCATGCCGTGCAAGTATATTTTGTACGCGACCCCAGCCGTATTAAACCTCATCTCAGAAACTTGATGCGCCCCTCTATGCAAACGGCCATCGATACAGGATTAGCAGTAGCGGATGTGTTTGAAGAACGTATACGTCATTTATCGCGTTATCTGTCGTATGAAGAATGCTATTTTGTTTTGTGGACGCGCCCGAATACTTTGACTAAAAATGAAATGGTGCGCTCTAAAAAAGAAGCGCGTAATAAAAAATGGGTGAATGCCGCTTATGCGCAATATCCATTGGCGGCGCTTGATGCGCTTCGCTTGCGTCACAAAAGTTATGTGGCCTCTGTGATGTCATCTCTTGATGAGCTAGGGATTGTGGGTGAAGTCATGGAAGTGCATGACGCCTTGCGCGCTGTAAAGGATAATTTATATCCCAATAAGGCTAATGAAGATTGGAGAGCGTGTTTGCCCGGTGATCCAATCCCGCCGCGGGCGCCAATGAGTAAGACGGATATGTCTGAAGTATTGTGGCCGTCATTAAGACAGCAATTGGCCTTGGGCGATGCAAAAGTATTAGATCAGGAAACAGTTAAGATTGGTGATATGTTATGGGGTGGCGCAGATGTCACCTTGGCGCCAATGGACCCTAGTCCTTTTCCGATGTTACTAAATCGTTTGTTTGATGCCGAAATCCCGTATCGTATTTCCTTTATGATTGAAGGAGGCGGCGCTTATAGCGTAGGGCTTCGTGCTTTTGGTGCGACGCTATTAGGCTTTACCAACGCGCAAAATAAACAAATTAAATATTCCCTTGAAGGGCTTCAACGTTTAGCGCGTAAAGAGCCTGTTGTCCGTCTTCGTATCTCCATTGCGACGTGGGCCAATAAAGGCGAGCATCGCTTGCTTCAAACAAGGCTGTCGGGCGTTATGCAGGCTTTGGAAAGTTGGGGCTATTGTCAGGTGAGTGAATTTTCAGGTGATCCTTTGGATTGCGTGATGTCATCTGCACTTGGTATCCATTGTGCGGGCACTGCGCCCACGGCAATTGCGCCAATGTACGAAGTGATGAAGCTGATGCCTTGGCAGCGCGCCTCATCGCCCTTTGATAAAGGCTCAATGTTATTTAGAACGCCTGATGGAAAAGTATGGCCGTATCAAACAGGAACAAACATTACCACAACGTGGTTTGATTTGATGTTTGCGCAGCCGGGGGCGGGTAAATCTGTTCTATTAAACTCGATGAATATGGCGTGTTGTTTAAGCCCAGGTATTCAAAAACTGCCTTATATTGCGGTGATTGATATTGGCCCATCATCATCAGGCATGATGTCTTTGATTAAAGAAGCATTGCCTGAAGAACGCCAACATGAGGCGGCTTATTTCCGCTTTCAAATGACACAAGAATATGCGGTTAACCCATTTGATACGCAATTGGGCTGTCGCTATCCGTTGATTGACGAGCGAAGCTATTTGATTGAGATGTTAACGCTGCTTTGTACTGCGCCAGGAATGGAGCGGCCCTATGATGGTATCCAACAACTGGCTGGGTTTGTTGTGGATGAAATGTTCAGATGGCGCGATGATACAACGGCAAATGCCGAACCGCGTCCCTATTTGCCGCGCCTTGATCCTGAAATTGATGAAGCCATCGCGCAATATAATGTGCATTTACCAAGTGATCCTTATTGGTGGGATGTTGTCGATCGTTTATTTGAAGTCAATGAAACTAAATTAGCAGTTAAAGCGCAACGTTATGCTTCCCCTGTTTTGGCGGATTCTATTACCGCATCACGTCGTCCGCAAATTCGGTCACTCCTTGAGCAAACGGCTGTTGGCCCCACGTCAGAAAATGTAATTAGTGCGTTTGAACGAATGATATCATCGTCCATTCGTGAGTTCCCAATCCTAGCAGGAGTAACAAAATTTGATGCCTCCGATGCGCGTGTTTGCGCCCTTGATTTGATGGATGTGTCACCGCAAGGAGACGAGACGGCAAAACGTCAAACGGCTATCATGTATATGTTGGCGCGTCATGCGTTAGTGCGTGAATGGTGGATTGGGCCAGAGATGTTGAGTGATGTGCCTGATAAATATCGCTTCCACCACGAACAACGTATTCAAGATATTATGGAGACACCTAAACGTCTTTGTTATGATGAATTCCATCGTACGAATGGCTCGCTTTCTGTACGAACGCAAGTTATTCGTGACGTGCGTGAAGGACGTAAACGCGGTGTACAAATCGCTTTGTCTTCACAGTTGATTGGTGACTTTGATGACGACATGATTGATTTAGCGACAGGTATCTGGGTTTTGGGTACAGCTATTTCTGATCAAGCAGTTGATAATATTACGGAGCGTTTTGGCTTATCTGAAACAGCAAGAAATGTTATCCGTTTTAAATTGACTGGGCCAAAAGCATCTGGCGCGCCCGTCTTATTTGTTCTGGGAACGACCGATGGGCGTTATGAGCAACATCTTTATAATACCCTTGGCCCCATTGAATTGTGGGCTTTATCAACGTCTTCAGAGGACGTGGCGATTAGAAGTCGTCTATACGGCAAATTAGGAGCGCATAGAGCGCGTCAAATGCTGGCGGCAAACTTCCCTGGCGGAAGTGCGCGTGGCGAGATTAAACGCCGAATTATGACGTTGGCAGAAAAAGGTGAAACGCGCTCCTCTGCCTTAAAAGAAGTTATCGAACAAATTGTACGTGAGTTGGTAGACGCCAGTATGCAATCATTGGATAAAGTGCCGCCAATGACAGATCCACGTAAAGATCTTGAGAATATGAAAGAAGAAATCATTGAGGAAATCGAAAAAGATCGTATGGACATTGGCGCACAAATAGAACAACAAGCGCGTAACGAATCCAAAGAATATTATGATGAAACTAAAAAATAATGTCGAATATGGATGAAACCCCAAAAGTAACGTGGCAAGAACACGCTATAGCTTTCAAAAATTGGTTGTTGACCAAGTCAGGTAAAATAACAGCAGGAACTACAATAGGTTTGTTGCTTCTCACTTTATTGATTATGAAGGCATGCGAGCCTGCTAAAACAACAATTCTTTATCCTATTTGTTCCGCATTTGCTGAGCAAAATATTCAGTTTCCAGAAACTATGCGACATAACTTAGTTGAGGAATATAGCTCATTAAGTCTACGAATTTATTATTCACACATCGACGGGTTTGGACAATATTTGACTGAATTTGTTGAATGTTCTTTTGGGCAAAATGAGCAACGGGGATTGTTTATGAAAGCGGCGATTTATAACACAATAAATGGCGTAACTAAAAAAGTACCCTTAAAAAATAAAGGACGTCTTTATCAGGTAGAGCAAAAACATATCGATTTATTTAATCAGTCAACAACACCGCAAATTATTCGTGATATGGATCCAGAAAAGTTGAATTTTAACTATCCTGAACCTCCCGAAGATTTCACTTTTTAGCCAAAGATAATTCCAAGGCCGTTTAAGTTGCCGCCTGTAATACCAAGGGTCTCTTGTACGGCGTTTAAGAATGGACCTAAATTGACCGCTATGGCGCCGCCAATAAGATGCGTTACACCTGCCATGGTTGAGGCTTGAGAATTCCCTTCGGCAACTCCGCGCATAATAAAGATACCACGGGCAATACTAATCATGCCCAGCAACATGACAAATAAGAGAATAGAATCCAGTACACTATGGGCGCGGTCAAGGTCAATTCCGGCTTTATATTGAATTGCGCCATCCGCAGCAGATGTTCCTACTGCACTTACGCCCGCGCCAAAAAACATAGAAGTGGATAGAGATGTGATGAAGGGGCTGAAGGCCAATAATGCACCGCCTGTAACAAACGTCATGATTGTGCCAATTCCTGTCGGACCACGCGCGCCTTCTTGAGTTGATTTCATTAATCTTGAAATACCAATGAAGACAAACAAAAACCCAGCGGCAAGGGCAAAGAAATTTATCAGTGCGGAGATTGGTACAAAAGTATCGTTCATTAAACTGGCTAACATCACGTCCAATCCTGCTACTGCACCATCTGCTTCGCTTGCTTGACCATTGAGAGTGTTTGAATGTGGAACGGCTATGGGACCAACAACAGAGTTAAAAACGGCAATTACCACTGTTGGTAGGGCGAAAAAACCACCTGCGACTACTAACTTCATGGCAGGATCTGTAATTTGAACTTGTTGCGGGTTTTCGACGTGCTCTTTAATTTTTAAAATACCCCATATACCAACTACGATACCCATGACATAGGCGATGGCAGAGAAAAACGCGGTAATCGGAGAGGTTGCTACAAATAACTTACATACAATTCCCCCTAAGGTTGTCTTAGCGACGCTGGCTAAGCAACTGCCACCCTCAAAGGTTGTGCCTGTGCTGGCGGCTGTAATATTGAAGATAGCGCCAAAATCAAATCCGTTTTCACCATTAATGGCTGTGAATAATGCTGTAAATACAGTCGGCGTTGCAAAAAGTAAGCCCCCTACAATTAAACGCACCATTCCTTCACGAAGAGGTGTACGGGTTGGCTCTTCTACATGTTCTTTCAACTTTAAAATAGCACCAGCGCCCATAACAAGCCCCAGAACATAAGCAACAGCTGTAAAGAAGCCAGGTAGGGTTCCAAGGGCGTCCACCATGTTAACCATGATATTGCCAACGTTTGATGGGATAAAGCCTAAGAGAGTTCCTGCAACGCTTGAAAAAATAGTAGAAGCAGAATTTCCTGGTCCAAAAGTATCCAACGTCCCTCCATTAATCATGTTTTGCATTGACTCATAAACAGTGGGAAGTGCGAATAAACCTCCGCCGCCTGCAAAAAAGGCTAAAGGTGAGCGAAGAGGTGTTTGTGTTGGGGTTTCAACGTGTTCTTTAGTTTTAATAAGCCCCATACCCGCAAGCATAACGCCCAACATATAAGAGAGACCTGTGATTAAGCCGGGTAAATCACCAGA
Source organism: uncultured Alphaproteobacteria bacterium (assembly GCA_937941545.1). Taxonomy (GTDB): domain Bacteria; phylum Pseudomonadota; class Alphaproteobacteria; order Micavibrionales; family Micavibrionaceae. The sequence goes on from CALDHI010000052.1 coordinate 23,435, forward strand.
GGTTGCAATGATGTTTGCCCCAATATCATCAATCTCGCTGTTGCCTTGCGCCAACGCGGATGAAATGAATGTGGTGAAAATCAACATAAAGCCAGTAAATGGCATTAAAAGTTTCTTGAAATTCATACTAACCCCTTGATATTTATGCATTATTGTATCTCTCGTTTGTGTTTTTTAAACATAATAATTCTTAACCTTATCAATTATAGCATAAGGCTGGGTCAGAATAAAAATTTGCAATGGAAAATGGTCGTAGAGTGCCTATGAAACAGGCGCATCAATCTTGATAGGAAGATCGGCTGCGATAGGTTCATCATCTAGCATTTCAATCATACCGCTCGGTTGAACGGCAAAATTTGCGATGAATAAAGCATTGGAATAGTAAACAACCGCGTCACACATCCAATTTTCACCATCTTTACCTTCGCAAGAGGCTTCACGGACAGTACCCTCGATAACCATACGGGTCTTATCATCAAGCTGTTTGGGCACATAAGTGTCCTCCATGCTCTCAGCAATTAAGAATGGGCCTTCTTCTCCACGAACGAAGAAACAGAAAAAGCGTAAGTAATCTAAAACGTTTTCGTCGGTGATTTTAACGGGTGCTTTGGCGTTCACTTCATGAATTGGCGGAGATGTCCCATTTAACCAGAAAAGATTACCTTGATCGGTTAAATAATAAATAAATAGGTTTTTAGGCGTCCAAGCAGGATCTTTAACGCGAATAAGCGCAACTTGGTCGTAGAACGGTAAAGAGCGCCATTCCACACGGGTTGTAGTGGGTGATACGTTGTATTTGTCACCAATAGGATTGATTTGATCAAGGAAACCCGTTAGTTCTTCGCCCTGAACAGGATTCCAGTTATTGTCCATATACATATTATAAAACCTTTATATCCGCTATTTTTGCTGTTTAAGTCTCTGAATTGCCACTATATAATGACATTTATAGTGTAAATCGCAAGTGTTAATAATGCACTAAGTGATTAAGGAAAACAAATATATAAAGATAAAATTGACAAATGTGAATAACTTGCCTATATAAAAGGCATAATTTAATAATTTATAAGATAATACAAGAAATTAACGGAGCCAGACCATGAAACGTACCTTCCAACCTAGTAAACTTGTTCGCGCACGCAGACATGGATTCCGCTCACGTATGGCCACAAAAAATGGTCGTCGTATTATTTCTGCTCGTCGCTCAAAAGGCCGCGCACGTCTAAGCGCTTAGTCTTAAAGAGGGTGTTCCGTGTCGCGCATTTATGTGCCTGAACGATTTAAAAATGCCTCATCTTAAGAAAAATTCAAAAATCACTCGTTTGAAAAAGCGGAGTGATTTTTTGCATGTCCAAAAGAACGCCCGAAAATGGGTTGCGAAGGGGTTGATAATAGAAGTTGCGCCAAACGATAATCTAGGGCTACGTGTTGGCTTCACGGTGAGTAAGCGCGTCAGTAAGCTTGCCGTGACGCGTAATTTGGTGAAGCGTCGTTTGCGCTCTATGACCCAAGAGATTTTATCTGACTATGCGCATCATAACTTAGATGTTGTCCTAATCGGTCGTTTAAGCGGTATTGAGCGCGACTATAATGTTATCAAAAATGATTTGGTCTGGTGCCTAAAGAAATTGGATATCACCCCGTCATGACCTATCTTTTCATTCTTTTTATAAAAGGCTATCGCAAATTAATATCCCCTGTGATGCCTGCAACATGCCGTTTTTATCCCACATGTTCGGAGTATGCGATAGAATCGTTGCGCCAATATGGGGCGTTTAAGGGGCTATATTTATCCATAAAGCGCATATTAAAGTGCCAGCCTTATTATAAAGGTGATTTTTTAGATCCCGTACCTTGCAAGACGATGGGCAAGGATACGAAAAAAGAACATTAAAGCCATTGGCATTTGGTGTGTCTTTGCTTATAAATCATATATTCAAACTAAAGCTGACCCATAGGATTTTTCGATGCCACAAGACAATAAAATGCACCCTGACGATTTGCGTAACCTGATAATATTTGGCGCTTTATCGCTTGTTTTATGGCTGGGGTTCAGTCACTTCGTTTTAAATCCACAAAAAGAACAAATGCGCGAAGCGCAACGTGTGCAAACACAAGCTGCCTTAAAAGAACAAACAGAAAATGGCTTTATTGTTGAGGTGGATTTACCCCGCGACGAATTGCTAGGAAAGCAAACAGCTTCGCGTCTTAAAATTGATAACCCATTGGTTTTTGGCTCCATCAATCTAAGGGGCGCACGCCTGGATGATTTAGGATTGAAAGATTATCACACCACGGTTGAGCGTACAGAAAACTCTGTCGTGCTTTTTCCAAAAGGAACCCCTTATCCAAAATATGTTGAACAAGGATGGGTCTCCCCTGATAAAAATTTAAAAACGCCAAACGCTGAGACAATTTGGCGCGTTGT
>CALDHI010000053.1 GCA_937941545.1 uncultured Alphaproteobacteria bacterium
TGAAGGTTAGGAATGGAGAGCTGTCCGCGCATATCGGGGCGATAGAAATTAAAATGCTCATCCGTTTTATCATCTGCCATTGGAAAAATGCCTTGGGCATAGGCATTCAATATTATTTCAGGAGAGATATCATCTTTTGTAAACACAATGGTATCCTAATTTGATACGGAGAACCCGCGTAGCGTGCTTGCACGCCTGAGCGCACTTAATACTTAAGCGTTTTTCTCAGCTAATTTTTTCTCTAACCAATGAATATCGTAATTACCAGAAATAAAATCAGGCTCACTTAGAATCCAATCATGTAGTGGCAATGTTGTTTTAACGCCATCAACTACGGTTTCTTTAATGCATCTTTTTAAACGACGGATGGCCTGGTCACGATCTTTGCCGTGAACGATTAATTTACCAATCATAGAATCGTAATAAGGCGGGATGGAATACCCACTATAGATGGCACTATCAAAACGCACGCCCATTCCCCCAGGGGCATGAAATTGTGTGATTTTTCCCGGGCTAGGGGTAAAGGTTTCAGGGTCTTCGGCATTGATACGAATTTCAATCGCATGGCCGCGTAATTTAAAGCCATCACGTTTAATACGTAGCGGTTCGCCATAGGCAACGCGAATTTGCTCAGCAATCAAATCAATCCCTGTAATCATTTCGGTAACGGGATGTTCCACCTGAATACGGGTATTCATTTCCATGAAATAAAATTTTCCATTTTCATACAAAAACTCAATTGTACCAGCACCGACATAGCCCATTTGTTGAATCACATCGGCGGCTAAATTCCCAATTTCTTCGCGCTCTTTTTCAGGTAAAACGGGGGAGGGGGCTTCCTCAACTAATTTTTGGTGACGACGTTGGATAGAACAATCGCGCTCGCCCAAATGAATACCGTTGCCGTGCTTGTCGCCGAAAACTTGGATCTCAATATGGCGTGGTTTTTCTAAATATTTCTCAATGTAAACTGTATCATCGCCAAAATTGGCGGCGGCTTCACGGCGGGCGGTTGTGAAGGCTTCACTAAATTCACCTGCTTCGCGGACTACTTGCATCCCTTTACCACCGCCGCCTGATGCGGCCTTAATGATAACGGGGTAGCCAGCGTCTTCGCATATTTCTAAGCCTTCTTCAACACTATCTACTGCGCCGGGGGAGCCAGGAACAACAGGCAGGCCAAGCGCCATCACTGTTTTCTTCGCGGTCACTTTATCGCCCATTGAATCGATATGCTCTGGCTTTGGGCCAATATAGGTAAAGCCATGTTCTTCAACCATGCGCGCAAATTGCGCGTTTTCTGACAGGAAGCCGTAACCTGGATGAATAGCGTCTGCGCCTGTGACGGCGGCGGCGGTTAGGATAGCGGGGATGTTAAGATAACTATCCTTGCTTTGTGGCGGGCCAATACAAACAGATTCATCGGCCAAACGCACCGCCATGGATGAGGCATCCGCCGTTGAGTGAACAGCTACAGATTGAATCCCCATTTCGCGACAGGCACGAATAATACGAAGGGCGATTTCACCCCGATTTGCGATTAGTATTTTTTTAAACATTATAACTTTCGTTCCATTAAAATATTATCTTTATTATAAACACCTAAAACATCGGATACTGTTCCAATTTCTTTCCATTCCATCTTTTTATAGAGTTCTGGTATGTGTGTTTGTAAATAGAGCATATTGCTTTGTAATTGTGTTTTTGCTACTTCGGCAACTTTATTGCTTAACTTTTGTGCAATGCCTTGGTTTCTGTAATTGGAATGAACATATACGCCCCCTAACCATGGCTTTAAATCTTTTCTGTCTGGATGTTCAGTCTCTTTAAGGCTGGCCATACCAACAGGAATATTATTGATGGTTGCAACATATGTTTGAGGGAATGTATCAGCATTGGCAGATTCTGTATAAAAAGTAACAGAATTACTGAGTTTTTTTTCAAAATCAGGATTGCTGGCAATCGATACCCATTCACCGTGACTCCATGAGGCACATGCTTCAAGATGTTCTGGTTTTTCTGACAGGGGATATATTTCAAGCTGGCTCATGTGAGAGATCTTTTACTCAATAACCACAAGGACGTCGCCGAATTCTACGGGTTGTCCGTTTTCGAATAAGACTTGTGTGATTGTCCCGCCTTTATGGGCTTTGATAGGGTTCATCACTTTCATCGCTTCGATAATCAGCATGGTGTCGCCTTCGCTCACATTATCGCCCTTTTGGACGAAGTTCGCGGCGCTTGGCTCTGGTGAGGCATAAGCCGTACCGACCATTGGAGAAGTAACGGCGCCTGGATGATCGCCTGTGACGGTGTCTGGTGCGCTGTTATTGGCGGCTTGCGGGACAGTGGGGTCAGACGGCATAGATAGAGGCGCAGACGGAATTGCCATTTGGGCGCCGCCCATCATCATGCCTTTATTCACGCGGATCATTTGATCGCCTTCGGCAACCTCAATCTCGTTCAGGCCAGTGTCATCTAAAAGTTTAGCAAGCTGTTTTATTGCTTTGGAATCAATTTTCATGGGAAATTCTAATACTCTTTTTGTTGTCAAAATTAAGTCTAATAAGTAACCAAATTAGGCAGTAAAGTCAAAGCAAGTTCTTAGCTTTACGTAATGTATTGTTGATAGTTTTATAAGGCTATCAGGATGGATTGAGTGTTTCTGCCAAGGTTCCAATCGCTTCAACATAACCTTGTGTGCCTTTGCCTTTAATGACCTTTGTGGCTAAGGGTTCAATATAGGAGTGAAGACGAAAAGACTCGCGCGATGAAATATCAGAAAAATGTACTTCGATAATCGGACAGTTTAGCATTTTAAGCGCATCATGGATGGCGATAGAAGTGTGGGTATAGGCCGCGGCATTAATAATGATGCCGTCTATGACACCAATTGCCTCTTGAATCCATGTCACTAGGTCGCCTTCATGGTTTGATTGACGAAAATCAATATCAATATTGTGTTTTTGTGCGGTCTCTATGCAACGGTCCTTCACATCGCTCAACGTATCTGAGCCATAAATTTCAGGCTCTCGCGTACCGAGAAGGTTTAGATTTGGGCCATTTAAGATTAAAATTTTAGGCATCAATCAATGCGCGCCGTGGTCGTGGCCATCATCATCTTTATGTGACTTATGGCTCTTTTTTGCGCCACCAATGGGCGCAATAACAACATCAACTTCCTTTAGTCCCGCTTTTTCAAAGTTCAGCGTGAGTTTGAATAATTCCGTTTCAACCAAGGGCTCCTTTAGATTCACGAACATAATGTGATAGCCTTTAGGGTCTAGCTTTGTCGCTTTACCTGCTGGGACGTCCAAGGCAGGTACTTTGCGCATCATCATTTTTCCATCGTCTGGATCAACAAGATTTTCATGAATTTCAGTGATATCCGCAATCGTGCTAGACGCGCTAATGAGTTTATCATCCATTTGTGTCCCATTCTTTAAGGTAAAGAATGCGGCCGCCGTTTTGGCGCCTGCGGGTGTGGCATAGGCATGAGGGTCATGGACAACAATCTCATCAGGCCAACTCGGCTTGCCAGCCGTCATAAATAAAATGAGCAATAGCGCACTAAATAAAATAATAGAAAGGCTTACGCTGCCTGTAAGAATATGGTTGTTAATTTTTTTCATGACTATAACTCTTTATGTATCCGTGATTATTTTTCTAAAGGAATAATGTTTAGCATATCTTTCAAATCAGGCAAGTCCTCACCGATGCTGTAAATATTCTTGCCTATTATATAGCTAGGGATTGTGCGAATGGAAAGGGCGTTCATGTCTTTATTATTATTGGCCAATAATGTTTGAACGCGCGGGCCATTGGCATCTTGAATGAGTTGTTCATAATTTACGCCATACAACATGGCATTTTGTTCAATGATCTCTTCAGGGATTATCGTTTCTGGGTATTGCATGAACAGCGCGTGAAATTCTTCAAATTTATCTTGAAGTCCTGCGGCCATAGCTAAGTTTTCCAAAGGTGCGGGGGATTGTATAATGTCCGCTTGCGGGTTTGTTGGCAATTTTATAGGGCGCACGATGTAGGTGATGTCGCCCCGTAATTCACGTAATTCTTCTAGCGTGGGATGCAGTTTCTTACACCCCGTACAACCATAATTGGTGAAATCAATCAAAGTGAGGTTTTTGTTCGTGCCTTCAAATATTTGAAAATCTGCTTTTGGATGCGCGGCATTGTGATAGGCAAAATGAAAATTACCTATACCAACCGCAACATACCCAATCCCTAACGTCAGGATAAAGCATAAGATGTAATAAAAATATTTCATCATGTTTATTTTATAAGATTATTTCTTACGTGCCTCGGCTATGATGCTTTCAATACGAGAGGCAGGCATATAACCAGGGTAAACTTTACCTGCAATGATAAAGCCTGGTGTGCCACGAATATTCATATTTTGCGCTTGTTCAACATTCTTTTCTAAAGTGCGGGCGATTGTTGCATCGTCTTTATCTTTTTTCAGTTGTTCAACATCTAGGCCTGTTTCTTTGGTTATTTTCTCCAAAGTGGCTTCATCTTTTTGCCCATTGTGATTTAACAAGGCTTGGTGATATTCAAAGTATTTACCTTGCTTGTGGGCGGCTAAAGACCATTTTGAAACTTCCATTGAACTAGGGCCTAAGATTGGCATATCAAAGAAAACTACTTTCAGATTATCATCTTTATCCAAAACTTTTTGAAGCTCCTCTAAGGCGCGGCGGCAATAGCCACAATTATAATCAAAAAATTCAACCAATGTGATATCGCCGTCTTTATTGCCTGTCATTGGCATGTCATCACTTAAGGTGCTTAAGAAAATCTTGGCGCGTTCTTCGCCTTCCTGACGGCTGGCTTCTTCTTTTTTGTTTTGAAAGGTTTCCACGGATTGAATGATGTCTTGCCCGTTGTTTAAGAGGTACTCCTTAAACATTGTTTGAATTTCGACTTTTTGCTTATCGGTAAAATCTTTCGCGATAGAGGCTGTCGAAAAAGATAAAGTGGTCAAGGCCAGTAGGGCTAATAAAATTTTCAAAGGGTGTCTCCTAAAGAATGAATGTCGTCAATTATTATAACAGGTTTACAGTATAAAGCGCAAAGGCGCGGCTGTCTTTTAAAAAATCATTATTTTGTAAAAATTAAAATATCCCGTGCACGTTGGGCGGCTGTACTGCCTTTGGGTAATTTCGCGAGGGCAATTTCGGCTTGCTGCTTGGCGTAGGGTTTGTTGTTTTGTAGCAAGGCCTCCTCGGCAAGGTGAAAGCGAGCATAGGCGTCATTTTCCATACGGCCATACGCTGTTGCCATTAAGCGATGGGCACGGGTGGAGCGTGGCTCTGCTTGGATGGCAATTTTAAGGTTGACGATGGCTTCGTTTAAAATCACCTCATTATCGTTGGCGCTTTCAATTTGGACATGGGCAAGGGCTGTACGCATTAAACCGTCTTGAGGGGAAATCATGACGGCACGTTTCAATGGCTTAATCGCTTGGGGAACGCGTCCAAACTCAACTAACATCTGTCCTTTAAGCTCATAAAAGTACGGGTTGTCTGGTTCTTTAGAGATTAGATCGTTGATTTTATCTAATGCGCCTTCAATATTATTCTGACGATAATCGGCGACACTACGCGCGTACATCGCGGGGATGGATTGATCGTTTGTATCATATACCCACGCCACCTGCTCAGGGCGTATGTATCCTAATAATTTGGCTTTCATCCGTTGATGCTGCGCCGTCCATTCGGCTGGAAGCGCCTTATCTTTATTATTAGATCCGTTCACTTTGGCTTCAATACGCGTAATACGGTTGCGGGTTAAAGGGTGGGAGCGTACGTATTCTGATTGTTGGCTGGCGGGAACAAGCTCTTGCCCTTCTAATTTACGCATAAAAGTCAAAAGCCCTTCAGGGTTCATATTGCTACGCTCCATTGAGGTGATGGCGGCCTGATCGGCGCTGGACTCAAATGTACGTGTTTTGGCTAAGAACCGTCTTTGCGCTACGGAATTGGCGGCAAGCGAGCCTGCCCCCGCCGCACCTGCTTGACCACTGGCCACGGCGGCGCCAACACCTATGATTGTACCAAGGATGGACTCGTAAGAAGCTTGTTCTAAGGCTTCGCGTCCGCGTACCAAATGCCCGCCTGTAACGTGCCCTAATTCATGCGCCATTACACCAATCAGCTCCCCTGGGTTATCTGTCTTTTGAATAAGCCCCGTATAAAGAAAGATATTAGAGCCACCTGCCACAAAGGCATTGATCTCTTTATCTTGTACCAAGATGATTTTGACTTGGGAGGGGGACATGTTGTTGGCTTTGAAGATAGGGGCGAACCATTGTGATAGGTATGATTCAATCTCACTATCGCGTATAATGCTTTGCGCTTGTGCATTTTGTGGCAAAAGGCAGGCGATGAAACCAAATAAATAAAAAATCTTTTTCAGGGAAAGCTTGCGCATGGATTGTGTATCATTCATGGTTACGATATTGATAATATAATATGGCTTTAATAAGGGCGTTTTTCAAATAATATGCATGAAATAATATGTTTGATTTAATTTTACATTGGTTGGATTTTTTATGGATACCGCTTGCCTTTTTGGTTTTGAAGAAAGACCAAAAATGGAAAGGGGTTCTTTTTATTTTGGCGTGCATGTTAACACTACGCTTACAGGTGGAA
>CALDHI010000054.1 GCA_937941545.1 uncultured Alphaproteobacteria bacterium
TCAATGATATTGACCTTATTGGGGTAACAAGAGGGCCGGGGTCTTTTACAGGACTGCGCATTGGTTTGACCACAGCAAAAGTCATGGGACTGTCTTTGGATAAGCCCGTGATAGGGGTCGGCACGTTGGATGTCATGGCGCAACACTACTTGCCTTATATGGGCGCGGATGATGAGACGCTATTGGTGGTTCTTGAAACAAAGCGTCAAGATTTCTACGCGCAATATTTCACTAATAACGATACGAACAAACCTGAAATAACTGAACCGTTTTCGGGAAGTAAAGAACAAATATTGGAGCGTGTCACGGCATCGCATATTCAAGTGGGGGGCGACTGTTTACAACGCTTCGAGGGTGATGCATCAGGCGGGTCATCTGTTGAATGCACGTATCTTGATGCATGGATACATCCTGACTCTATCCTTATTGCGCAATGCGCTTTGGCACGATATGAATCGGGGGCGTATGACGCAAATATTGACCCGTTATACTTGCGCGATGCAGATGTTTCATTTCCAAAAAATAAACCGCGCCACTTAAAAGACGCTTAATCAGAGAGTTCAATGGAGCGCGCCTGTGCGGCTTTTAATGTGCGGGTCATAACATCTTGCAATTCACCGTTCATAAGAACATCTATCGCGGCTTGTGTCGTTCCGTTCGGGCTGGTCACATTTTGACGCAATATAGAGGCAGGCGTATCGCTCTCCACTTCGGCTAGGCTTGAGGCACCGATAACAGTTTGACGCGCTAACGCTGTTGCGAGTTCTTCAGATAAGCCACAGTTTATTCCTGCTTGCGTCATAGCTTCCATCATATAGAACACATAGGCAGGGCCACTACCTGACAGAGCTGTCACTGCATCCATGAGGCTTTCATCCTCAACCCAATGCGCGTGACCTACAGCATTAAACAAACGCTCCGCCATGTCTTTATGATGAGCGGGGAGCGTATTGGAAGCATAAAGCACATTTGCGCCTTTGCCAATCGCAGCAGGAGTGTTGGGCATACAGCGTATAACATAAGAATCTAGACTTATATTCTCTAAAAAGTAGGTCGACTTTTTACCTGCGGCGATTGAGATAATAGCAGTTTCTAGGCTTACATATTTTTTAAGCTCTGCGCAGACCCCTTCCATGATTTGTGGCTTGACGGCCAAGATGACCGCATCTAAGTCATCGAAAGAAATAGATTCCATAAGTTTCACGTGAAACAGGTCAGGGTGACTCGTTAACGAGTCATCTATTTCATTAGGATCGAGGATTTCTGCGCGGTTGATAAGGTCAGCGTTGACCCATCCATGAATCAGGGCGCTTCCCATTTTTCCACACCCAATGACGGCAATATTATATTTTCTTGGGCTGTTCTGTGTCATACGTGTCTGACTCTAAAATGCGTCTGCTTAATTGCTAGGCTAAGCCCGCTGTCTCCATTAAGGCGAGTGCCATGTCTGATTTTGACTGGTGATTGCGTTGCGCCAGCAAGTTAAACGCCGTCATGTTGCGTTCACATTCATGAATAGCGATATCAATTAAGTCTTCCATATGCGCCATGCCCGAGCTGTTATGTTGGTCACGGAACAAGCTGGTGTGACGGAAACATGGGATAAAGGCTGTGTTATCGTCTGTGTCGGTGCGGATGTCAAAGTGACCAAGCCAGATTGACGCGTTAATATTATTAATGACTTTCAAGGCGTCATCCATATGGTTAGGTGAGATTTGCAAATCAGGCGCGCAACAAAACTGTAGGGCGCTGTAATCCGCTTGCCAAATGAAGACCATTTTATAATGACTGAATTGTCCAGAAACGGTGACGCTCATTTCATCATCGTTCAGGCGGTGAAATTGCCAATCATTGTTGAGCATAATCTCTTCAACGCTATCCAACGGATTGCTGACATCGTCATATAAATCGATTTGTTTTTTTTGTGATTGTAACATTTTGACCGTTATTTGTTTTTGGGAAACTTAATTTTAGTTAGCCTTTGTAAAAATAATAAAACAAGCAAAGTGAAAAAAACTTATGCACATATCCACTTTTATATTGGGAGTTTCCAAAACAAGGCGTATCATAGAGCTTAAGATTCATCCCGTAATAACAAAGGAATTCTCATGATTATTGTAACAGGCGGAACAGGCTTTATTGGCTCAAACCTCGTCGCGGCGTTGGAAGAGCGTGGCGCAGACGAGATTGTCATTTGCGATGTACTTGGCACGGAAGAGAAATGGCGCAATATAGCCAAGCGCGAAATTCGCGATATAGTACATCCAGATCGTTTATTCGATTATTTGGAACGCCATGTCGATGATGTTGACGTTATATTTCATATGGGCGCGATTTCTTCAACAACGGAGCGCGATGCAGATTTAATAGCGCAAACGAATATTGTGCTATCGCGTCGCCTTTGGAAATGGGCGGGTAATAATAAGAAACGCTTTATATATGCCTCAAGCGCGTCAACCTACGGCGATGGAAAACAGGGATTTGCTGATGAGCAAGAGATTGAGGCGTTGGCAAAGTTAAAGCCTTTGAATGCCTATGGCTGGTCAAAGCATGTGTTTGATCGTCGCGTCGCGCGTGTGCTGTCTGATGGAAAAGAGCCTGTGCCAGCGCAATGGGCAGGTCTAAAGTTCTTTAACGTTTATGGGCCTAATGAGTATCATAAAGAAGATCACATGAGTGTGATTTGTAAGCTGTACCCGCAAATTGCGGCTGGGGCGTCTGCAAAGTTATTTAAATCACATAGTAAAGACTATGAAAATGGCGGGCAGTTACGTGATTTCATTTACGTTAAGGACTGCGTCAATATCATGTTATGGCTCTATGATAATAAAGACGTCAATGGCTTGTTCAATGTGGGAACGGGTAAGGCGCAAAGCTTTAAGGAGTTAGCTGAGGCTGGGTTTAAAGCCGTCGGCAAAGAGCCTAAGATTTCTTATATTGATATGCCTGAAACATTGCGCGAGAAATACCAATATTTCACCCAAGCGGATATGGATAAGCTACGCAATGCGGGATATAAAGATGCGTTCATGGATTTAGAAGCGGGCGTAAAAGATTACGTTACGAACTATATGGCTACTGAAGATCCTTATAGATAGGTGTTTGATAGCTTCCCAAATCCGTTTGAGTTTTATCAGCTTGTTGGTTGGGTGGGGGCGTTGTTATCTATCGTCTCTTTTCAATTACTATCGCCGAAAAATAAGTTATTTGTGCGAGTATTATCAGGGCTGTTCTTTGGTGTACATTATTGGGGCTTGGCTGCCGCTATAGCTTGCTTAGTCTGCTTTGTAGGCAGTTTCAGAGATGTCTTAACTATATATCTTAAGAAAAAGGCTTTAGATAAAGTGCTCATATTTTATGTGATTGCATTCTGGGCTATAACGCTTGTTATTGGTAATTCTGTGGATGATTATTTAATTGCAATGGCAACAAGCTTGGTCGCTGCCTCGGCTTATTACCGTGACTGTTTCTGGCGGTTTCGCTGGCTTACATTTGCTCACCATGCGTTGTGGATTGTTGCGGCGATTATTATGACGTCCTATCCTGGATTGGTGGTTGTATTTCTGAGTATGTTGTCTAATTTAGTCGGCATGGTTAGGTATAAATTAAAAGAGAAACATTCACTATGAGCATTCCATTTCCAGAAATTGATCCTGTTGCGTTATCCCTTGGGCCCGTTGTTATTCGCTGGTATGCGCTGGCGTATCTTGTTGGTTTTTTGGCGGGGTGGAAATATGCGCTTCATCTGGCGGGGCTGACTCCTAATAACCGTCCGACGCGTGATGATATCGACAACTTTGTCTCGTTCGCTGTACTGGGCGTGATACTGGGCGGGCGATTAGGGTATGTGTTGTTTTACCAGCCGTCTTTATATGCTGCCAATCCATTGGATGCGTTTAAGGTTTGGGAAGGAGGCATGGCCTTCCATGGCGGGGCGGCGGGCGTTATGATTGCACTCATCGGCTTTTGTTTATTCCACAAAATACAATTGTTGCGTATGTCCGATATAGTTTGCGCCGTGGCGCCGATTGGCTTGTTCTTTGGGCGGTGCGCGAACTTTATTAATGGTGAGCTATTTGGTCGTGTCACGGATTCACCATGGGGCGTTGTGTTTCCACGTGGCGGCGATATGCCGCGTCACCCCAGTCAGCTGTACGAGGCGTTCTTTGAAGGGGCGGTTCTGTTTGTCATTTTATGGGTCTTATATAAAAAGTTGAATATGAAGGCGCGCCCGGGGGTTGTCACGGGTGCATTCTTAGCGGGCTATGGTATTTTCCGCTTTGGGATTGAGTTTTTCCGCCAGCCTGATTTGCATTTAGGGTTCATTATATCTGAGATATCTATGGGGCAAATTTTGAGCGTACCAATGATTATCCTAGGTCTAGGGGTTATTGGTTACGCTTATAGAAAGTCCTAAGATGCTTATGGAGCAGTCTTTAGAAGATATTATCCAGCAAGAAATTAAGGCGAAAGGCCCTATGGATTTAGGGCGTTATATGAGCCTGTGCCTTGGGCATCCAACCCATGGATATTACATGACCCGTGATCCCTTTGGTGTGGAAGGAGATTTCACCACCGCGCCTGAGATATCTCAAGTGTTTGGCGAGATGATTGCCGTGTGGGTCATCAATACGTGGGAGCAAATGGGAAGCCCCGCGCAAGTGACCCTTCTTGAATGTGGGCCGGGGCGTGGCACGTTGATGAGTGATGTGTTGCGTGTGATACAAAAATACCCCGAGGTTGCAAAAGCGGTTCAGGTTAATTTATTGGAAATGAGCCCTGTTTTACAAGCTAAGCAAAAAGAAGCGTTGAGTGCATGTGATGTCACATGGCATCAAGATTTAAAAACTGTGCCTGATGCGCTTCCTGTCATTGTCATTGGGAATGAGTTTCTTGATGCGCTTGCGACGCGTCAGTTGGTGCATGTTGAGGGCGCATGGAACGAGCGCGTTGTTACGCTAGATGTTAACGATACAC
>CALDHI010000055.1 GCA_937941545.1 uncultured Alphaproteobacteria bacterium
TTTCTCTATCATTTGATAAGGCTTAAGGATTTTAATTTTAAGCGCGATAAACTTAGCGCCTTTGCGTCTTTGCGATGATTCTGCTGAATATCCGCCTGGGCGGGAATGACGTGTCTAGGATGCGCTCATTAGGGCATTTAACTATAATCCAAAATACCTAAACTCTTTAATTGCTCCATTGCTTTAATGCCTTCGGGGTCGCGGCATTTTTGGGTGTTGCCGATGGTGATGCGTTTAAAGCCACCGCCGACAAGGTTCACTTGCTCACGCGCGGTTGGCACTTGCGAGCAATAAAAATAATCTGGATACAGCGTATGCCCTTTGCGCGATAAATACATTGTTAGGCGGTTAACGGGCTCTTGAATAAAGCTATATTTCCCGCGCGGGGTGAGCAAATCAAGTGCTTCTTCTGGTTTATGCATGCTATATCCCACAACCGCGTGGGCGCGGGCTATGAGGGCGAAGTTGTTGCCGCGTGGGCTTTTCACCAACGCCACCGCAAATTTACGCCGTTGATTTATCTCACTGGCGGTTTCAATGATTTGATTGAAGATGCCTTCATTAATGCTTTCAATTGGTTCGGCAATAATGGGGCTGTCCTCAACAGGTTTATAATCAGGGGCGATTTCTAAAATAACGCGCCGATTTTTAGTGAGCATGTTGAGGGCATAAACATTAATGCCCGCGCGCTCACAAATTTGCATCGACATTTTTTCAAAATGGTTACCGCGTCGTTTGAAAAAATCTTTATCAAATCCATCTTCATCCAAATATATATTTTTAATTCCTGCCTCGGCAATGTTCTTGGCGCAGTTAGGGCAGAAAGGATCCGTGATACAAATGCTGGCGCCCTCAAGGGCGTGCTGAGATTTTAAAATACAGGCGGTTTCCGCATGGATTGTCCCAGATGAATTGCCGATTTTCTGCTGTGTCCCTACTTTCTCATAGATAGGGTCAGGCCAATGATTGGTGCAACCAAGGGCGAAATCTTCCCCCTCATTCGTCATTCCAAACAACGTGGCGGCGATTTTATTCGTGGGATGCGGACTTCTCTCAACAATATCGAGGGCATTTTGCATATGGGTAAGGGCATCAGAAATCATTTGGATATGATACCTGTAAAGCGTTGATTTAAGAAGGAAATTTATATGGTTATGGAGCGAATAATACTATGAAATCAAATTATTGGTGTTTTCTTTGTATATTCACCCTAGCCATTGAAAAGGCTTTGCGGTACAAAATAGAGGTAATAAAAATTTAATTTCTTAACCACATGGGTGAAAAATATGGCTTCGACTTCTTATGATGTAATTGTTATCGGTTCTGGTCCTGGGGGCTATGTTTGTGCGATACGCGCGGCGCAATTGGGTATGAAGGTTGCGTGTGTTGAAAAACGCGATACGCTGGGCGGTACGTGTTTAAATATTGGATGTATCCCATCAAAAGCCTTGTTAAGTGCGTCTGAGAAATATCACGAAGCGGAATCTGAATTTGCTAAATATGGGATTAGTACAGGCGGGGTCAAGCTCGACCTTGCAGGCATGATGCAATATAAAGACAGCGTTGTTGACGCTAATACTAAGGGTATTGAATTTTTGTTCAAGAAGAACAAGGTGGACTGGCTGAAAGGCGCAGGAAAAATCACGGCAAAAAATATTGTTGAAGTGGACGGCACTAAATACGAAGCCAAGCATATTGTTATTGCGACAGGGTCAGACGTGTCTGGTTTACCAGGGATTGAGATTGATGAAGAGTGCGTTGTGTCATCCGAAGGCGCGTTGAAGCTGGGCAAAGTGCCGAAAGAAATGGTTGTTATTGGCGGCGGTGTCATTGGGATGGAACTGGGGTCTGTATGGTCACGTTTGGGTGCGAATGTTACCGTTGTTGAATATATGGATCAAATCTTGCTGGGGATGGATGGTGAAATCCGTAAAGAAGCCGCGAAGATTTTCAAGAAGCAAGGCGTGACGCTTAAAACATCGGCCAAAGTAACGGCGGTTAAGAACACAGGCAAAGGCGTTGAGTTGAGCGTTGAGCCAGCGCAAGGTGGTACGGCGGAAACGATTAAAGCGGATGTGGTTTTGGTGGCTGTGGGGCGTAAAGCCTACACGGACAGCCTTGGTTTGGACGGCGTTGGTGTTGAAACTGATGAGCGTGGACGCGTGATAACAGACGGTCACTTTAAAACAAATGTTGAGGGTATCTATGCGATTGGCGATGTGATTGCAGGGCCAATGTTGGCGCATAAAGCCGAAGATGAAGGCGTTGTGCTGGCCGAAATTCTGGATGGGCAAAGTGGTCATATTGACTATAACCTTATCCCAGGCGTGGTTTATACCTATCCCGAAGTGGCGAGTGTGGGCCAAACTGAAGAGCAGTTAAAAGACGCTGGTATCAAATATAAAGTAGGAAAATTTCCGTTCATGGCAAATGGACGGGCGCGTGCTATTAATATGACAGATGGATTTGTAAAAATATTGGCGGATGCCAAGTCTGATAAAGTTTTAGGCTGCCACATTATTGGTGCGGAAGCGGGAACGTTGATTGGTGAAGTTGTGATGGCGATGGAATTTGGTGCGTCAAGCGAAGATATCGCACGCACGTGTCATGCACATCCGACGTTACAAGAGGTTATTAAGGAAGCAGCGTTGGCCGTTGAGGGCAATCAAATTCATATGTAGGTTAAGGAAGTGCCAACCTGATGGCATCGCCTAGTTTACTTTTGGGGATGGCTAAGCAGTTTCTTTTTTCGATTTCATCTAGTAGCGTTGTATCAATACCAGAGGCCGTTATCGTTTTATAAAACCATGACTTATTCGTGATGGCTAGTGTTTCTTTTTCAAAGGGGACAACGACACAATTTTCTTTGTCTGGTGTGCCTAATTTTTCAGAAGAAATAGAAATGTATTTATAGGGTTTGCCCTTTAATTCACCAGCCATTTGTAAGGCGACTAACTTATGTACTGTCATGAAGGCGGTTTCGCCATCGACTGCGTAATTATTAAAGGCGTAATGTTTTGCTTTCTTTGGGTTGGTGACATTATCATATTCAATGTTTGGGTTGAGAGTATCATCGGCGTTCGCGCAGGCGAAAGCGAGTGTTAGGCATGTGGCGGCTACGATGCGTTTACTAGTAAGAAACATGAAGAGAGTATAAACAAAATATTATTTTATGCAAATAGAACGGCTA
>CALDHI010000056.1 GCA_937941545.1 uncultured Alphaproteobacteria bacterium
CCTGTCGGTAAAACGGGCGATTGTTATGCGCGTTATTTAGTGCGCGTCGCGGAAATGTATGAGTCCATCAAGATTATGAAACAAGCCTTGAATAATTTGCCTGATGGTCCAGTTAAAGTGAATGATTACAAAGTTTCGCCACCACCGCGTAGCGAGATGAAGGATTCAATGGAAGCGATGATCCATCACTTCAAACTTTATACCGAAGGTTATCACGTACCAGCGGGGGAGACGTACACCGCAGTCGAAGCACCCAAAGGTGAGTTTGGCGTGTACTTGGTTGCGGATGGCACGAACAAACCTTATCGCTGTCACATACGCGCCCCAGGTTTTGCCCATTTACAAGCCCTAGACTTCATGAGCAAAGGCCACATGCTGGCCGACGTTGTAACAAACATCGGTTCCATGGACGTCGTTTTTGGTGAGATTGATAGGTAAAGGATTATATATAATTGACTATGCTTTCCCCGCGAAGGCGGGGATCTTAGAAGAGTCTAAAAAATAAGAAGAGTTAAAAATGAAAAAATCAGACGCGCTTGGCGCACCATTTCAACCTAAAGAATTCGACTTTGCTGATATGGCTTTAGTTGAGGAAATCTTCTCGCGTTATCCAAAAGGACGTGAGCATAGCGGTATTATGCCGCTTCTTGACTTAGCACAACGCCAAGTGGCAACCACGGGACCCTACGGTGATTTACCAATGGGCGGTGGCTGGATTCCACAAGCGGCAATGGATAAAATTGCGGAGCTGTGCGGTGTCGCCCCGATGAAGGTGTATGAAGTTTCAACGTTCTATTCAATGTATAATCTTGAACCTGTCGGAAAGTACCTCATTCAACTTTGTACGACAACGCCTTGCTGGTTGTGTGGTTCAGCAGATGTTGTGACGGCGTGTACGGATACGCTGGGTGTTGGTATGGGGCAAACAACGCCAGATGGTTATTTTACATTAATGGAAGTTGAATGTTTGGGCGCGTGCTCCAATGCACCGATGGTGCAAATCAACGATGATTATTTCGAAGATTTAACCGCCGAAAGCATGATTGCAATTTTAGAGTCCTTGAAAAAGGATGTGATGCCAGCTTCTGGCCCGCAAAATGGACGCAAAGGCTCCATGGCATTGACTGGCCCCACAAGCTTGGCAGAACAGGCGAAGAAAGCTGGCGTTGCTTAGTCCTATGGACGACATACGCTTATTCAAAAAGTTTGAGGATTACTTTATAAATTTCTGCGTAGATTATTGGTCTTCTGAAATTGTCAATTTTCTCTACGGTGATTTTGTTATATTTGATCCCGTGGATGAGCCTTCTATGTTGCTAAGGGCAAACCTAAATAAGGCATCACCTAAAAAAATAGTTGATGAAATTGAAGCGCTCGCAAAAGAAAAAAATGTGGATATTGCCTTTCGCATTTCACCAACGTGGCAGGGTGATGTTGAGGGGTTCCAAAATTATTTAATACAAAATCATTTTAAGCCGACTGAATCGATTACAAATTATTATATTGATGATTTTGAGCGTCTTAATAACATTCAAAACAATGAGTTTACAATTCATCTAACGGATGATGTTAATTTAATTATGAACAATTGCTTTGACTTGTTCTATGCTGAATCAGCATGTTTGTTGAATAGAATTAGAGATAATCTACGCAATAACCAATCGTCAAACTTTCCGAAGCAGTTCATGTTGGCTTATACAAAAACAGGTAAAATCGTGGGCATTGCAGGGTGTAGTTATAAAGATAATATTGGTTATATGAGCTCGCTCTTTGTTTGGCCTGAATATCGTAATAAAAGATGTGCAACATTCTTGGTGAGTGAACGGCTTAAATTTTTGCAAAATAAGGGCATAGAATATGTGTTCACTAATATATATACTGAAAATAAAGCTTCCATCAGGACGCAAGAGAAAATAGGATATCATCAAGGATTAACGTCAACAATTTGGACAAAAACGGCTTAACATCATGCTTAAAGATCAAGACAGAATTTATACGAATATTTACGGATGGGAGTCTCCATTTTTGGATGGGGCGACTAAGCGTGGGGATTGGGATGGTGCGAAAGACATCATTGCCAAAGGCCGTGATTGGATTATTGATGAAATGAAGGCGTCTGGCCTGCGTGGGCGTGGCGGTGCGGGTTTCCCGACAGGGCTTAAATGGTCATTCATGCCCAAGGAAGTCACGAACCGTCCGCATTATTTAGTCATTAATGCCGATGAATCTGAGCCGGGAACATGTAAAGACCGTGAGATTTTGCGTAACGAGCCTTATAAGCTAATCGAGGGCGCGTTGTATGCTGCCTTCGCGATGCAGGCGCATCATTGCTATATCTATGTGCGGGGAGAATTTATTTCCGAAGCATCTAATCTGGTGAAAGCCATATATGAAGCGCGTGATAAAGGTTTGCTTGGTAAGAATGCCGCTGGCACGGGATGGGATTTTGATATCACACTTCACCGCGGCGCGGGGGCTTATATTTGCGGTGAAGAAACTGCGTTGCTCGAATCCTTAGAAGGTAAAAAGGGGCAACCGCGTAACAAGCCTCCTTTCCCTGCGATGGCGGGACTGTACGCATGTCCGACGACAATTAATAATGTTGAGACGATTGCGTCTGTACCTGAGATTTTAAAGCGGGGCGGGGCATGGTTTGCCAGTCATGGTAAAGATGAAAAGAACACAGGCACGAAGCTGTTTTGTATTTCTGGTCATGTGAATTCCCCGTGCGTGGTTGAAGAAGAAATGGGCATCCCGATGAAGGAGCTGATTGACAAGCATGCGGGCGGTGTCCGCGGGGGGTGGGACAATCTGAAAGCGGTTATTCCCGGTGGCTCGTCTTGTCCGATATTACCTAAAGATGTGTGTGACACAGTCCTGATGGATTTTGATTCTTTGCGAGAAGTGCAAAGTGGACTAGGGACCGCGGGCTTAATCGTGATGGATAAATCAACGGATGTTGTGTACGCCATCGCGCGATTGTCGCATTTTTATATGCATGAAAGTTGTGGCCAATGTACGCCGTGCCGTGAAGGTACGGGTTGGATGTGGCGGATGATGTCACGCTTGGTTAAAGGCGACGCGGAAATTGCTGATATTGATACGTTGCTTGAGGTGACCAAAGAAATCGAAGGTCATACAATTTGCGCCCATGGTGATGCGTCTGCTTGGCCCATCCAAGGCCTAATGCGCCATTTCCGTCAAGATGTCGAAGATCGCATTATGCAGTATAAGAAAACGGCGGCGTAACTCTTTCTCATTTACATCGAATAAGTTTTTATAAATTAACAAATAAAAAGGCATAGTATCATGGCGCGTATTCAACCTAATTTAAATCCAACTGCTGACGTACAGAAAAATCTGGAGGGTATCAAAGCCAAGCTCGGTAAGGTGCCGAATATCTTTCAAACATTTGCTCACTCACCGGCGGTTCTTGATTTTTACATGCAAGGGGCTGGCGCATTGGCCAATACATCTATTGATGGCGCGCTTCGTG
>CALDHI010000057.1 GCA_937941545.1 uncultured Alphaproteobacteria bacterium
TGTTTCTTCTACTGACCTACGCGTTACATCAATAACGGGCCATTTATATTTGGAAAATAAACGCCGTGCCTGTTTGATTTCATCCTCAATGGCTTCCAAATCTAAATACTCGTTTTCACTATATTGTTTATTATCTTTATCCGCATTCAGGCGGCTGCGTCTTAGATTTTCCAAACGCTTTGGACTTTCGGTTAGCCCAATAAATAACGGTTTTTTAAATGCCGCTACTTTTTCAGGGAAAGGGACGTGCGGTACAAGCGGTATATTCCCTGCTTTTATTCCGCGCCGTGCTAAAAATACGCATGTGGGGGTTTTGGACGTGCGTGACACACCCGTTAAAATAACATCCGCATCCTCCAACCCATCTAAATTTTGCCCATCATCATAGGCAAGCGCAAAATCTACCGCATCAATACGTTTAAAATATGCCTCATCCAGCGCATGTTGCAAGCCGGGAATCCCTTGAGGCTTAATCCCAAGATAGGATGACATAGATTTTAAGATAGGATCGAGTACAGGCATGCACGGCACATCCAAAGACGTACAGGCATTTTGCAACTGACGGCGCAGTTTTTCATCCACAAAGGTAAATAAGACAGGTCCCGGGTTTTTCTTAATATCATTAATTGCACGTGTTAATTGCGCTTCAGAGCGGATCATGGGCCAAAAACGCTCGCTCCAATCAATGCCATCAAATTGAGACAATGCCGCACGCGCCAAGCCTTGCAAGGTTGTACCCGTTGCATCGGAGACAAGATATAAATTGAAATCGCGTATTACGGTCGCTTTGGATTTTGTTATCATAACGCATAGTTTAATGTGCAAATAGAAAACAATATAGCCTTATTTTATCCCTGTACGTGAAATTTATGACTGCGTTGTGTCCAACATAAACTTACGCGCTAAGGTCGCATCCCGAAAAGGAATATTTTCTACATAAGTAATCTGGCTATCATATATGATTTGTCCTAAATGCGCTTGATTGACAATATCATTTAACCCGTTGAAAAATTTATCACTTTCTACTGTGTCCCCTAATTCTTTTAGGTACGTACAGCCATCTGGCAAAATTGACATTGCTTCAAATTCTTGCGCGGTCGCGTTCTGTTTACCGAAAGAAAGACTACTTTCAGCCAACATATCGTCCATTTGTTGAAGAGTGTTGTGATCTTGCGCATCCATGCGGTCAATATCTGAATACCACTGACGAAATACATGCGCCAACGCCATGCCGTTAAATTGCGCCGAAGGATATCGGTTAATGATATTTGTAAACATAATCGCCATATCACCATCATCGCTGGCTAATAAATAACGCCAAACGTCATCATGTCCCGCACTGCGCAATTCCCAAGCAATTAACACAGCCAAAGAATCTGTATCTGCTGTACGTACACGCTCTAACAATAAGACAGATTGCGGGGTATAGTTTTCTTCAAATGCGCCCCATCTTTCTTCATGCCAAACATCGCGTAAAGCTTTTGCCAGTACACAAAGAAGGCGGTTTCTATAATGATTGGACTGGCCTAAATTGGCAGGTTCCATATCATAAAAATCCAACTCAATAATCTTTTGCTCAACATGCACATGAAATCCATCATGATCCAGTGCCGCAGCGGATAACGCCCAGCCTGTTTGCTCTGCTTCTTTTAATAAATGATATCCCATAGCACTTTCACTTAAAACAGCGCATGCCCATTGTAGAACATCGTAATCTGTTTCAAACACAAGCGGCAGGGCATTCAAGTTGTTATAATTCTTGATATTGCGATAATTTAATTCTGAAAAAAGATAAGCATCTTCATTGTCAGTATAAATAAAGCTCTCGCTCTTTTTCACATCGCTTCTATTTACAGAACGCGGTTTGTTAAGGTGGATAAAATGATTGGCGCGCATGTCATGTTCATCACTGCTAGAATTGCAGACGATCTCCTGTTTGTTGAAACAGGCATACGACATTATCGGTTGTGCTATCGGTTGATGCATTTTCTGTGTCCTCGAATATTTTTTTATTTTGATACGCTTTGGTATCATTGATTTTTATTGCTTCAGAGGATTGCAAGTCATGTTCCGCTTCTTGGAAACGATGTTCAAATTTGATAAACCATAGGAAATTAGCCGTTGAGCGGTCTCTTGTCTCAGTGAACAAACCATCATTTACGATGAAGTGCGCATACGCTTCAAGGTAATTTTTACCTATTGGCTGTGTACCAATTGCCTTAATGAGGTCTATGGCAAAATTTTCGGTTTTTGATTCTTCGCTATATGTATAATTTTTATGATCTGCCAACATATTTTGGACCAATATCTTATCTTCATATACGGCGCGCTCAGATAGGAACCAGCTTTCAAAAACAACACTGGCTGCTTTGCCGTTATTTAAACTTCTGAAATCTTTCGTCACCTCACGTTCAAACGCGCGTGCTAAATCAGACAATGTTGATGTTTTAATACGCTTCCATAATATATCATTGTTTTGTAATTTTAATTCCCACGCACAGCGAATAACACTATGTGTTAAATCCGCTTTTTGCGCACGATTAACCAGTAAAGCTTGATCCGGGCTGACGGTTAAGGGATTAATATTGGCGTTATTGCGGCATTGATCTGCACGACGCAATTCTAAGATAGCTAATAAAAGCTGCTCTGTTTCGTCAATATTTTCGTTAATAACAATAAGATTATTCTCACTATCTAAATATGATTTTTGTGTTATGTCACCGAAGGAAATTTTTGTCTTATTAGACAATAACCCTGTGCCGTAGGATGTTTGTTTTAAAATATCAGTTAAAGTATCGATTGTGTTTGTCGTAGAAACAAATTTATCTGAGATAAAATCAGCATCTACCATAAATTCGCTATGGCGTTGAACTTTTTGACTATTTTCTCCACAAATTGTATTTTCTAAAGATTGAATTTTTTGTTTAATTTTATTCAAATCTTCACTGTGCATTTCATCTTCAAATTCACTTGCAAATTCGTTTTCCAAAATAAATTCTTCAAAAGCGCATTCATCATCCATATAGAAAAATGGTTGGTCACTTATGTGTGTACATTGAACAGGTTGCCAATTGTTAATACTGTAGGCTACTTTGAACTTTGATTTTTTTACGCTAGTAGATCCTGCGTTTGAATTTTGTTTTTTACTCATATTCCCCGATAGCCCCATTTAAAAAAGATAATAGCCGTGTATGGCCTCTATCTATCTATTATGCGGGTAAAAGGGTTAACGAATTCCTACTAAAACATACAAAATGAAATAATAATTGAATTATTTTATCAAATTATAACAAAGGGTTAAGAGGAAGTTAATATTTATTGGACATAATTACAATATCAAAGCTTATTGCTGAATTGTCTCGTCTAATACAGGAATATCTTCAACCAACATTTCTTGGTTGGCTAAGTTAATCTTACCATCTTTAGCAATAACGACATCACTTTCAAACAAAGTATCTTTAAAAACAATGCTGGATTTTAGGGTAAATTCACCGTTATCTTCGGCTTTAATCGTTAGCGGCTCTATCATTTTGCCTAAGGCTCTTAGCCCAGACAAGGATGGCTCCTCGCGCCATTGAATATCATCAACATGCTCAATAATTTTAAATTGACCAAATCGCCCCCTTACATAAGAGAAGAAAAACTTAACGTAGGTACGAACATTATTTTGCGTTAAAGCAATAGGCTCTATTTTATTCACGACATAGATTGCTTCATTTGTGCCGTTTAAAATATACAGATTCTCATTTTTCATATCATTACGCCCAATAAAGCTAATGCTGCGCTCAGGGCTAACGGATAGGTCTGTGACTTCAAATAAAGAGTGAGATTTATAAAACGGCAAATGATGGGTTAAAATACGAAGCTTGTTTGCTTCAAAAGCACTACCTTCAACCAGCGCATTAAGCTGATCTAACAAATCTTGCGATTTTTCTGGCTGTAAAGTTGTATAGGCATCTGAGAACATAGGCTTATCCTTTTAGAAGCGAATCGATTCGTTTTACCAGTTTAAAAGAACAAATTCATTTTCGATATATCTATTTTGTTCTTATTATATTCCTGTATAAAACTGTGTGTAAACAGACGTGTAAATTTGGGACTACAAATATTTGAAAGTTACCCTATTTTTACAATTTTATTTTCAATTTTATCAGGTCTGTGAATGGGATAAAATTTATTTTGTACCTGTCTGGGGATGAATGATACCGACTCCTATATTAAGCATAGAGTTTTATAAAACACTTTATGTGCATAGAAACGGGATAAGTGATTAATCCCCGATTCACACAGGC
>CALDHI010000058.1 GCA_937941545.1 uncultured Alphaproteobacteria bacterium
TGTAGGGTTATTTTATCATTGGATTCAACGATAGATTTAATTTGTTCCTTCAACGCAAATTGCTCTTTGGCCTGCGTCCCAAAAGAGTCATCGACCTTTTTTTGAAAATCATTAAGACGCTCTTTTAAAGGATTTAAAATCTGTCCAAGGCTTTCTTGGCTTTGCTCTTTAAACTTCACGGATTTTTCTTCAAAAATTTTCTGCGCTAAATTTTCAAATTGGGCTTCAAATAATTTCTCATCCGATTTGCGAATATCAATCTGCTCATTCAACGCTTGTTTTTGTGTTTGTTCGCGTACCAAATCTTGCGATAAGGTTAGTTTTTCAGCCTCTAACCCTTCAATTTTAGCTGTTGTGGTATTATTAACCGCTTTAAAACGCGATAACATGACAAAACCAACTATCATAACGCCAATCAACGCACCGATTAGAAGAGAAAGGGGGTCAAGGCTGATGCCGCCTATAGTCAAAACTGGCAAATTTGTGATATCATTCATAATAATGCACTTTAAACCAAGAGAGCCTATGAAAACAAGAACATATAACAGTCATTACGAGGGTCAAAAGAAGTTGGGTGAAGCAAGCCATAACTTTAAAAATATAGATGGATTACCGCAATCGCTCCGCTCCTTCGTAATGACGAACAAGCGGGAGCGCGGGAATGCGATGATATATGTTTTGGTGGCCTTGGCGCTGTTTGGCTTTTTGACCATGACGCTGTCACGCAGTGGCGATCAAGCCGATGGGCAGGATATTAGTGATGAACAGGCCGAATTTTATGCGCAAGAATTAATGCAATATGCCGCCAGCGCGCAACAAGCGGTGGATATGATGATTATATCAGGCACCAACATTGATGAGTTAGATTTTGTAACCCCCGATGATGCCGCGTTTAATACCCCGCCTCATATTCATAAAGTTTTTCACCCGCAGGGCGGTGGATTGAATTACAAAGCTAAATTTAATAAAAATATAGAAACAGAAACAGATGGTGGATGGTATGCGAGGCCTGGCAAAAACGTGGAGTGGACAACAAGTACAAATAATGACGTTACATTAACAGCCTGGCGAATTAAAAGAGAAGTTTGCGAAAGGATTAATCAAAAAATTATCCGATCTTCTACAATACCGCAAATGACTACAGGTCATCACGACGTTTTTGTAACTATGGTAGATACTTTAGATACAACGAGCTGTCCAGATTGCGAAGGTAAGACAAGCTTGTGTACTTTAAATTCTGCGGGAACGCATTACGCCTATTACAACATTATCGCAGCGCAGTGATGATGGCGCGGAACTCGGCGATTCCCTTGCCTTTGAGGGCGCTGGTACGGTGAAATTCTGGGTGCGCGGCAATGTGTTTCTTTAAACAGGCGCGTAAATCAGTTTCAATTTTTTCAATCTCATCTTTTTTGGATTTATCGCATTTGGTTAAAATAATACGGTATGAAACCGCGGCCTCATCCAGCATTTTCATCAAATCTTCATCACTTTCTTTCAGGCCATGACGTCCATCAATAAGAATAAAGACCATGCGTAAATTAGGGCGACCGCGCAGGTAACTTTTTATCAAACGGTTCCATTTTTCACGTGTTGTTTTGGAGACCTTCGCATAACCATAGCCCGGCATGTCCACAAGGTACAACGCACTGCCTAAATCAAAGAAGTTAAGCTCTGACGTGCGCCCTGGTGTGTTTGAGGTGCGTGCCAGCGTGTTGCGTCCCGTTAGTGCGTTAATCAAGGATGATTTCCCCACGTTGGAACGTCCCGCAAAGGCAACCTCGTTTCTGTCCGCATCAGGCAGCTGGTCTAAGCCCGCGACGCCCAAGACAAAATCGCACGGCCCTGCAAATAAAAGGCGCGCTTGGTTCAGATCTTCGTCTGTAAATTCTTCGCTCATAATTTTCTTTTTTCTCTATCGTCATTGCGGGGACTAAAAAGGCGAAGCAATCCATCTTTAACGGATGATGGATTGCCGCGTCAGCCTTACAGGCTTCCTCGCAATGACGTTTTTCCTTTTATTTTTTCTTTTTCGATTTTTTAGGTTTGGGCGGTGACACAGGTTTCGTTGGTTCTGGGTCACTCACGTCTTCGCCCATTTCTTTTAAGGCTTCAGCGGCTTGTGCTTCAACACCATCCAATTGCGTCACTTCTTGGGGTTTCGTGCGCCCCAATAGGTTACCAATAAAGTTCACCTCAACCCCCATACGGCGCATAATAATATATTGCTGTATCGTGGAAAACAGATTGTTAAATGTCCAATAGATCACCAAACCTGCGGCAAATTTAGACAGCACAACCGTCATAATCCATGGCAAGGCCGCGAACATAAAGGCTTGAGTTTTATCCGTTGGAGCGGGTGATAATTTACGTTGTAAAATCATCGTGATTAACATCAAACATGGCCATAAACCAATATCTAAAAACCCCGGTGTGCCCCATGGGGCAAGGCCAAATAAATTCCAAAAGCTGGTTGGGTCAGGCGCAGATAAATCT
Organism: uncultured Alphaproteobacteria bacterium; assembly: GCA_937941545.1. Lineage (GTDB taxonomy): Bacteria > Pseudomonadota > Alphaproteobacteria > Micavibrionales > Micavibrionaceae. Next base: position 2,497 of record CALDHI010000058.1, read on the forward strand.
TGTATCCATCCAAAGAACGGGGCATGGCGCATTTCAATTGTGTTCGATAAAACTTTAAACAATGAGAAGAAAATTGGAATCTGAATAAGGATAGGCAAACATCCCGCCATCGGGTTTACTTTTTCTGTTTGATACAACTTCACCAATTCTTGTTGAAGGCGTTGCTTATCATCTTTATATTTTTCTCTAATCTCATTCATTTTCGGGGCGATTTGACGCATCTTCGCAAATGATTTAAAGGATGTATTGGCCAATGGAAATACACAGATACGCAGTAGAACCGTGAACAAAATAATCGCCACACCAAAGTTTCCAACAAACCCATAGAAGAAATTAATGATGGCAAAGAAGGGGCGCGTTAAGAAAAAGAAAATACCAAAATCAACCGCCAAGTCAAAATTAGGAACGTTCAATTCTTGTCCGTATTTTTTAAGTAAGGATAATTTTTTAGCGCCTGAGAAAATATTAACTGTTGTGGATTGGCTTTCGCCTGCTTGCACGACCAACGCATCGCCGGTGACGTCTGTTTGATATAAATCTTTAATTTGGTCTGTTGCGCCTTTTGTGTACACCATGCGGAACTTATGATTGACGCCCTGTTCAGGGATAAGAGCGGTATGCCAGTCTTTGGTTGTCAGTCCAATCCAGCCCTTTGTTGAGCTTTGCGCGATAAGCGGATTTTTCTTCATCTTACCGAAAGTTTCTTCATGAAGATCTTCGTTAAAATAACCAATCGGTCCTTCATGTACGATAAAACGATTACCAAAATCTTCAGGGATATCGCGACGGGCAATGATGGCATACGGATATAAGGTAATGGCGGAACCCGTTTTATTTAAAACCATTTTTTCAACGGTAAAAAGATAATCTTCATTCACACTTATTTTTTGTTTAAACGTGATACCCGCGCCATTATTCCATTGCAACATAACAGGCGTTGATGGTGTCAGCATTTCATTACCGACAACGCGCCAAATTGTCTCAGCGTTTGGCGTTTTTAAATTTTTATCAGGGGAGACCCATCCTTGTTCAACATATTTTGGATAAGGGGTTCCTTTTGGAAAAAGCACGACAGAGTTTTCTGTACGCTCAACCGTGGTGTGA
>CALDHI010000059.1 GCA_937941545.1 uncultured Alphaproteobacteria bacterium
CACAGCAAAATCCATTTTACCTAAACCCAAATGAGGTAATGGATAGAATTAAAATTCATACTCAAAAGAATTTACCCGATGATTGGGATTCTGATTTCATAAATCGTTTATACATGCGTGCTAATGGTAAAATACGCGCCCTACCTATTAGTCATACAGAATCAGAATTTGATTTACTCAAACTCATAATGAAAGAGATAACAGAAAAAATAGCGTCTGAAGAATTAGAGGATCACTTTCAAAACAACGAACTCTATATTCCACGATGCTGGAAGCCTGTTTATATGAAAGAAGCTTTCAATATTTGGACTAGCCCCTTATATCTGGCATCCCATTATTTTTTAAAAGAAATAGACGCGATATCCCTTACTTCCAGAAGTGAAAGATATAAAGATTACGCAAATGTCTCGGAGAATTTCGCTGATATAATAAGACAACATGCTGAAAGTACACATTTGGAGTATCTACCTCAAATTCCACTTATGCATAATTTTTTACATGCCGTAACAAATTTAAATTATTATTTAAATGGTGTTGGAAGTAATGTGACAAATGAATTTCGCACACTAATAGCCCCTATCATAATAAGAGATTATAATATTTTAAAATCAAACGGTGAAATAGATAAAGTTTCTGACAGTGACGTACATCTGGATCAATTCTTTGAACAGGTGTTAAGTAAGGGGTACGGCTTTAACCAAGACCAAATATCTCATATTGAACAACAAGCAAATGCGCCTAAATTTTAATTAACAACACCACACGCTATCCTCGCGCCCGCTGCGCCTGATGGTTGGCTCATGTGATCGTCGGCGCCGGCGTGGATGATGATGGCGGAACCATCGGCATCATAAAGTGTGTGGCGTTTATCTGTGCTTTCACCCAAGGTCACTTTTAAATTCATGAAACCATTTTGAATAACGCCCTTTTCGTTTGGCTTTAGGTTAGGCATATCGCCCGCATGGTGGCCTTCGGGATGTTTCATACCGTGGCTTTTTTCGGTTGGGTTATAATGCCCACCAGCAGTCTTAAAGCCTTGCGCTCCATTGCATTGACCCGTTTCATGAAAATGGATGGCGTGATCACCGTTTGGCGTTAAACCCGCTAAATCCAAATCAAGCAGGACGCCAGCCGCATTCTCGCTCAGGCGGATAACGCCCATTGACTCGCCTTGCGGATTCGTCATCTGGACAGTTTTGATTTCAGCCTCAGACGGAATGCCCTTATAGAGCGCCCCTGCGCCAATTGCTAATAAAACCCCTGTCGTTATCCAAATCATTTTTTTCATATTCATGTCTCTCTTTAAGCTTGTGATATAGCGTTATAATATAGTATTGCTTACACATGACCAGTCAAAACATACCAATATTAACAAAAGCCGCGCTTGAGGTTTTGAACACCGCAAACGCCCATGAAAAAGCCAACAAAACACGTGCCTTCGCGTCGTTATGGCGTCAAGCCGATGAGAAGAGTGTGGGACAAATTACAGATATGCCCACGCGCCCTGCCCGTCCAGATAGGCCTGAGTTGCTAATGCCGCGCGACATGCCAAAGCGTAAAAAGGGGAACTTTGACCAGAATAAAATAAATCTACTCCATGCCCTGTCGCATATTGAACTCAACGCGATTGATTTGGCGTGGGATATTATTGCACGGTTCAGTTATCTATATGAGGCAAAAGAAGGCTTTGCCCTGCCCCTCGCCTTTTATGAAGATTGGTTGAAAGTAGCCGATGATGAAGCGAAGCATTTCTTAATGCTGTCGGATGAGCTCGAAAAATTTGATGCCAAATATGGTGACCTACCCGCCCATGATGGTGTTTGGGAATCTGCCGAAAAAACAACAGATGATTTTGCCGCGCGTCTTGCCATTGTTCCGATGGTGTTAGAAGCACGTGGTTTGGATGTGACGCCTGGCATGATTACATTGATGAATGAGCAAGGCGATACCGCCATGGCGGACACGTTACAAATTATTTATAATGACGAGGTCACCCACGTACAGGCGGGGACGGTTTGGTTTAAACAATGGTGTGAGTATCATGATAAAGATGAAGAAACCTATTTCCAAGAGCTAGTGCAAGAATATTTTCATGCGCGATTAAAGCCTCCCTTCAATCATCCTGCCCGCGAAGAGGCGGGTATGATAAGGGATTGGTACGAGCCATTGGCCGATTTTGACTATAAAAAGAAAGCGTAAATTATGAGTAAAGTTACAATTTTAGATGGGGGTATGGGGCGACAATTGGAAGCCATGGGCGCGCCATTCAAACAACCTGAATGGTCGGCACTGGCCTTAATGGAAGCCCCTGAAACTGTTACGCAAGCGCATCAAGCCTTTTTAGATGCGGGGTGTGACATCATAACAACCAATGCCTATGCCCTCATTCCGTTTCATATTGGGCAAGAACGATTTGATAAAGACGGCGCAGATTTAATTGAGTTGGCCGCACAAATTGCACGCACCGCAGCAGACGAACATCATCAACGTGTGATTAAAGTGGCAGGATCTTTACCGCCCGCGTTTGGCTCTTACCGCCCTGACCTGTTTGATAAAAATAAAGCCACAGATATTTATGCCCCCCTTATTAAACACCAAGAATCATACATAGATTTTTGGTTGGCGGAAACCATGTCCAGTATAATTGAGGCGCAAACTATTATTGAAGCCACAAGCAAATCAAATAAAGATTTATGGTTATCCTTTTCATTGAAGGATAGATTGGGCGCAGATGAGCCTATTCAATTACGCTCTGGCGAGCTGCTGATAGACGCGATAGAGATGATTAAAGGCTCGCCTGTAAAGGCACTCTTGTTTAATTGCTCTCAACCCGAAGAAATGAGCGATGCCTTTGATATCATTCAACAATCAGGACTAAGTATCCCCTACGGTGCCTATGCCAATAACTTTGAAAAAGTTAAATCCGCCAATGAAAACTTGTCCACCTTAAGAAATGACATAACCTCAAATGATTATCTTTCTTTTGCCAAGCAATGGCAACGTCAAGGCGCAACCATCATTGGGGGATGCTGTGGGATTGGGCCAGATCATATTGCTCAATTGACGCAATTAAACAATTAAATCCATCGTAGACCGATTAAGATTTTGATATAAATCAGCTTATGGTATCATAGTATGTCATGACTGATTTCAGAACATCCCTTTTACGTGAGAAATTCACTATTACCGAGAAAGTTAATAAACAGGCCAAACCTGTTATTGCACTCAGTAATCGTATTGTAGTGCCCCTCATCAGCAGCGATAAAATTGACAATGAAACCTTTGTTATCCGTACACAAAACATGCATAGCTGTGCGCGGTTAGCCGCCGCTGTTACCAAAGAGTTTTTTGAACGTGGCACAATTGCCAATCGCGCTATCCCTGTTCCATGGAAATCAATGTGGATGGATGTGATAAAGGGATATGAAAAGGATTGGAATAAAAACATCTGGTGCGCTATCTACCATAAAGGACGCGTCATATACCAACATGGTGAACACCACCCTTTTTTAGATATCATTGAACAATGCGATGCGGCAAATAAAGATGATTATTCACAATCCGTTGAATTTGCCGAAGATGCCTTTGCCCAAGCAGGGAAAAGTGTTGATATCAAACATGATTCAAACGTCGCCCTGATTATTGCAACAACACCAGAACAGGCCAAATGCGGTATCATTGTGCGCGCCGCCAGTGGGACAACAACGTTTAATTATACCGCCACCCCAAACCTACGCTACGACAAGCCTATTCACGCCCACACGACCTTAACCGTATCAGCCGCATTTTTGGAGGGCGTTCAGTTAGCATTTCAAGTGGGCCTTTTAAACAAAAAATTTGAATATAGATTGATTGAAAAATTTTCTGATGAATATCGTCAATTTACACGCGCAGGGACGCGACTACAAAACTTAGATCGTGCCATTGGCACATATGAACAACAGTTCAATGTCACATACCGCCCAGACCGCCCAACGTTCCAAGAAATGACGGAAAAAGCAGAAAAGGCTGCTATCAAAATACTTAAAAAAGACATTGATGCCAAAATGAAGAAAGACAGCATGCCTTCATTTGACGACGATATTGCCTCTGAATAAGGCCTATACTTACTAAAATTTGGCGGAATTAAAACCCCTCTCTAATTAATACAGAGAAGGGTTTTTAATAAATATAACTAAGCTTATTTTTATCCGGCTAAGTCGCGTAATACGTAATGAAGAATACCGCCATTCTTGTAATATTCAACTTCGTCCAGCGTATCAAGACGCGCAACCAGCGAAACCTCTTGGCTTGTTCCACCAGCGCGATTAATCGTCATCATTACATCTTGGGCTGGTTTAATATCCCCTGCGATGCCGCTCAAATCAAATGTCTCACTGCCATCTAATTTTAAACTAGCACTGGTTACACCGTCTTTAAACACGAGAGGCAACACGCCCATTCCGATAAGGTTTGATCTATGAATACGCTCAAAGCTTTCAGTCACAACGGCTTTAACGCCTAACAAGCGCGTCCCTTTTGCTGCCCAATCACGGCTTGAACCCGTACCATATTCTTTACCGGCAATCACAACCAGCGGCGTACCTTCGTCTTGGTATTTCATAGAGGCATCATAAATGCTCATCTGTTCACCAGTTGGAATATATTTTGTATATCCGCCTTCAACATCATCGAGCATAAGGTTTTTAATCCGCACATTCGCAAACGTTCCGCGCATCATAACTTCATGATTTCCACGACGTGAACCAAAACTGTTAAAATCTTTAACGGCAACGTCATGCGCACTCAGATATTCCCCCGCAGGCCCTTCCGTTTTAATCGCCCCAGCAGGAGAGATATGGTCTGTTGTCACGCTGTCACCCAGCAAAGCCAAAGCACGTGCGCCCTTGATGTCTTGCGTTGGCGCAACAGTTTTATCCATTCCTTCAAAGAAAGGCGGATTTTTTGCATACGTTGAATTGGGCTTCCAATCATAAGTTTTACTCGCTTCTTCACTACCAATTTTTTGCCATTGCTCTGGCCCTTTAAACACATCTGCATAACGCTCTTTAAACATGGCGGGTGTCAAGCATGACTCCACCGTGGAGCGAATTTCAGCATTGGATGGCCATAAATCTTTCATATAAACATCATTGCCCTCTTGGTCTTGTCCGAGCGGATCATTATATAAATCCACATTTAATGAGCCTGCCAATGCGTACGCTACGACCAAAGGCGGTGACGCTAAATAGTTGGCTTTAACATGTGGGCTGATACGGCCTTCAAAGTTTCTATTTCCTGACAACACGCCACAAACGGTTAAATCATTTTCTTCAATTGCCGCGCGGATAGGCGCATCCAATGGCCCTGAATTTCCGATACAAGTCGTACAACCATAACCAACAAGGTTAAAGCCCAGTGCATCCAAATCATCTTGAAGCTCCGCTTTTTCTAAATATTCCGTTACCACTTGCGATCCAGGGGCAAGCGAGGTTTTAACCCAAGGTTTTACCTTCAATCCCTTGGCCAACGCATTACGCGCCAGCAATCCTGCCGCCACCATCACATCGGGGTTTGAGGTGTTTGTGCAAGACGTAATCGCTGCAATCACAACATCACCCTTTTCAAGAGGATATGGCGTTGCATCTGGTGTGACGTCCGTCATGGCCTCAATCATTTCAATTCGTTTGAATGCGGGGATTTGCCCGCCTTCGCTCATCTTTTTACCTTCTGCCCCTGTTGGTTCAATTTCTAAAGGGGTGCCTACCAATGTTTTGAATGCATTCGCAGCATCAACAAGCGCAATTCTATCTTGCGGACGTTTAGGCCCAGCAATACTTGGTACGACATCTTGTAAGTTTAAAGACATTGTCTTTGTAAATTCAGGCTCATGCCCTTCAATACGCCACATGCCTTGCTCTTTTGCATACGCCTCAACGAGTGCCACGCGGTCTTCATCACGGCCTGTAAATTTCAGGTAGCGAATGGTCTCATCATCAATAGGGAAGAAGCCACACGTCGCGCCATATTCAGGCGCCATATTGGCAATCGTCGCACGATCGGCCAAAGACAAATTCGCCAAACCATCACCGTAAAATTCAACAAATTTACCAACAACGCCTAGCCCACGTAGCATTTGCACCACGACCAACACAAGGTCAGTCGCCGTTGCGCCTTCTTTCAATTTGCCTTCTAATTTAAAGCCGACCACTTCGGGGATTAACATTGAAACAGGTTGACCCAGCATCGCGGCTTCGGCTTCAATACCACCAACGCCCCAACCCAAAATACCAAGACCGTTAATCATTGTTGTGTGAGAATCTGTTCCCACTAGCGTATCTGGATAAGCGATTTCTGTTCCTGATTGATCATTTTCAACCCAAACCGTTTGCCCCAAATATTCCAAATTTACCTGATGGCAAATTCCTGTTCCTGGTGGAACAACGCGGAAATTATCAAACGCACCCTGCCCCCATTTTAGAAACTCGTAACGCTCGCCGTTGCGTTCAAACTCGCGATCAACGTTTGTTTCAAATGCGCGCTCACTTCCAAATTCATCCACCATGACAGAATGGTCAATCACCAAATCAACAGCAGAAAGCGGATTAATTTTTTCAACATCACCGCCAAGGCTGACCATTGCTTCGCGCATTGCGGCCAAATCCACCACCGCAGGTACACCTGTAAAATCTTGCATCAACACGCGCGCAGGACGATAGGCAATTTCTTTGGTTGAAGATTTTGTTTCCAGCCAGTCGCGAATGGCCTGAATATCATCCGTCGTAACGCTACGTCCGTCTTCGTAACGAAGCAGGTTTTCAAGCAAGACTTTCAGGCTGAATGGGAGTTTTGAAATATCACCAATTTTCTCTTCTGCCGCCTTCAAACTAAAATAATCATAGGATTTACCGTTCACCTCTAATGATTTACGTGTTTTAAAAGTGTCTTGTCCTGTTTGCGTCATAAAATGCCTCAATATGTAATGGTGGGTAGAAAATGAAAATTTGTAAAAAACATGATATCACAAAGCAAATTAAACGTGAATCGTTAATAAATAGTGTATTTACGTATTATATTGACTCATCAAACAATACGTTTTAAAAAATATGTAATTTAATTTTTAAGGAGATGAAAAATGCCTAAAAAAGATTTAAACACACACTTACTAGACCCCGTTGCTAGTCTTGAAATCACAACCCGTACTTACAACAACCTACAAGCTGTTAATTTTGAATTTACGGGACAAGTAGTCCAGTTCACATACCAAGATTTAATGAAAATACCCAATTTTGGGCTAAGATCTATAACCGAAGTTATAGATGCTTTAACAAAACGCCACCTGACTTTAGGTATAAGGCTAGAAAGTGATGCTATTTACCCTGAAATAGACGTAAGTAACATCAAAATCCCCAACGTTAAGAGTATAAATATTATTACAACGCCTATTAATCAAGCAACGAGCAGTACAGACGCAACTACAACGATCGGATCACAAGTGTCTGGGGACTTAGTAGGAGAGTTCATAACAAAGACTTTAGCAGAAAACCCTGTATCAATTCTTTCGGAAGAGTTTAATATAGATTTTGCAGCATTAGCTGCAGCCGACCCTACAATAATGGGGCACTTAGAAGCCGCGGCAAAAGCTGTTCTAAACAAAAGAGAGACCGAAGTCATAAAGCATTTCGAAAAAATTTAACATAATTTGGTCACATTTGTATGAGATTATAGAATTAGAATTACTTAAAAATATTAAAAATTTCATAAATATCTCTCAAAAAATATAGAGTCCGTCACCTTATAGGTGGCGGATTTTTTATGCCCTATCTGCTACAAAATCGGACACATTACCTAATTTCGATAGTAATTTCAGAGTGCTTTGCGTTTCAAAATTAATCGGTTTAGGCGCATTTTGCGTAGAAACGAAGCGTAAATAAGAATGAGGGAAAGCCTTTCGAGGCGCCTGCAAACCACAATCCACTAAGACCTTCGCCACATAATCATCACCTAAGTTCAAAGTATCTGCCGTAAATTGAATGGCACATAATATCTTTACCGTCATATCCGCATGGGGCGCCAGCCGTAAATGACGCATGAATTGAACATATATTTCCATCTCCATGTGTCTGTGCAACTGCCTCGCGTCTACAGATGGGGCAAGGGGGAGAGCCATTATTGTCTGAATAGTGTTATCGGTCATGATGTTTCCTTTTTGTTAAAAGCGTTCAGGAATTTAATATTTCATGACCGCCTGTGACAGAAAAACGCATAGCGCATTTGCGCGTCTGAGCGTTTATAACGAAGCGCCTTAAAACCTTAGATGCGTTGTTATAAATACAATTCTGATGTGTAATAATTAATGTAATATTAATTAATTATGGTATTGCTGTGGGTAAACCTGTGGGTGAAATGTGTAAAGCTTTATCCTATCTAGGAACGGCGGCTACGGCCAACTTATCCACACGTTCGTTCATTTCATGGCCCGAATGCCCCTTCACCCAAATAAAGGTCACATTATGAAATTGAAGCAACATATCTATTTGCTCCCAAAGCTCTTGATTCTTAACGGGTTTCTTAGATGCCGTCTTCCAGCCTTTGGCTTTCCAGCCCTCCAGCCATTCTTCCGCACCCTGCTTCACATATTTACTATCCGTGTAAATCGTCACCGCCGACGCCTTGTTCAGCGCAGATAAGCCTTCAATCACAGCCTGCATTTCCATTTGGTTGTTGGTTGTTTCGGGTTTGCCCCCGCTCAGCTCTTTTTCATGTCCATTCCAACATAAAATAGCCCCCCAGCCCCCAGGGCCAGGATTTCCACTACATGCACCATCTGTATAAATTTCTATGCTCATGCAAGATAAATAACTTGGATTCATTGATTTTGCACGCTAAAACAAAGGCATCATGGAAATTGTGCATAGTAA
>CALDHI010000060.1 GCA_937941545.1 uncultured Alphaproteobacteria bacterium
GAAGCACTGGCGCGCTCAGTGGAAGATAATAATGATGTTTATTTTGTCCCTGCCTTTACGGGGATGGGCGCACCGCATTGGCAACCTAATGCACGGGCGGCGATTACGGGGTTAAGCCGTGAAAGCACAAAGGCGCATATCACCCGCGCTGCGCTGGAGGCGCAAGCCTATCAAACCTATGATTTATTAAGTGCGTTTGAAGATGATACAGGCTTTAAGATGCCTGTCTTGCGCATTGACGGTGGTTTGGCTAATAATGGCTTTATGTGCCAGTTTTTGGCGGATATTTTAGAGTGTGACGTCGAAGTACCGCAAGTCGTTGAAACAACGGCGCTGGGCGCTGCCTATTTAGCGGGACTTCATGTCGGTTTGTATGCAGGCTTAGATGATATAGAAAATCACTGGAATAGAGCTAAAACTTATAAACCGTCCATGTCAAAGACTGAACGCTTAAGGCTTATAGCGGCTTGGCGTCATGAAGTGATGCGTGTTCTTTTGTCTGCCAAATAAGGCTATTAAAAAGTTATCCATAAAGATTTAAAGTTTGATAGAAATCTCTTTTTATATATAATTCTCCATGCTAAAGCTTAATTATTGTACAAATATTAATTAGTAACTGTCCCCGAATTTATTTGGCTTGATTGCCTGTAATATTTGAGATGGTTCAAGGCTTATATGCGAAAAATAGTTCCTATTTTAAGTTTTATGGTGGTGTGTTCCCAAATCAGTGGAACATCTCAGACGAGGGCGGCGTCTGGCACTGGTGAGATGGGGGTTTCTATATTAACCAACATTTTAGCGTTAGATAAGGAAGAAGCCTTAGAGTTGTGTAGGGATAATGCAGATTTACGTAATTGTGATATTGTTGTGGCCAATGACGAGCTGTCCGTTATTCGCTCGGTGAAGATGTCGGTCAATGACAACCAAAATACCGCATGGCAAAAAGATAGAATCTCTGGCGATTATCCCATCCGAATGGTCAATTTCGAATAATTCAAACACATAAATTCAAGACCTGAAACTTTAAAGACGAGAGGGGATGGAGTTAAGTGCTTAACTCATTGAATTGAATTAATTTAATATTCAATATTTGTTTATGCCCCCATAAATACCCCCAAACGATTTTGTCACCCCTGTTTTTCATTCATATTTCTAAACTTAAAACGCTTTAGAAAAGGAATTAAACCATGAGCAATGTTCAATCACTTTATACCGCCGAACAGTTAGAAGAACAAAAAGAGATTTGGTGGAGTGCCTTTGATGACATCAATCTATCTGTAACAAATCTAAACTGTGCGCTTCAATGTGCTTACCAAAACCAATATGAAGATAAAAATTTTGATGGGTGGATAATGGATAAAATTAAAGAGGATATGACCAAGCTTTTTAAACTTATGGAAGAAGTTAAAGATAAGGCTTTTGAATAGGAAAAAGAGGTTTAACAGCCCTTTTTTTATAAGATAATATGTAATTTCAACAAAAGGCATCAATATGAACAATTTCATTCTGATAATACTGCTGTTAATTTTATCACCATCTTTGGTTTTAGCAAATGAGGTGTGCAGGAACGTAAGCAACGCCAGCATACTCTTAAATCTTATTTAACCATTAAAAGATAGAATGTACCTTTAATAAATTGGCAGAGAGTTATGCTTGAAATTCTTTATATACTAATAATGCTTCTAGGGTTCTTATGCCATATTAGTGCGTTACAGATGAAGCAGCGCACAATCATGATGCGAATGCGCGCTCTTGGAGCTACTTTCTATATGCTTTATTTCTATCTGAAAGAAGCGAATGCCGGATTGCTTGGAGCATTTATATCTTTTTTAGGCTCTACTATCCAAGTTATCACGCCTGAACACCTCCATGAAAAAACCTTTAAATTACGTGCGATTCTTGCCGTTATTTTAGCTTCATCAGGTCTGTATATCTTCTCTGGAACGGTTGGTGTTTTTCCTATGCTTGCTGTTATTATTTCGCGTTTTAGTGAAGTAAGTTCTTGTGTGCAACGAATTAGGTTTGGCTTATTGGCTGGTCAATGTTGTTGGCTTATTTATTCAATAGAACTCATGATACTGCCCTTTATAATGACAGAGACAATTCTAATTATTTCTAACCTTTACGCCTCATGGAAGTTTTATAGATTCAAGGAAAGTAAAATTTAATATATATCTGAGAATTGCCATTTTTTAACCTCAAGTGCGCCGTAGGATTGAATAAGCTATTCTGTTTAATCATCACAAATAACATTAGGGTAACGTTAGGGTGATTTATGTTTTTCACCCTTGGCGTAACCTTGCGGTCTTTCCACTGTATCATCAGTGAAAACCCTCGCGCGCTTATCTGTCCAGAAACTCTTTTTTACCGTGCCATAAAACTCCCTGCGCGCGTACTGCGCAAAAAACCCTTTTTATAGTGTTGTTAAAGTCGCTTTTAAGCTTTGGATTTTCGGGTGGGAGCTTGTGCCTTTGCCATGTGCTCCTCACAGTAGGATGAATCAGGATTGCATGGACTGCCACAAAAATAAAAATCTTTATCCTCTGGGTTACCAAATGGCCAACGGCACATCCCGCTTGTTAATTTCTCCATGGTAATGATGCTCATACTTATAACCCTCTCGTCAATATCGTGAAATTCTAAAACGCGAACGTCTTAGCCATTTATTTTGGCTTAGTTGGCTGGCGCTTAAAAAAGCAGAAAGACATAAAAAGCTTTGAAGTAGTTGCACTGTAAAGGGATTGTTCAAGTAGTGCAAGTTGTGGAGATTCTGTAGGTTTTGAGACCTTTACGATGCTTCAAACGCTAAGCTCCCTTGGGTGTGACTTCCAAATATAGCCCTTTGCCATTGGATAGCTTTTGAGCTTTCTCGGCGGGCTTGGCGTTCTTGCATTTGGTATCTGTTAGCTTTATTTTTGGGGCATCTATTTCTTCTATTTTCAGGATGTCCCCAAAATGCCCCCAGTGATAGATTGATATGGGAGTATGTTCAAGAACACCTAAACCCAAATATAGGCAGATAACGCTTGTTTCACAAGGGTTTTGGTGTGTGTGTTGAAAGAAATTGAGATATGAAGAAAAATTGTAAAATGGTGCACGAGAGGGAATCTAACGGAGCATGTAAGGCATTGTTTTAAACAAGATTATTCAATTCAATAAATGAAAATGCCCCCAATTATGCCCCCAAATAAGTTTTTCACACACGTTTATTTTTTATATTATTCATAAAATTGTTGTACTAATCAATCTTTCTTTAAACAGAACTAGTCTTAACGGACTAATATCAAACTGCTCCATCTTGATATTTCTGCAAAAAGCTTGATAAAATTGGTTTGAACTTATCTATTGTGTAGAGTTGGTTAGGTTTTTTTGTTAATTTAAAGCTAGCATTTGCTGCTTTTTCCATAGACACCAAGTTCCCAGCTTTTCCTGTTGCTACTTCAGCTTTAGACCAAAGGTTAAAATAAATATTTTCAGGGCTAACACCTAAACATATTACACCGTGATAAGGCCGATGATATCTAATATGATTAAATTGAAAGCAACCACTAACATCTTCAGTGGCGGTCTTTAATTCAAACTGAACGTTATTAATTTGTATATCCCATGGGTTTTGCTTTGCTCTAGCTCCTTTTTTATTTAAAGGAAAAATACACTCGTATTCAAGAGCCTCACATAATTTTTCTATAAAATCTTGTCCTACTTCACCTACTTTAGTATTCGACACACGCTTTATGTGTTCGAATGAGGCGTTATTCCATTTACTTGCATCATTATGGAGTTTAAACACTTCAAGCATTATAGATTTAGCATCAATCATCTGAATAGCCTGCATCCGTTAACGCTTTTTCGATATGGTACATACTTATATGACGACAGTTATGCGCGGCAAGGTTGCTATATTCATTCCAATCCGTATTTTTAAGTAGTTTAATCAACTTCCTTTTATCTTTTTTTAAGACAATCCCATATCCACAGACATACTTCACTTTTGAAAAGCAGGTAACAAGAGTAGGAGGGTCTTTATAAAAGGTTCTTTGTAAAAAATAATTCGCTTCATGCATTCTATTATGCCCACAAAGCCTTTCTTTTCTTTGATCAACTGTGAACAAATTTATCCAGTTAGAGCAAGTTTTCTTTTTAGGCCTTATATTTTCACCTCGTTTCCATACTTGCCAAAGGCCATTTATCTTAACTTGTTTACCAAACGCGTCAGTAAAGCTATTTTGAGGAAGATTCTCAGAATGTACTAACTCTAAGCCGTTTACTCTGTGTTTTGGGCTTCCTTTGCCGTCGCTTTGAAAAGCCATAGGTAATATCATGCCAACATAATCAGAAAATTTTGCTGCATGATTAATAAAAGCTAGTGCCAGCCAAGCTCTATAGCCAAAAGGAGGGTTTCCTACCACGGCATATCTGTAACCATTAGGTTTGATTTTCCATGTTAAAAAGTCATGTTCTACAAATTCACTTCTTAAAGGCATTATATCAATACCGACCCTTCTGTTTTTTGGCAAAAGGTCATAAAAAACACCACTGCCCGCCGATGGTTCAATGAATTTATAGTCAGATTCTTTCGCTCCATCTTTCTTCATAACGGATATCAGGCTTTTATGGCAATATTCAGCAACGCTAGGAACTGTGAAAAACTGATCAAGATCAACTGTATCAATGTCGACCCAACTAGGTATTTGAGTATTACTTTTCCATACTTTGTTTCTATTTTTTATAGCAGTTTCTTTTAGGATTGTTTTTTGGGGCATGCTGACAGAGTCTTTGTATTTGAATTACTTTTGAAGAATATATCCTATCAGTATATTGAATGAAACATATGACGTCAAACAGGTTCTCCAGCCATGCCTACATTATGCAATTATTTTTAAGGTGATGCATACTCAAATAAAGGCACGCAATAAAGAAGGCAATGCGCCCAAAGTTGATTTTGCCCTTCTTGAAAATGCTTATCGTATTTTAAGTGAAAAGTTTATGTCCTATTACCTTTGAATATGGCTTCATACGCGATTAAACTCTGTCCGCGCTTGACATGATGCTTCGTGCATCTGCATCCGATAAACGCCCATAACTGCTTAAGGTCGTATCAATTGAGCTATGCCCTAGGCTTTGTCGTACGGCGTTTAGAAAGGCGGGGCTTTGAAATTGAGCATATCTTGTAATAGTGTGACGGAAAGAATGGGGGTTAAGATATTTCAGTCCAGCGCACTCAAATGCTTTCTTAAACACATTGCGAATGGTGGTGTCGGATTTTATCTCATCTTTTTGCAGGGTTTGACGTAATAAATTTGTTTCAGTAAAGCGATTGTCCACTACAGGGAATAGGGGGGCGTTATCTTTAAACCCTAGTGTTTTCAAATATGCGTGCCATTCAATCACATTGGCGATTATATCATCGGGCAAGGGCATGAAATTCGCTTGACGGGTTTTAGCAAATTTAACATTCATATTCCTTGGGCTTACATAAATAAAATACTGTCCACCTTCATTAATAAGGCTTTCCATTTTGAGGGTGCGTAATTCACCGATACGAAGCCCACAAAGGGCTTGAATAGATATAATAGCCTTATCACGCCGTTCTTTATCGGACGTGTCAGGCATGGCGCGTATGGTCGTAATGATATTTTCAAAGCTATAAGATTTTTTATATTTTGGGGCTTTGGCAGTGTTTAACTGGTTGCGGGTTAAATTCAAATAATCAATTTGGTTGTAATCTAATTTACTTCTATAGCCATGTTGACGTTCCAACCATTTCAAAAACTCTTTTACGGCGCGAATATTGTTTGAAGTATAGGACATGCCTAACTTGCGTAAGGACATATCTTTGATATAGGCATCGGCAATGTCACCATTATATTTTTCAAATTCTACAAAATCTGTAAATAACTCATAATCACGAATATGTTTAAGCGCATCATCAACAGTCTTTGCATCCTTTTGCCCGATACGGCTTAAATGAATACGATATTTGTATTTTACTCTTTCATTCTTGGCGTTATATAGGGCTTTGCTATCTTGCTTTTTCATCCAAATAAATTCCCTTGAGGTGCGTTATTTAATGACTCACTTTGCGGGGTGATGGCATCGGCTTGTAAGTGAGTCTTACAGGGGGACGCTTCACAATCGTATAATTCCAAAACACCGCCCACATGGAAGGTGCGTTTCAATTTGGGTAAATCATCCATTTTGTAGGTTTTGTTCATTACGGTTTTACACTCACGGCAATGCCCCGAAACAAACAAAGTTTTGGCTTTATGCTCTATTGCGGTTTTCCGCTGGAATATATTGCGGGCATCTTGGCACTTAAAACAAAACATCTCATCAAAGGCAGTTTTGCATTTGTTTCTGGTGTTGTATTTTTTGAGGTATTCAATCAAGTCATACCCATATATTAAGGCTGGATTGCCCTTATCAATCGTTTTTAAACCCTTCTTTACCCATGTGCGTACAGTTTGGGCGTGAAGCCCTGTATCTGAATATAAGGCGCAAATATCGTCTATGTCATACGCATACCAATATTTAACGCGCTTATGGGGGTAAAGGCGTTTAATCATAACGGTTATTTGTTTTCTAGGGTGTTTTGCCACGCTTCGGCGGCATTGCTAGATATTAAAACCCGCTTGCCAAGTTTGAACGTATGGGGGGCTTTGCCTTGTTCTTGTAATTTATAAAACAGGCTTCGCGATATGCTGTATGCCTCGCAAAATGAATTAATCGTGTAGGCTTTTTGTGTCATTGATAATGCTCCATTAAATACTGAAACGCTTAAGTGCGCTTTGGTATTCTTATGAAGCCATAAATTTCTCTTGAAAAAAAAATGGTTATAATTGTGTTAACTAGTTATTTTAAAATTAATTACTTTCTTCGAGGCTATTGATGAAGTCTATAACCTTCCGCAAGGCGGCAAAGGCATTTTTATCATATTTATTTGCTCCTGATTTAAGCGATTTCAAATCATATTCTTCAAATAATTGTCTTAGCTCATTTTGATGGTAATTAATAAAGGCTTTGTAATCCTTACATGGTAAAGTGCTACTACTCCAAAAATCTGTATTTTTATTTTTCAAATAATAATTGCATATTGTAGCTTCGGGTATGCCTGTTGCCTTTGAAACTAGTCGATAGATAGCATTTATATCTTTATGATTATTTGAAATAGCAATGGCGTGAATAATCATAAATATTTTCTGTGCTTCCGCTTGTTTACTAAGGTCACTTAAAAAGCTTTTATTAATTAAGCTATGGGATAATTTTGCATAATTTAATGAGTTTATGATTTCTTTTTCAGACTGCCGCGTATAGGCGATATAAAATAATGTAAAAAATACGCTATACATCATGTTTGAAATTAATACGGGATTAGAAGCAGATTTATTATCAAACTGTTTTGAAAAGGTATCTATAGAATTTTTCAAATCTAGATAGATATAATCATCAATTGTTTTGCCTTTGTTGTTGGTTGATTCATCCCGAATTAACATTAAATCTAAGTGTTTTTTATCTAATATGGTGTTACCATCTAAATCTTTTAAAATTTTATTTTTTTTATTATTTCTATGTTCTAAAATTTGTTTAGCCTTGGATTTATTGTTAAGCTTTGGATCAAAAATTATTTTTAATATTTTACTGTCCATCACTTAAGCCTCGCACGTATTACTGTATTTGCGCTGGACGTGGCATCCACAAAATTCGCCCAATCTTGCATCATCTTTTTACGCACGTCTAAAAATTGTGTTCTGTCATAGGCTTCGCCTAATGGGTTTCTTGTTTTGTGGGCTATTTGCTTTTCTATGACTTCGCTGTCATATCCTAATTTTTCTCTTATCGTGGTGCGTGCTAAGGCTCTAAAGCCGTGGGCGGTTGATTTATGTCCAAATCCAAGGCGTTGAATGGCTTTATTGACTGTTCCGTCACTCATTGGATTTTTAAGGCGCACTTGTGAGGGGAATACCCAATCCGTATCGATCATATCCGTTTCAACTTTTTGCGCTTTTAAAATCTCAATCGCTTGGTCTGATAGGGGGACAATATGGTCACGGCGCATTTTCATTTTGCTGGCTGGAATACATATTTCTTTTGTGTCAAAATCTATTTCGCTCCATTGCATTGTTCTTATTTCAACGGGGCGTTGAAACAGATACAGGGATAGCCAAACGGCACGGCGCGTGCGTTCGTAAATTCGGGCTTCATTTCGTTCCAGCGCAGCAACAAATTCAGGAATGTCTGTTACGTCAAAGGCTTTAAAATGCTGTCTGTTTATTGGCTTTAAAGCCCCTTGTAAGTTTTCGGCGGCGTTCCACTTGCATTTTCCTGTTTGGATTCCATATCGAAAAACCATGGCACTAATCTGTTTTGTCTTTTTGGCTATATCATAGGCTTTGCGTTCTTCGACTTTTCTTAAGCACTTTAGAACATCGGGCGGGGTTATATCCTCAATAGGGTGGTTTCCTATATAAGGGAAAATATTGCGTTCTAAGCATCTTATGACTTTATTGGCATATCCTTCGCTCCAAGTGTCTTTTTTGACTTGATACCATTCCAGCGCAACGGATTTGAATGTATTATCCGCTTTTTGCTTCGCGCTTTCTTTTTTAATCTGCTTTTCGCGTGAGGGGTCAATATTCTGGGTTATTAACTCTCTTGCCTTATCCGTGGCAATACGTGCCTGTTTTAAAGACACTTCGGGATATACGCCAAGCGCAAGACGTTTTTCTTTACCATTAATCCTGTATTTTAATCGCCAATATTTCGCCCCGCTTGGCGTGACTTCTAAATATAAGCCTTTACCGTCTGATAGCTTTTTAGCTTTGGTTTCTGGCTTGGCGTTTTTGCATTGTGTGTCTGTAAGCTTCATTTGGGGGCATCAACTTTTTACTGTTTCGTTCATGCCCCCATTAATGCCCCCAAAAAATGGTGTATATGGGGGCATAACTGAAAACATCTATGAACGACTATAGACACAAGTAATGGTTTAAATCAATGGTGGAAAAGGATTTTAAGGATAATGATGTATAAGGAAAAACAGTAAAATGGTGCCACGAGAGGGAATTGAACCCTCGACCTCACCCTTACCAAGGGTGCGCTCTACCACTGAGCCACCGCGGCACATTATTTTACAAGTCGCCTCAGGATGGCAAGCCATCTACGGCATTTTAAAAGAGCCTCAGGCGGGTAAACCCGCTACGGCTATTGCTTATCAGGTCATTGTAAGGAGCGGTGAGTCCTCTTGACCTGTTAATTAATAACGCAAACTATAATATTTTTCCTTCCCTGTCACGCGCATTTTGCCTATAGTTCCTTATTATTACATATTAAAAAAAGATGACGATGGATAAGCAGCAACAAATAGCTAAAGCCAAGACCCGCGCTAATGCGTTGCGGGATAATTTGAAAAAGCGTAAAACCTTTATCAAGCAGAGCGCACAAGC
>CALDHI010000061.1 GCA_937941545.1 uncultured Alphaproteobacteria bacterium
CTTTATCTCTAAAACTTATAATCATATATACACACTAAAGGTTAAGGGTTTCTTAATTATGGGATGTATCAGTGAATATAATCTGAATAACTTCAAATTGCGTAAATTAACTTCTCCCACTTATTATGTTAACAGTTATGCACGAGGTATAGCAAAATTTAACCCTTTGTTAATAAACAAGGTGTTTTTTGTTCAATAAGGGAGCGAAATCAACCCACCAACGTTGACATAAAACGATGCATTGCTTAAGTTTGAAAAATCAAACAAAAAGGTGACAAAATGGGATATATAAAGAAATTCTTTCAAAACAGGGCACGAGAAAAAATAGACAGTGATACTTATTACACAGAAAATTGTACGATTATATTAAACACAGCTAGGAGTGCGGTAGAAATAGCGGTGCCAAAAATCAGAGAAAATTGGAAAAATAGTGTACAAGACGAATCTTTTCCACAAGAAAAAAGAGACGCAATTTCAAATTTACAGCATGAAACACTTAACAGTTTTATTAAAGCAGGCGGAACCAGAGAACAATTTGATAGATTACATCAAGCTGTTTTATTCAGTGGTGAATATAATTTATATCAAAGAGCACACCCTGACCGCTTACCTGCCTAGAGTTATAGCCCAGCCAATTCCTTCATCAGGCTCTGTACGCCTTTAACGCGCTCTGGCGTAGTTTCCCAGTGACGGACGGCGACTAGCTTTTGGTCATGGGGACGGATTTTGATGGCGCCGCGTTTGGATTCAATCCATTTCATAATCTTAGCAGGGTCTTTGGCGGTGTTTTTATAAAAGCCAATCACCGCGCCTTTTGGCCCTGCATCCACTTTATCAATGCCCACTTTGCGGCACAGCTGTTTAATTCCTACAATATCCAGTAGGTTTTCAACTTCATCCGGTATTTCGCCAAAACGGTCAATCATTTCAGCGGCGAAGCTGTCTATATCGCTACGCCCTTCCAAATCTCCCAAACGACGATACAGACTCATACGGACACTTAGGTCTTCAACGTAAGTCTCTGGTATTAATACAGAAGTACCCATATTGATTTGCGGCGACCACTTATCTTCCAGCGCATCGTCTGCATCAATATCAACGCCAGCCTTGGCCATCGCAACGGCTTCTTCTAGCATTTGTTGATACAGCTCCACCCCAACTTCGCGGATATGGCCTGATTGCTCTTCTCCTAACAAGTTCCCTGCCCCGCGGATATCCATGTCATGTGACGCCAATTTAAATCCAGCGCCCAAAGTATCAAGTGTTTCAATAACTTCCAGACGCTTCTTGCCTTGTGGCGTAAGCTGTTTCTTAGGGTCATGTGTTAGGTAAGCATAAGCCCTAACCTTTGAGCGTCCAATACGTCCACGGATTTGGTAAAGCTGCGCTAGACCAAACATATCCGCCCTATGCACAACCATAGTATTGGCTGTTGGAATATCTAGCCCGCTTTCCACAATCGTTGTGGACAGTAAGACATCATATTGCCCATCATAAAAGGCGCTCATACGGTTTTCGAGATCTGTCGGTGTCATCTGTCCATTGGCGGTGACGACTTTCAGTTCAGGCGTTAGCTCATTCAACTGATCTTCGATAATCTTTAAGTCTTTAATTCTTGGCACAACATAGAAGCTTTGCCCCCCTCTGTAATGCTCGCGCATTAACGCCTCACGTATCACCATAGGGTCATAAGGCAAGGCGAAGGTACGAATGGCTAGCCTGTCCACGGGCGGCGTCGTAATCAGGCTCATTTCCTTTACCCCCGTCAAAGACATCTGCAAGGTACGCGGGATAGGTGTCGCGGTTAGGGTTAATATATGCACATCAGACTTAAGCTCTTTCAGGCGCTCTTTCTGCTTCACGCCAAAGCGTTGCTCTTCATCCACAATCACAAGCCCTAGATGCGCGAACTTGACGTCTTTGGCTAATATGGCGTGTGTCCCTATCACGATGTTGACTGACCCATCACGCAAACCATCTTTTGTGGTGGCAATATCCTTAGCACTGGCGAGGCGGGAAAGTTGCCCTATACGAAGCCCTAGTCCCTCAAAACGTTTGGTGAACCCAGCGTAATGTTGACGCGCAAGAAGCGTTGTAGGAACAACCACAGCCACCTGGGCACCAGCCATAGCCGCAACGTGTGCGGCGCGCATTGCAACTTCCGTCTTACCAAAGCCTACATCCCCACAAACAAGCCTGTCCATTGGATGGTCGCCATTCAAATCTTCTATGACGGCATTAATTGAGCGGAGCTGGTCTTCTGTTTCACTATACGGGAAACGCGCTGCGAACTTGTTATATTCACTTG
The DNA here is from genome assembly GCA_937941545.1 of uncultured Alphaproteobacteria bacterium. Taxonomy (GTDB): domain Bacteria; phylum Pseudomonadota; class Alphaproteobacteria; order Micavibrionales; family Micavibrionaceae. The sequence goes on from CALDHI010000061.1 coordinate 2,309, forward strand.
GGTCAACGGAGAGCTTCTCTCCCTTACGCAAGACACGCGCCGCCGCAATCTTCATCAGATGGTCAGCGATTTTCATCAGGTCTTTCTTAACCCGCGCCTTACGTGCCTGCCATCCAGCGCCGCCTAGTTTATCTAACTGGCTAAACCCATCATTATCAGAACCAAAGCGAGAGAGAACCTCGATATTTTCAACAGGGACAAACAGCTTGTCCTCTCCTGCATAAACGATCTTTAGACAATCATGAAGCCGCCCTCCTGCATCCAAGGTCTCTAAGCCCTCAAAACGTCCTACACCGTGATCTAAATGAACAACCAAATCTCCTACATCCAATGAGGACACTTCGGTTAGGAAATTATCAGACTTCTTCGTGCGTTTGGTTTTACGCGCTAGCCTGTCTCCTAAGATGTCCTGCTCACTAATGACCATCAAATCATCACTAACAAAGCCATTTTCTAGTGCAAGGATAGCAATGCCTAGCTCATCTTTCTTAAGGGCTTGTATCTCTTTTTGGCTGTGGCAATTTTTAATACGGTTAAACCCTGCCTCTTTCAGCATGATTTTAAGACGGTCTCTTGCGCCTTCACTGTAACTAGCAATGACGACCTTTTGCCCTGCGCTTTGCGCTTTCACGATATGGGCGTGGACTTCCTGCATGACATTAGCATCAGGGATGGCGCGGATATCGGCAAAGTCACGTCCCTTCTTTCCCCCTGCTTCAAACGCATCATCTGGCGCTTTAAACGAGGACAATTGGAAGGTTTTATCCAATATAGACAAGTCACTGATATATAAGCTACTCACGGCCAGCGGATGGTACACCGCTCCCGTCATGGACACATCACTGCCCTTCTTGCTTTTCTTCACAGCCGCATTGGCGGTCTCTAATGTTTTACGCGCTTCATAGAAATCTTTGATTTGGCTCAGGCGTTCCTGAGCGGCGGCTTGAACTTGCGCGTCTAAGATGATTTCGGTGTTAGAGACATATTCAAACAGGCTCACAAGGTTTTGTTCAAAGAAGAACGGCAACCAATGATCCATCCCATTATAACGACGCCCTTCGCTGATGGCGGTGTATAAAGGGTCATCTGTACGCACAGTCCCAAACGCTTCACGGTAATTCTTACGAAAGCGCGTAACAGAGTCCTCATCCAAGAAAAACTCTGTCACAGGTTGAAGCGTAAAGCTTTCCAGCTTATCCACGGTGCGTTGCGTCATAGCATCAAAGGCACGGATGGATTCTATATCATCCCCGAACAAATCAATTCGCACTGGGTTTTCGTATGAGGGCGGGAATACATCAATAATCCCGCCGCGTATCGCAAACTCCCCTGCTTCTCGCACGGTATCGGTACGCATATAGCCGTTCGTCACAAGAAAACTTTGCAGTTGTTCTATATCCAGTGTTCCGCCTTTATGCGCAATTAAACTGGCGTCTTTAAGGACTTCTTTGGGCGTGACTTTTTGAAAGGCCGCATTGACGGTGGTAATTAGGATACGGGGTAGATATTTATTATCAACCTGCCAGCTTAATAAATCTGCCAAGGCAGACACACGGCGTGAGACGATATCGTTTGTTGGCGACACACGGTCATAGGGAAGACAATCCCATGCAGGGAAATCAATAATCTGCACATCAGGCGCAAAAAACGCGAGCAAGTCTTTAAGCGTCTCCGCTCGTGTATCATCCAAGGCAATATGCGTGAGTATCTTTTGTGATTTAGAAAGGGTACGCGCTTTATCTGCTAAATAGCGTGCATCTTGTCCTTCTGGCGCGCCATAAACAACATTGCCCTGATATACGGGTGTATCAGAATTTGGCTTCGTCACTTCCTCGGCTGCGTTTTGTGGCATAATCATAGTCTAACAATTGGGTTAATACGGCGTTTACTTTGTTTGCGGGGGGCGGGCATCTTCCGCATATCCAGTCATAAAGCTCTGGGTCAGAGTTTTCCAACACTTCTTCAAATAAAGCAAGGTATGCTGTGGAGAAGCTAGGAACAAAATCATTAGCGAAACTGCCCATAATTTGATCCATTTCCTTTGTGCCACGATGCCACGACCGGAAAATCAGTTGTTTTTGTTTTTTCTGGCGCTGGTTTATACTATCATCTAACATTACTTAGTTTTTAAACAGGAGATGAGCAAAATGAAAGAGTTTTTCAAAGAAAACGGTGTTTTAATTGCAGGACTAAGCCTGCCTCTGATTATGGCGTTATTATTTGCAGCCATTCAATTCTTCAGTAGCATCACTGTTGCCACGCCAAATCATAGCGTCATCTTCACGACAGGGAATAACTACAACAATGCCCACAAAGTCTATGTTGAAGATAATCGTGTTTTATATAGCTTTCAAAATCCTAACAGTAATCAAAATTCTTACTATCTACGTACACCGAAAGTGTTCGTCTATAACGCCAACACCAATGAGCTAACTGAATTAAATGTACCTGTTTTGAAAGACAATACAAATCAATCTGACCTCTTAATCAAAGACTTTGGTACTCAAGAAATATTCACCTCATTGACCAGTCCTGATGGGTATACATTTGAATATGAACGGTATCGTAATCGTAGCTTTATGAGTGAGATTTTTGTTGGAGGATATAAAAATAGCGTCTCTATTAAAAAAGGTAGTCGCAGTATCTCCATACCTCAAGAGAACAACTATAGATATTATGATGCTAAATTCTTAGGTTGGGTGCGTGAGGATTAAGCATGAGTGACATCACAACATCTAAAGACAGCGCCCTAAACACAATTTATGATTTAATTGAAAAATTTGATATTTCAATTAAAGACATTAAAGAATTTCAAAACAATAAATCGTCGCAAGAAAAAGACTCTAAATGGATAACCAATCTTTTTGGATATTTAGGCGCGGCCTTTATTTTTGGCGGCCTTATTTTATTTGTCGGCATGATTTGGGATGATTTGGGCAGTCTTGCTCGCGTATTCATTACATACGGCTCTGGCCTCTGCGCTTACATCATGGCGTATATTTTCACAAAAGAGGAAAACCTCAAAAAGCTAATATCGCCATTTTACCTTATCAGTGCGTTTATGTTACCGACAGGCATGTTTATATTTTTAAAGGAATACGGCGATGGAAATGACGCTCAGTTAGCTTCCATTATTGTCTTTGGTGTTTTGGCCATTCAGTTTTTCTTACCTTACTTTAAGCTTAAAAGTACTACCTTATTGTTTATTGCTTATGCTTTTTTCAATGCGTCCATATCCCCACTACTCGAGCGCGTTGGTGTTTCTATTGATTGGATTAGCCTTGTGATGGGTATCTCAATGATGATTTTTGCTTATTATACTTTGAGAACGAAGCATCACATCATAGCACCATTTTGGTTTGCAATTGGCTTCATGGGCTATATCTATGCCGTTGAGAACTTTATGCTGGACGTAGGAATATCTGGTGCATTAAGTGGCGTCATTATTGCCATTACGCTTCTGGTATTGGGCTTTCATCTACAAAACAGAAGCCGTGCGGCCTACACCAGCGGGCTATATGTCATTGGCTCAAGCCTATTCTTTGTCTGTCTTTACGACCTAGTTGAAGGTAAACCTTATATTGATTTAATCACCTTAGTCGCAGCCATTCAAATGATGATGATTAGCGTTAAACTTCAAAGCCGCTTTTTATTGGCGATCGCGACACTCGCTTTACTAGGATTCCTTGGTTATTTCACGCAAGAGTATTTCGCCGATATAGCAGGATGGCCAATTGCTTTAATCATTCTAGGCTTCTTCTTAATTGGCATCAGTAACTATGCGTTTAAGCTTGGTAAATCTATAAAACTGAAAAAATAATGTCACGTCCGTTTGAATTAGACCCGCTGTTTAGAAGCATCAATACCCTGCCAGGGGTGGGGCCTAAATCTGCGCCACTCATTGAAAAGCTGGTACGCGGTGGCAAAGTCATTGATGTATTACATCACAAGCCAATTGATTTCATTGATCGCAGGTTTTCCCCTGATATCAAAGACGCACCGAACGGTAAAATCGCAACCCTTGATGTGTGTATTGAGAAGCATAATTTTGCCGCGCGTCGGGGCTTGCCGTCCCGCGTTACGGCGACCGACAAGACAGGCACGCTTGATATTATCTTCTTTAACGCCAATAAAGATTGGATTACCAAGCAATTGCCCATCGGTGAAGTGCGCGTCATTAGCGGCAAGATTGAGCATTACCAAGGCAAGATACAGATGGTGCATCCTGATATGATGGGTTTACCTGATGAACGCACCTCCATTGAAACGGTTGAACCTATCTATGCGCTTACGGCCAGCATCACCAACAAGACCATAAAAAAAGCGATTGCGGGTGCGTTGAGCATTGCCCCTCCTCTGCCTGAATGGCTGGACACGGCACACAAGAAAAAGCAGGGATGGCCTGATTGGAGCGAGGCGATTAAGCAGCTTCACAATTTAGACGATGAGTTTGGGTTATCACCAGAACACCCCGCACGGGAGCGCCTTGCCTATGATGAGCTTCTCGCCAATCAGCTGTCCCTTGCCCTAGTACGTCTGCACCAACGCAAATTAAATGGTAGAGCGTGGAAGCCAACAGGCGCGATGAAGCAAAAGATACTTGATATCTTGCCCTTTGATTTAACGGGCGCACAAAAGACCGTGCTTGAAGAAATTCATGCGGATATGATTGTCCCAGAGAAAATGCTTCGCCTTGTGCAAGGCGATGTGGGGAGCGGTAAAACCATTGTAGCCGCCTTGGCGATGATGAATGTCGTTGAGAACGGCGCACAAGCCGCCATCATGGCACCAACGGAAATCCTCGCCCGTCAACATGAAGAAAGCTTTGGCGAATGGCTGGAGGCCGCAGGCGTGACCTATATCTGCCTAACAGGACGTAACAAAGGTAAAGAGCGTAAGGCAATATTAGAAAAAATTGAAAATGGCGACGCGCAAGTGGTCATCGGCACGCACGCGCTGTTCCAAGATACCATCAAGTTTAAAGATTTAGGCTTAGCCGTGATAGATGAGCAACATCGTTTCGGCGTGCATCAACGCCTTGCCTTATCGCAAAAAACCAAAGGCACGGATGTGCTGGTTATGACCGCAACCCCTATTCCGCGTACGCTGACCCTCACCGCCTATGGGGATATGGAGGTGAGCCGTATTGATGAGAAACCGCCAGGGCGGACGCCTGTGGATACGCGCCTGCTTCCTAAAGAAAAGGTTGAGACCATGGTCGATGCCATCGCACGTCAAATGGAAACAGGCGCGCAAGCTTACTGGGTTTGCCCACTGGTGGAAGAGAATGAGACATTAGACCTGCAAGCCGCCGAGGCGCGTTATGATATATTGAAAGAGCGCTTTGGTGATTTAGTTGGATTGGTACATGGTCGGATGAAGCCCGCCGAAAAAGACGAAATCATGAGCGCCTTTGCGCGTAACGAGATTAAAATCCTTGTTGCCACCACGGTAATTGAGGTGGGCGTGAATGTGCCTAACGCCAGCATTATGGTGATTGAACAGGCGGAGCGCTTCGGCCTCTCCCAACTGCATCAGCTTCGCGGGCGTGTGGGACGCGGCGCGACAAAGTCCTTTTGCTTTCTCGTCTATGCCGCTGGGTTGGGGCAAACAGCCAAAGAGCGCTTGACCATTATGCGTGAAACCGAAGATGGCTTTGTGATTGCGGAGAAGGATTTGGAGCTTCGCGGGGGTGGTGAAATCCTTGG
>CALDHI010000062.1 GCA_937941545.1 uncultured Alphaproteobacteria bacterium
GTTAATGTAGCGGATGAGTTGTTAGGCGGAAGCCGCTTTTGCATCGCCTTGTGGTTCACGCATAACGTACCCGCGACCCCAAACGGTTTCAATATGGCTTTCACCATCGTTCATCAACTCAATTTTCTTACGCAATTTGCAGATGAACACATCAATGATTTTAACCTCAGGCTCATCCATACCGCCATAGAGATGGTTCAAGAACATTTCTTTAGTTAATGTTGAGCCTTTTCTTAATGATAACAACTCGATAATGCCATATTCTTTACCTGTAAGGTGAAGCGGTTGACCGCCCACAGTGACGGTGCGGCTATCCAGATTCACGATAACACTGCCCGTTTCAATCGTGCTTTGTGCGTGTCCTTGGCTACGGCGGACAATCGCTTGGATACGCGCCATAAGTTCACGCTTATCAAATGGTTTCGTAAGGTAATCATCAGCGCCATACCCTAGGCCTTTGATTTTATTGTCTAGTTCGGTTAGGCCAGAAAGGATGAGGATTGGCGTATCAATCTTTGATGCGCGGAAGTTCTTTAGAACATCATAGCCATCCATGTCTGGAAGCATTAAATCCAAAATGATAATGTCGTAATCATAGATTTTACCGATTTCTAGGCCATCTTCGCCTAAATCGGTTGTATCAACGACATAACCGTCTGATTTTAACATCAATTCAATTGATTTTGCTGTTGAGCTGTCGTCCTCGACTAATAAAACACGCATTTTATGTTCCCCGTATAAAAATGAAAAAATTAACTATTATTAATAAAGGTTAACACATTTTGCAAAAGTTAACAAAAGTTAATTTTATGGGGAGTGAGTGAGAAGCATTTCAAGAAAGGTGTATCAAGCTCTTATATGTTATTAATAACACTGCAAAATACTACTGAGCATTTGCACCCCTGCCAATCTCTGAATAGGATGGCTGGGGTGGTCTACATTAACTTGGGTGGGTTCATTATTAGAGATTAAAAAAGCCTGAAATCCTTGAGCAAACTCTAAGGCAAGGTTTACGGCTATAGGGTTTGCCTTTTTTAAGGCAACCAAAGCTTGGAATTCTTGCGTAGTGTCGCGCATTTGCTCACTCGCTTCTCCCCAAGCTTTAATGAGCGGGCAGGTTTTTCCAATTACGTCCAGTTCTTCATCAGAATAGTCTCTCATGGAATAAACTTAAAATAACAAATAATTTATGTCAATAAAAAATAGACTTAAATTATTGCCAAATCACGCTACACTATAGGGATGGATAGACTCACTCAAAAAGCTTTGGCGTCGATTACGCCGATTAATGACCATGAGGTCTATGGCCGTGTGACCAAGATTTTGGGGTTGTTGGTTGAGATTGCGGGGTTTGGGCAGAACTTGACCATTGGCGCGCGTGTTAATCTGCGCCCGCATGAGGGGCGAATTGTCCCTTGCGAGGTCATTGGATTTCAAAACGAGCGTGCCTTACTAATGCCCTTTGGTGAGCTTGAGGGCGTGGGGCTGGGGTGTCCCGCAATTATCCAAGAGACTGAACCGAGCATTTGCCCTGATGAGCGTTGGTTGGGACGGGTGATTAATGCGCTGGGGGAGCCGATTGATGGCAAAGGCCCATTAGTGCAAGGCGGAACGCCCATCCCACTGCGTAATAAACCACCGCCCCCCCATGCGCGTCAACGCATTGGCGAGAAATTAGATTTGGGCGTGCGCGTGATTAACAGCTTCCTCTCAACTTGCCAAGGGCAACGGATGGGGATTTTTGCGGGGTCTGGCGTGGGTAAATCCGTCGTCATGTCGATGATGGCACGTTACACCGAGGCCGATGTGTCGGTTATTGGGTTGGTGGGGGAACGTGGTCGTGAGGTGCAAGAATTTTTAGAGGATGATTTGGGGGAGCTGGGGCTGAAACGCTCCGTCGTGATTGTGGCGACGGGGGATGAACCTGCGCTGATGCGCCGCCAAGCTGCCTATACCACCATGGCGACGGCAGAATATTTCCGTCAGCAAGGCAATAAAGTTTTATGTTTGATGGACAGTGTCACGCGCTTTGCCATGGCGCAACGTGAGATTGGGTTAAGCGCGGGAGAACCCCCCACATCGAAAGGCTATCCGCCGACGACCTTTGGAGAGCTGGCGCGATTGTTGGAGCGGGCAGGGCCTGGGCAACAAGGGGAGGGCTCTATCACGGGGCTGTTCTCTGTCTTGGTTGAGGGGGATGATCATAACGAGCCGATATCCGATGCGGTGCGGGGTATTATTGATGGACATATTGTGATGGATCGTAAAATTGCAGAGCGGGGACGCTATCCTGCGATTGATGTCTTGCGCTCTGTCTCCCGCTCCATGCCAAAATGTTTAACGCCTGAACAAAATATTTTGGTGACAAAAGCCAAAAAGTTGGTCAGCCGTTATGAAGATATGGAAGAACTTATCCGCCTTGGCGCGTATCGAAAGGGGAGTGACGGCGAGGTGGACGAAGCCATCATGCGTTATCCTCTGTTAGAAGAGTTTCTGCGTCAAGATAAAGAAGAATGTACCAGTATTGAAGAAGGTTTTGAAATGCTCGCCAAATGTTTGGGCTTGCCGTATGTGAGGAACGATAATGTGTGATGGCATGCGTGATTTAAATTTAATGCTGAAGCGTCCTCGCGCTTGCGCGCATGACGGCGTTTGATATGGCTGATTTAAATTCGCTTATACGTCTGCGCAAACATGAAGTTGATGAAAAGCAAAAAGTTTTGGCGGATATTTATCGCCAAGTTGAAGTATTGGAAACTAAAAAATCTGAACTATTGGCTCGATTAGAGAGAGAGCGTAAAGCGCTGGATGATAATCTGACCCTGGAGACGCGTGATTTTTATGGGCGTTTTGAGAATGCGGTGCGCAATGATGTTGAGCGCATTGATGTTGAAATCAAAAACTTAGAAGTCCATTTAGAAAAAGCCCAAGAAGAGGTGCGCGTTGCCTTTGCGGAACAAAAAAGAATTGAAATCGTGAACGAGCGCCGTAAAGAAGAAGAGGCCGATGAGATTACAAACAAAGAGTCTCGCGAGCTGGATGAAATTGGTATTGAGGGGTTTCGACGAAAGGAAAAGCCTTAGATTTTTATTGACATAATAAATATTTTTATTTAAAAGAGTGTATGTTTAAAAACGTAAAGAATATTGTGATGTGGGGCGGGGCGGGAATATTACCTTTTGCCTTCATGACTTATCAAGTTATGTCGCCGACCTTAGAAGAGAGCCTGAACGACGCAGGGTACACTCCTGAGTCTAAGTCAACGTTAACGTGCTATAACGATGATGGGGGCATTATCTTAGAAGAAAATCCTGAAAGCGTTATTTATGAAAGTGATGACCCAGTAAGCGTAAGGGCGATTTATCCCTCCTTTTATAATGGTAATAGTGATGTTCAAACTAGAGTGCCTACAGTATCAAATAATAGCGCAGGCTGTGTTTTTCAAACAGATTACACTTCGTCTGACATTGAAACGGTTCGGAATAACGCTCCAATGCTTGTTACTATATTTAATGGTGATGGCAGCACTTTAGAAAGAAATTATACTTCTTATGATTCAAATAGGGATAATGGCCTTTTCACAGCACTATTATTGGATGAGAGTGGTTTTCTTTTACAAAAAACGGAAGTGATTGGAATACCTGTGTTTGGTAAGCAAATAGCACCAGTTCTTGTTAGTCCTAAATACTAACCCCCAACTGCGTTTCTTGTTCTAACACATGTATCCAGTTGTCGGTGGAGCCTTGGAATTTTAGATCACCTGTTAAATCTGTATGACCGAGCGCGGCGCTGTAGGCTTGGCGCATTGTTTGTTGCATGGGTTCGCTAAAAGAGTTCTCCGTGCGTAAAACTAAATCAAGGCGGCTCTCTTTTATCAGTCCATCAATTTGTATATCGCCCATGCGGGTTAGGGATAAATCAAAAATAAAGCGTGTTGAGCCATTATTCTGATTTTCTTTTTGGCCATCATCGCCTTCTTTTCGGGTGAATAGCGTGATTTTATGAATTTCATTTTCCCAAAACATAGGGAGGGGAACGGCGCGCCAATCGCTTTGTACGGCTGGCTCTGCGCCGCCTGCTCTCGGTGCTTGGGTCAGGCTGTCCATTGTTCCACCGCGTCCGATACGTTGTAGGAGGTCAATTTTTTTGTCGCCTAAGACCATATCAAAATTGCCTGATTTCACGGCGGCAATGAACATTAATCCTGCCGCGCCCAGCTGACTTGGTGTTCCCGCATTGGGCAGACTGCGCCCTAAGGAGGCGGCTTGCGCTGGGCTGGATGTTTGTAACGCTTGGTATAAATCATCTATTGCTTGCCATTGAAATCCTTGGAGGAGGGGGTTTGCTAATCCCTTCATCGCGAGGGGCGGTAAGGCAACAAGGGGCGCGGTGCCTTTGGGGATGATTTGTAACTGTGATCCTAATTGTAAATTGGTATTAGGATTTTGTAAGACGAAGCTTTGCGTCAGTTGCCCGCCAACGCCTTGGATTGTAAGAAGGGGTAGGTTGCCGTTCGTAAATCCGGTGACTTGCGCTGTGACGCTGGTGGCGGTGTTTGTGCCTGCGGTGAGAGCAGGGAATTGCGTTAAAGCTGGAACGGCTTTTGGCGCGATACCATTTTCAGGTGGCACTGTTAAGGCCACATTGGGCGGTGTGACTTTTATAACTTGGATATCAATCTGAGGGACGCGTGATGACGTTTGTAGGGTTGGGTTATTCGGATCAAAATTCAACGGCGTTGCGCTCAGCGTTTGCGTATTTTGTAATCCTGCGTTTTGAACAGAGAGGGAGGCAGAAGACGGCGCAGGTTGTGCTGACGTGCTGACTTGTCCGTTGAGTTGCCCGATTATTTGGTTGGCAAATGAGGGATTTAAAACTTGATTGGTTTGTAAGGTTTGCGCGGTATTCAGGTTCAGGCTGTTGAGCGTAGTCGTAACCGTTTGCGGTGTTGTTAGGTTTAACCCGATGGGCGTTTGTATGGCTGTGTTTGTCACGAGCGCGGATTGTATCGTGGTTGATGGTAAAGTGAGCGTTGAGCTTGTTGCGTTTAATACGGGCGGGGACAATGACGGCGTTGTTGGGGGTAATGCGGCGCTTAGATTTTGCGCTAAAGCATTTTGTCCTAAAGAGCTTTGCGTCGGTGGTGGCAAGCTTTGGATGAATTGTTGCGCAATGTTATTGGCCGTGGCGGGGGGAACAGATATTAACCGAACGGTCACATCGGGCGCTAATATTTGCGGCGCTTGTGACGTTTGCGTTACGGGGCGCGCAGTGGTCAACGCTTCTTGAATAACAGTGGGAAGCGCTTGTTTAATATTGACCGCTTGCTGTTGTTGTGGCGGAGCGGATGCGTTGCTTTGTGATGGTTGCCCCGTCTTAATGGGTTGCACATCAACTCGATTAGGTTGCACAGATGTGTTTTGTGTTTGCGTATTCGTCTGTGTTGTTTGTCCAGTATTTTGTGCTGTATTTTGTTGAGGCGCGGCGCGCACTTCTGCTTTTTGCGGAGGGCGTCCTGCGGGAATATCAAGCTCAACACGCTGTCCGTTTTGTGGCTGGCGATTGCCCTTGATGCGGATTTGAATATCACCATATTCGGTTTTAACAGTGGCGGTATTATTTTGCGTGTTTTGAGACACGACTTGCCCTTCTAAACGAACGGCTTTGGGATTGTTTTGTAGGGTCGCGGGCAGTTTGATAATCTGCGCCAATTGCCCGCCATTGCCTTGGTTTCCCTTGATAGCGCCTTGAACGGGGGATGTTATGCCTGAACTACTACTCATAAACGCTATTATGCCACAAAAGCTTTAAAATATCGGTAATAAAGTGCGTGTTGCTCCGCATGTTGTCCCCGTGTTGTCTTCTGTATAAAATAGATTAAGCAGATTGTGCGGCTTTTTTACGTCTTTTGGAGAGGTCACTGGCAATAATATCCGCAATTTTTTCTACATCCATTGCGGCATCGGCGTCAGGGGAGCGTATCAAAATAGGTTTTTGATGGCGGATTGTTTCTTTCACTTTTCTATCATGACGCACCATCCCGATTAAAGGCGGTGTTAAGCGTAGGAAATTCTCACAAGCTTTTAGTAAAGTTTTATAAGTTTTTTCACCTTCGGTCTGGCTGGTGGCTTGGTTAACAACAATACCCACATTTTTTGACATGCCAGCAGCAGAGCCAAGCTTGATGAAGGCATAACCATCCGTTAGGGAAGTTGGCTCATCTGTTGTCACCAATAAAGTCCGCGCCGCACAAGCAGAGAGCATACGTACCGTACGGTCAACACCCGCGCCAAGATCAAGAATAACAACATCATATTGATTGGCTACATCTAAGATTTGATCGCGTAACATTGTAAGGCGTTGGGAGGGAAGAGCAGATAATGACGCTTGGCCCGAACGCCCCGCGATAATATCAAATCCACCACCTTCAAATCGTTGTATGACTTTATCTAAGCCCAAGCGTCCGCGAATAACATCATTCAAATCACGTTTCGGCATCAGGCCAAGTTGCACGTCGATATTAGCTAATCCTAAATCACCATCAAAGAGGAGGACTTTTTTGCCTTGTCTGGCTAAGGCATGAGAGAGGGTAATGGAAAACCATGTTTTACCAACGCCGCCCTTACCACTGGCTACGGCAATAACATTCTTGCCTTGCCTGTAAGTAGGATGGGCTGGCTTACTGCCGTCCATCGCGTTTTTGGTTTCTTCATTTTTAGGGTTGGCGTCAGACATATCCTATCCTGCTTTCTTTTCTTTTAACATCTTCGCTGTTTGTGCGCGTGGCATCAAGAGCTGAGTTAATCTTTTTGACGTGAGTTGGGATAACCCGTCGGCAACACGCGCCGTTCCAGATACATCACAAAAGCTTAAATTGCCTTTATAGGCGGCAGATAACAAGCTGCCTAAGCGGCGTGCGACATCCACCCGTGTGGGTAAAAGGCGTCGTGCGCCGATATCACTAAATATTTGCGCCACCTCTGCGGCTTCTTCGGCGTGGGTATTTGCGGGCATCACCATAATTGCTTCAAGATCCCCTGCACCAATAAGTCTGGCGAGTGTTTTTACACTTTCGGGATCAAACGGGTTTGTGCCTGCTGTGTCGATAATAATTTGATCCGCGTTAGAGAGTTGAAGGAGAAGCTCTTTTAAAGCAGGCAAGCTATCGGCAATTTTTAAATCAATATTTAACAGCTTGGTAAAGGCTTGTAGTTGCTCTACGCCGCCTGCGCGTTCGGTGTCGGTGGTAATCATGGATACATTCAAACCGCTTAACGCGCCGCGTGCCGCCAATTTTGCCGCTGCCAGTGTTTTACCCGCACCAGGTTGTCCGATTAAGATAATTGGCTTTTTATACGGCGCATCCGCTGGGATAGGGGCGAATCTAAATAAGCTTTCAATAGAAGACAGCATCGCCAAGCGAGGCTCATCTATCCCTAACACAGAGGCGCAAGAGACGATTTGTTCCAATACTTCATCAGGGACAGTGTGACGCAACAATGTCTCGGTAACTTCTTCGATAACCATGGCTTCGTTATCATCTTCGGCATAAAGCCAGTCTTCGTTTGGGAGGGATTCTGGCGCTGCTTTGTCTGAATAGGGTGTGTTGTTGGAATAACCCCCATCTTTTTCCACAGCCGCCGTGATGTGCACGCTCATACCGCCTGCCGCGTTTCTTTCTTCACGTGTGGCCACAATAACGGCCTCTTCCCCTAGTTCTTCACGAACCATTTGCATTGCTTCTTTCGTAGTTTTGGCTGTAAACGACTTTAGTCGCATAGAGTACACCGATTCATTTAATACAAATTATAATGGGTTGCGACAGAATCGCATAGGGCATTATGGATTATTTATCCCTTTATTGTCCACACTCTGGGGATAAGTTTATCCCATTTTATACAGAAGGCTTAAAAACGGCGCGGGGCGGGGTCTATTTCAACAAACGCGCCGTTGCGAATTTCTAAGATTGAAAGGGAGCGTTCAATGATACCGTTTGATTTAAATCTAAAGATACCGTCTGTTCCTGAAAATCCATTTTGGTTTGTGATGGCATTGAAGCTGTAATTGGGTGTGCCGCCTTGTGAAAAGCCGTTCTTCGCCAATACACCCGCTAATGCCGTTGCGTCGTAAGCCAATGTGGCAAGACGCGCAGGTTTTGTTCCATAATTGGATGCATATTTTTGTTCAAACATACGACGCATTTGCGGGGAAGGTGCGGCGAACCATCCGCCTTGTAAATTGGGTTGATTGGCAATACGTGGATCATCCCATAAACCTGTGCCTAAACGACGCACTGCAGAAGGGGAGAGGTCATTATAACTTAATGTGCTGGCAATCATATCCGTGGCACTGCCGCCGACGGGCATAAAGACTGCTTGGATATCTGGTTGTGTTCCACTGGCTGGTTTCCACGCGGCTATTTGTTGGATGACACCCGCATCATTGGCGGCGTAGCGGATAGACTTTGTCATTTGTCCGCCATTTTTTAAAACAACGTCATTAAATTGACCTGCAACGGCATTGCCGTAGGTGTCAGACGGGGCGATGAGTCCGAAATTAACAATGCCTTTTTGTAAGGCGTATTTAGCAACCCTATCCACTTGTGAGAACGGCATGAAGCCCATAAGGAAAGTAGAGTTATCCGCCAATGTCCAATCGGTTGAAAAGGCGATGATGTTTATATTACTTTGTTTGGCAACAGGTTTTACCGCGCGCACGGAATCTGCGAATAGGGGGCCAAGGATAATTTGTGCGCCTTCGTTGATCGCTGTCGCGGCGGCATTTGATGCGCCTAGCGCTGTACCTTGTGTATCGCGCGGCATAAGGTTGAATTTTGAATAACCCATTTCAAATAAGGCCAATTGCGCGCCTTGTAACATAGATTGCCCTAAGGTGGCATGTTGCCCAGACAAAGGTAAAAGAAGAGCGACGTTAACCGCTGGGTAGGTATCTTGACGCGGTGGTTTTTTAGAAGGCGTTGTAACTTGTGTCGTTTCGCGTGTTGGTGGATCAATACTGACAGGCTCGCTTGGGGGTGTTGGGGTTTGTTGTCCCCAAGGCCCTGTATTGCCAGTTTGTGTCATGGGGGCGCAGGCGCTAACAATTAAAACAATTAAAAGCAGCGGGAGAAGCGGGATAAGTTTTCTATTTGTCATGTTTCTCATGGTCTTTTATTTTAAACCTGATATTTTTAATTGTTATGTCTGATACCTTTTGCGACCCTACACAAAAACAAACTCAAATGCCACAGCGTTTTTCGACGATGGAGGTAAAGCGCAAAGATTTGCGTGACACTATGATGAAAGATCGCCCTCCTATGAAACATTCTGAACCTCAACCTAATGTGATGAAACCTGGATTTTATCTTGTCTCAACGCCCATTGGAAATTTGCGTGATATTACGTTTCGGGCGCTGGATGTTTTATCCTCGGTGGATATCATTATTTGTGAAGATACACGCGTAACGGGCAAGTTAATGAATGCTTATGGCTTTAAGAAAAAGATGCAGGTTTATAACGACCACAGCACCGATCACCAGCGTGAAAATTTAATCATTGCTGTAAAAACAGGAAAGTCTGTTGCCGTGTTGAGCGATGCGGGCACGCCCCTTGTTTCTGACCCTGGGTATAAATTGGTGCGTGATGCGGTGGCTGGCGGGGTTTATATTACCTCCGTACCGGGGCCAAATGCGGCGCTGCCTGCGCTACAATTATCGGGTTTGCCAACGGATCAGTTTTCCTTTCTTGGGTTCTTGCCACCCAAAACAACCGCGCGTCAAGCGGCCTTGAAAAAGTGGGAAGCCGCACCAGGTAGTTTAATTATCTATGAAACAGGCCCACGTTTGATTGATAGCTTGCAAGATATGCGTATTGCGCTGGGCGATCGCCAAGCGGCGGTTGTGCGTGAATTAACGAAAATGTATGAAGAAGTACAGCGTGGAACACTCTCTGATTTGATTGTGCATTATACCAAAGTTGGTGCGCCCAAGGGTGAAATTGTTGTCACGCTTGGCTGTGCGGTGGCGGAGCTTATTTCAACCGAAAGTATTGAAAAGCAAATTCTATCTGCACTTAAAAGCATGTCTGTGCGCGATGCGGCAGAGATGGTATCGCAAGCCACGGGCAAGCCCCGCAAGACGATTTACACATTGGCGCTCAAAATCGCGAGTGATAAAAAATAGGGAGCCCTATGAGCCGTTCGTTAAAGCAAAAATCTAAAACATATGATAAGGGGCTTTATGCGGAGAAAGTAGCGAATGCTTGGTTGCGTCTCAAAGGGTATAAGATTTTAGAAACGCGTTATAAAACCAAATATGGTGAGATTGACCTTATTGCCCAAAAAGATAATATGATTGCCTTTGTTGAGGTGAAGGCACGCCCCGATGTTGCGCAAGGTTTGGAAAGCGTGACGCCCAAAGCGCAAGGGCGTATTACAAATTCTGCGTCTTATTATATAAGCCAAAAAAACTTAACCCAAAACGAGTTTCGCTTTGATGTGTTGGTGGTGTTACCGTCTAAATTTGGTGTGCCTCAAATACATCATCTAGACAACGCATGGTAAGGAAAGGCATAATACTCTTATGATTCGATATTTTACACTGACAACACTTTGTTTATCCGCTTTATCTCTTCAAGGCTGTACGGTCTTAGGGATGGCAACGGGCGCGGCTGCGGTCACGGGTATTTCCGCTGCGCAAGAAGGCGGTATTAATCGCGCTGTGAGTGATACAACTATCAAGCTACGTATAAATGAAGCGTGGTTTCAATATGACGTAATCGCCTTTAAGAAGTTGAGCACGACAATTAATCAAGGGCGTGTCTTACTAACAGGTGTTGTGCAAAATCCTGAACATCGCGTGGAAGCGGTACGCTTGGCGTGGCAAGTTAAAGGCGTCACTCAAGTTATTAATGAAATTCGTGTTGCTGATAGTGAAGGAGTTACTGGCTTTGTTAAAGATGCGTGGATTACGTCTCGTTTACGCGGCTCTATTACGCTGGATAGAGGCGTTCAATCTATCAATTATTCCATTGATACTGTTCAGGGCGTTGTGTACTTGATGGGCGTAGCGCAAAATCAAGCGGAGCTTAATCGTGTGATTGAAACGGCGCGGACTATCTCTGGTGTGAAGCAAGTAATTAGCTACGTGAAGCTAGCGGGAGAGCCATTGGTCGCGGACAAACAAACAGCACCTATATCTAATCAGCCAACGCAACTTCAGCCGCAAGATAGTAACCCTATTTATAATGTGCCAGAAAATTATGACCCCGTATCATCAAGTAATGTGAATACCGCGCCCGTTGAAGCATATGATGTGCCTGCGCGTACCGTGCCAGACAATACGCCCCGTATAGAAGATCAATATTACAATTAATGACAAATGATTTCTTAAATCGTTTAGAAGTCATGGGCGAAATTAATGACGCTGATGTGGACTTGGTTGAGGCGGCCTTATTAATTTCGGCCATTCAAGGAGATGTTAAATCCATTGAACGCTATCAAAATCATTTCAAGAAATTATGCGAAGAAGTTAAGGTGCGCTATGACGCATTGCTGAATGAGGGCGCAGAGGACTCTGCCGCAACACAAATCGTGGCACTCAAGCACATCATTTTAGATAAACATGATTATCGCGGTGATACCGAAACCTATGAAGATTTGCAGAATGTTGACCTTATTCGTGTTGTTGAGCGGCGCAAGGGTATGCCTGTTTCAATCGCGTTGATTTATATTCATGTGGGGTTGGCGCAAGGATGGAACATAGAAGCCTTAAGCTTTCCTGCTCATGTTGTATGCCGCATCGAAAAAGACGGGGAGCGTATTTTACTAGATCCCTTCAATGATTGTAGAATATTAGAGGCTCATGACTTACGCTTGATGATTAAACAACTTATCGGGGAGCATGCAGAGCTGTCTGTGGGGTATTACGAGCCGGCTTTGCGCCGTGAAATTATTATCCGTATGCAAAATAATATTAAGCTTCGCCAGATTGAAGCGGAAGATTATTTTGGCGCGATTAAAACAATTAATATTATGCAATTGCTGGATCCAAAAGAATATCGCTTATTGTTTGATGCAGGGGTTTTGTATGCCCGCACGCATCAAGTAAAGGCCGCGATGGATAGTTTAGAAGACTATATAGATTTAGTACCCAATTTTGATGACCAACAAGAGGCTATATTGCTGTTAAATGAAATAAAAAGCAGTTTGAATTAAGGCTAAAATCTGAATAAACGGGGGTAATGTTATGATGCCCCTTGTCATGACTCTGTGAACGGAGTAAAAATAGAATCGTAATAATGACGCTTATATTTAAAGGAGCTTAACGCTATGCGCATATGTCAAAACTATTCTTCACTACTCATGATTGCCCTCATTCCTTTGGTGCTGACCGCATGTTCTTCTAAGAAAGATTTAGGCGACTCTGATGGCATGACAATAGGACAGCCTGCTGACTTAAACCAAGGAACTGTTGTTGGTGACGGTACGATGGGCGGTGACTATGGTACATCTTCTGTTGGCGGTGTTGAGGGATCAACTCTTCCTGGAACGCAAGCAGATTTAGCGGCGCAAGCAGGTAGTGATTTGATTTTCTTTGAAACAAATTCACAAACATTAACATCGCAAGCGCGCACTGTTGTTGAAGGACAAGCCCGTTGGTTGAATACATATCCTAATTTGAATATTACAATCGAAGGTCATGCGGATGAGCGTGGAACGCGTGAGTATAACATTGCCTTGGGTGACCGTCGTGGGAACGCGGTTAAAAACTACATGATTGCAGTTGGTGTTGATCCGTCACGCATCAGTACAATTTCATACGGTAAAGAACAGCCACTTGTTGTGGGTGATGGATACCAAAGCTGGTCACAAAACAGAAGAACGCGCACACGTGTTAATTAAGAAGATGAGTAATTCAAATAAAATTTCAAAGGCACGGAAGGGTTCTCTTTTGTGCCTTTCTTCTATGATGGTCATGCTAATGGGCGGAACATCATATAGCTGGGCGCAAGATAATCCTGTTTATGCTAACCCATCCAGAGCGCAAATAGAAATTCGTATGCAAGAAATGGAAAATCAAATCCGTCAATTGACGGGTAAAGTTGAAAATCAAATTTATGAAATTAACTCTCTTAATAATAAAGTGAGGCGATTACAAGGTGATGTTCTTGCGGTGACAGAATCAGGTGTTCTTGCATCGGGGGCTGCGCAGCCTATGGCACGAATTAACCCTGCGGCTTCTTCTGCTGTAACGCCTCCTCAGCCTACCGTCCAAGCCAACTCATTAGGGATTGATTTATCAGCGGCAGACCCCAAACCTATGAAGAGCATTACTGTTGGTACTAACAACGGTGACCCAACAGCGCAATATGAAGCTGCTTATGCCAGTCTTAAAGCGGGTGATTTCCAAACGGCTGAAACAGGCTTTAAAACTTTTTTATCACAACATAGTGATAATGTGTTGGCCGCGAACGCTAAATATTGGCTGGGTGAAACGCATTATGTCCGGGGTAACTTTAAAACTGCTGCGAGAGAATTTGCCGAAGGCTTCCAAGCATTTCCAAATAGCGCAAAATCACCTGATATATTGTTGAAATTGGGGATGTCTTTGAGTGGTATGGGTAAAAATGACCAAGCCTGTGTGGCCTTGGGTCAGGTTCCTGTGAAGTTCCCAGTTGGGCACGATGATATCATAGAGCAAGCAAATACCCAGCGTGCTAAGCTGGCGTGTGCTGGATAATGATGACTTCTATTCCTTCTCAATCGAAGGGGAGATATATCTAAATTGTTAGAATCTGTTTTACAAGATTTTTTGGATAATGGCCTCTGTTTGCAAGAGGGCGAACCTGTCGCCATCGCTGTGTCTGGTGGCCCTGATAGTATGGCCTTGGCACAGGCTTTGTTAACGTTAAACATTAATAACCCCATTCATATATTAACCGTAGACCATAAGTTGCGTGCCGCCTCTTCCAGGGAGGCTTGGGATGTGAAAGAGTGGGTTAGTAAATATAAACGAAACGATGTGTATTTTAATTTATTAAGTTGGGAAGGGGATAAGCCAACTTCTGCTTTGCTCGAAAAGGCGCGACAGGTTCGTTATGATTTAATGGCGACATATTGCGCCGAACATAAAATTAAACATCTTTTCCTTGCCCATCATAAAAATGATCAAGCAGAAACTTTTCTTATACGTCTTGCCAAAGGCAGTGGCCTTGATGGGTTAGCGGCGATGAAATCAACGCAAGATTATAAAGATACTATTACCTTATGCCGTCCCTTGCTCGGGCTTTTAAAGCAAGACCTTGTGCAATATTGTGAAGAAAATAAGATTGCTTACGCTCAAGACCCCACCAACGAGAATGAAGACTACCTGCGTCCGCGTCTGCGTCAATCATTTGAGGCGCTTGAAAAAGAGGGGCTGAGTGTTGATAGATTGGCGACGTTATCAAAACGCCTTCAACGCGCGAGAGCCGCTTTGGAGGAGATATCACAAAAGGCTTTTGATACTGCCTTAAAAGAGAAAAAAGAAGATACGGTACGTATTGATTTTAATATTACATTAACTCAAACAGAAGAAATTGCCTTTCGTATGCTAATAAAAGCAACGCGGATTCTTAGGGAGGAGGCGCCGTATAATATTCGTATGGATCGCTTAGAAAATTTGTTTGAAGATCTTTATTTTAATCCCTCTCATTTTAAATCGCGCACGCTTGGTGGTTTGAAATTTTCTATTACCGATAAAAATACGGTACTATGTATTGAGAAGGAAAAGAAAAAGAAATGATGTTTCGTATCTTAATGCTTATTGCTCTTGCTGTTCCGACATATGCCCATGCCCAATCTGGGTATGAGGGCACCATATTGCCGTCCTACGAGAATGAAGATGAAATAGCAGATCAAGCAAATGTCCGTGGATTTATTTGGGGTTTACCCAAAGAAATTATCAAAGCAGAAGAGCAAGCCAATTTTGCGGAAAAATCCGAAGATGGTAAAATTCTTCATTATGTAGATCGTATTCGTGGGATTAAATCTTCCATCAATTACGAGTTTGATAATAACAAGCTGACCCGTGTGCGCATTTTCTCCGAAAAAAGCTATTTTTACCCTCAGATGCGTATGGATGATTTGATTAAGATTAAACGAGATTTAGATAAACGTTTTGGCGAACCTTTAGAACAGAATTTCATATGGACGGGCGATGATTATGATAAAGATTATCCAAAAATGTGGGGTTATGCCATTTTAGGCGGTAATCTACAAATTGTGATTACGTGGCAAGATGCTGAGACGTTTGTGACAGCTTACGCGGGTACTAAAAATGGGGCAAGACCCCTTTTATTCGTAACTTATGAAGACCGCAAAGCGAAAGAAGCCAATATGGAGCGCGTCAAAAAGCAATCAATGGATATTGTTCCTGATGCATCCCTTTTATTGCCCCAATCTGTTCGTTAAGTTTGTGCGTTAAATCATAAATATAATTTCGGATTTGGTTGCATTTTTAAAGGGATGGCTTACATTGCTATCTATCATAACATTAGAGGATATACATAGTGAATAATCTTGGAAAAAACGTCTTTTTCTGGCTTGCCATGGGACTTATGGTTGCTTTCTTATTGAATGCTTTTCAATCAGGTCAAATGGGCAACATCAATGCTTCTGAAGAACTCGCCTATAGTGACTTTATGGCGGAAGCCAAAGACGGGCGCGTGGGTGAAGTTCTCATTCAAGGGCAAGAGATTACAGGTAAATACACCAACGGCGATGCAGACTTCAAAGTGACGGTGCCCAATGGTGAAAACGTTGTGGAACGTCTTGATGGCACGGGTGTGCGGATTAAGGCAAAAGAAATTGATCCTCAACAAGTAAGCTTATTTTCTATTCTTATTTCATGGTTCCCTATGTTGCTTCTAATTGGGGTATGGATTTTCTTCATGCGCCAGATGCAAGGTAAAGGCGGCGGCGGTGCGATGGGCTTTGGTAAGAGTAAAGCAAAGCTTCTCACGGAAAAGCATGGTCGTATCACATTTGATGATGTGGCGGGTATCGAAGAAGCCAAAACTGATTTGACGGAAGTGGTTGAATTCTTGAAAGATCCTCAAAAATTCCAACGTTTGGGCGGAAAAATCCCTAAAGGGGCGTTGCTTGTTGGCCCGCCTGGAACGGGTAAAACCTTAACGGCGCGCGCCGTGGCGGGGGAGGCGGAGGTGCCTTTCTTCACTATTTCTGGTTCAGACTTCGTTGAAATGTTTGTTGGTGTTGGAGCGTCACGTGTGCGTGATATGTTTGAACAAGCCAAGAAAAATGCACCTTGTATCATCTTTATTGATGAGATTGATGCCGTTGGACGTCACCGTGGCGCAGGCCATGGTGGTGGAAATGACGAGCGTGAGCAAACTTTGAACCAGCTTTTGGTTGAGATGGATGGCTTTGAAGCCAATGAAGGCGTGATTTTGATTGCGGCGACAAACCGTCCTGACGTTCTGGATCCTGCGTTGCTACGCCCAGGTCGTTTTGACCGTCAAATCGTTGTGCCATTGCCTGATATTACAGGGCGTGAGAAAATTCTTAAAGTGCATATGAAAAAAGTACCTTTGGGCGATAGCGTTGATGCCAAAGTATTAGCACGGGGAACGCCGGGCTTTTCTGGTGCGGACTTAGCGAATTTGGTGAATGAAGCCGCTTTGTTGGCGGCGCGTACTGATAAGCGCACTGTGACTATGAGTGATTTTGAAGGCGCGAAAGACAAAATCATGATGGGCGCAGAGCGCAAATCAATGGTGATGACGGATGAAGAGAAGAAGCTAACGGCGTATCATGAAGCGGGACACGCGATTGTTGCCGTGCATGAGCCAGAATCAGACCCTATTCATAAAGCCACCATTATCCCGCGCGGTCGTGCGCTGGGGCTTGTTATGCGCCTTCCAGAAGGCGATAGAATTTCAATGTCCAAAGCCAAATTGAAAGCGGATTTATCCGTGGCTATGGGCGGACGAATTGCCGAGGAAATCATTTTTGGCGATGAAGCGGTGACAACGGGCGCATCGAGCGATATTCAAATGGCAACAGATATCGCCCGCAGAATGGTCACGGAATGGGGTATGTCTGACAAGCTTGGGCCATTGCGTTATGCCATGGATGAAAAAGAGCTATACCTCGGTCAAATGGGCGGCGGTGGTAAAGGCATGTCTGATGATACGTCCGCCATGGTAGATAGTGAAATCCGCACTATCGTTGAAAATGCGTATGCGCGGGCGACTGACATTTTAACCACAAACTTGGAACAGCTCCATACGTTGGCAAAAGCATTGCTGGATTATGAACTCCTTAGTGGCGATGAAATCAAAGACATCTTGGCAGGTAAAAAAATCATCCGCCCCGATGAAGATGATAACACGCCAATCAACCAAGGCCCAAAATCATCTGTCCCTAAAACTAGCGGTTTAGGCGGAACAACTGCTTAAGGGGACGCTAATTGCTGAGCAGGTATCGCGTCCCGCACATACTCTGACATACGTTGTATTAAAGCCGAATTGAAAGCTTGGAAATAAAAGAAAGCTTCTTTGTCTGATATTTCTAGGGTTTCTTCGTTTAAGCCAAATGAACGTCTGTTGAATTCAACCTGTATTGCCTCACTGCCGCGATATCCAAAGGTTTCCTTTTCGTAAGACTTAACGGGCGTACGCGCATATTTCTGCGTGATGTAGCCCCCAAAATAAGGGGTGTTCATCTCAACGCTTAAGCCAAATTCTTTTGCAAGATCATATGCCATTAAACTTAAAGTGCGCCGGTTACTTAAGCCGTGATTGTCGCCAATAATGATGTCTGGTCTGTTTTTTCCATGATCGGGTTCAAACGATGTGCCAACGGAAGGCATGGAGTGAACATCATAAACAAGGCTGTAGCCAAATTTCTCTAAGTTACTTTCGACGCGTTGTTCTAATGTATCGTGAAAAGGGTTGTAGTATTTTGCAATAGCAGAGCTGATGGCCTGTTCATCAGGGCGTCCCAGCGCAGTATAAAGGGGCGTCGCGTTATACAAAGATTTGACAGCTTTGAGTCCTTGCCCTTGTCCTTTCGCCGTGTAGGGATCTTCTAAATTGTAGCGTAGGTTTGAAAGTCCACCACGAACATCATCGGGGTGAAGACTATCGCTTCGTCGACCAACGTTTAAATAAGTGGGACTGACTAGAGACATTAAATGAAACGCCCCATGGCTGGCGGCATTGGCAGACAGCCAATCGGTATAAAAATCACCGCGTTGCAAAAAGAGCGTAAGCTTACATCAGGTAATAATTTATGTTTGAATCCTTTTGGCGTAAATATACCACTATGGGGATTGGAGACGATAAATGGAATGTCGTCTACGGCATGGGGCAGGGCAACCGTAATTGAGTTTTCACCTTTTCGGGCAGAAAAATTAAAGTTGTGGGGTTTTAAAGGGAGGTTATTGTGTCCTAAAACCGCATAGGAATGCGGGCGAATTGTCTGTGTCATAATGTCTATCTCTTAATTTTATGGTGTGTGAAAATAACCGCTTCAAGGGCGGTTCGGAATTTCAACAGCAACAATAAAATCTAGACATTTGTTTCTTTCTCTATAGTTTGTTAAGGCTATAATGAATAAATTAGATTGTAAAGTAGCAATGACAAAAAATATTTTGGGTCAGCATTCTAAGGATCTTAACGAAGGTTTTATATAATGGGCATGCAAGGTTTGAAGACAGGTATTATTCTCTACACGGAAAAATATGAAGAATGCGTTTCTTTCTATCGTGATAAAATAGAGCTTCCTATCATGTTTGAAAAAGAAAATTTAACCTGCTTTGATTTTGCTGGAAGCTATCTGATGGTCGAAACTGGGGGGATAGCTTCAAAAGAAAAAGACATTTCTCAAAACCCGACGATATTACGGTTTGATGTTCAAAACTTTGATGAAAGCGTAGATTTTTTAAGAGGTAAGAACATTGATGTTGACGTCCAGGTGCATGATTGGGGAACAGTCGGTGAATTTTCAGATCCTGATGGAAACGGATGTTCTCTCAAAAAAGGCGTGACACCAACTCAAAATGATTTGAAATAAATAATTAATTAAAGTGCTATAAATGACAAAAAAATATTTTGGAACTGATGGGATTAGGGGGACGGCGAACCGTTTTCCGATGACGGCGGAAATGGCGATGAAGGTTGC
>CALDHI010000063.1 GCA_937941545.1 uncultured Alphaproteobacteria bacterium
AAAAGAATTTGTTGCCCGCGACACGCTGACCATTGGTATCTGTAATGGTTGTCAGATTTTGGTGAATTTAGGCTTAGCCCCTGCGCTAGACGACAAGTACGGTACACGTCAAGTTGCGGTCACGCACAACGCCTCTGCCCGCTACCAATGCCGATGGATTGATATGAAAGTTGAGAAATCCAATTCGCCGTGGTTACAAAACATTGAAAGCTTGCACGTCCCTGTCGCCCATGGTGAAGGACGTTTCATGATGGATGATACGACGTTGAAAGCCCTACAAGATAACAATCAAATCGCCCTGCGTTATTCAAAAGAGGGCGTCGGTGCCAAGGGCGAATATCCGTTCAACCCCAATGGGTCAACCGATGATATTGCAGGAATTACTGATTCATCGGGTCGTGTACTCGGCCTCATGCCTCACCCAGAGCGTGGCATGCTCACATGGCAACGCGATGATTATGCTGCCTTAAAAGACAACGCAAAACGTAACGGACAACAATTAAGTGATTACAGCGACGGCCTAAAGCTCTTCCAAAACGCCGCGGAATATTTCGGCGTGAATGGCCAAAAATTAAATATAAAGAAGGCTGGTTAAACTCTCCTATAATGAGAACTCATTTCCTAAAAAATGTAATTTCACAATATTAGGTTGCTGATTATCTGAAGACGGCCGAGCGTGTAATAGTTGACGATCTCTTTTGTTACTATGAATCAAAACAAAGTTTTCACCAGAATTCCACTTATGACTGTATGTATTCTCGTTTGGTATCAAATTAAATACTTCTTGAACAAAGTCAGGGTATTCTTTTTGTAAACATTCTCTAATTTTGTGATCGTTGGTTGTCACCGCAAAATTATAATTATCTTCCAACATCGTTTGTAACACTAATCTAGCATTATCTGAAATACTGGATGATTTTTGTAAAAGGGTATTTATAGCTTTCTTAACGTCATCTTGTAACGCGTAATATGTTGGTAACTCTCTCCCATACGTCACTTTTTTGGATAACATAGACAACATATTGTCGTGAGAGCCATTATTAACAAAATCATCTCTATGGAACGGGTCTAAAATTCCGCCCATACGATCACCTGATATCTTTGCGTTATAACAACCAGTCGCAACAAAAGCATTCTTTAATCGTAAGAATCCAAACTCATGTGTTAATTTTCTTAAAGATTGCAAGTCTGAAATAGAATAACTACTTTGGACTAAATAATTAAGATCCATCGCCTCTTTAAATTCTATAGACAACCCTAAATTTACATTGGGCCTTACAAGTTCCACAGATTCAAAAGATAACTTTGGAAATACTACTAACGCCGCTGACTCCAAATAAGACATAATACACTCCTCTTAAAAAGGAACATATCACTTCACTTTAATTATGTCTATAGACTAAAAG
The DNA here is from genome assembly GCA_937941545.1 of uncultured Alphaproteobacteria bacterium. Taxonomy (GTDB): domain Bacteria; phylum Pseudomonadota; class Alphaproteobacteria; order Micavibrionales; family Micavibrionaceae. Next base: position 1,407 of record CALDHI010000063.1, read on the forward strand.
ACCTTCGCGACATCATCCGTAGACACTAGTGGGAAATCCACATCTGTGTCCGCTACATGATTGAAGTAGTTGGTGAAAATGTTGAACGCGACAACTGCCGTAATCTCTAAAACTTCGGCCTCGGTGAAGCCTGCGTCTTTTACCGCCTGCACATCATTATCATTCACGTTGCCTTGGCTTGTTACCAATAACGCGGCGAAATCAAGCGCGGCTTGGTTCTTTGCATCTGCCGATTGCGCCGATAGATTTGCCTTCAGCTCATCGTCATTCAAGCCAGCACCCGCGCCAATCGCAGTATGTGCGGACGCGCAATAATCACAATTATTAAGTCCCGCCACCGTCAACGCTATGCTTTCACGAAGCGCGCCATCAATAGATGTATTGGCCAGAGCGCCCGACCCTTGCATATAAAAATCAAGAACCGCCGGTGAATGAGCAAATGTTTGAAAAATATTTGGCACTTTGCCTAACTTGGCTTTGATACCATCCAGATTTTTTTGTACATCAGCCGTTGGATTTAAATTAGGTTGAATACGCGCCATGATAATATGCCTTTTTGTTTGTTAATTTATAAAAATTTATTCAGTACAAACGATATAGAGTTACGCCGCCGCTTTCTTATACTGCATAATGCGGTCTTCCACGTCTTGGCGGAAGTGGCGCATTAGGCCTTGGATGGGCCAAGCGGACGCATCACCATGGGCGCAAATTGTGTGACCTTCAATTTCTTTGGTCACCTCAAGCAACGTATCAATATCAGAAATCTCTGCATCGCCTTTAACCAAGCGTGTCATCATGCGCCACATCCAACCCGTACCTTCACGGCACGGCGTACATTGGCCACAACTTTCATGCATATAAAAATGCGACAATCGCGCGATGGCGTACACAACATCCGTTGATTTATCCATCACGATTAAACCCGCCGTCCCCAGACCACTCTGCACTTCGCGCAAGCTATCAAAATCCATAAGGACTGTGTCACACACATCTTTGGGCAATATCGGACAAGACGAGCCACCGGGAATCACAGCTTTCAGATTATCCCATCCCCCGCGGACACCGCCCGCATGCTTGTCAATCAGCTCCTTCATCGGGATGCCCATTTCTTCCTCAACCACGCACGGGGAATTCACATGACCAGAAATACAAAACAGCTTCGTGCCTGTGTTCTTTTCATCTTTACCATGACCTGCAAACCAAGCCCCGCCCCGTTTTAAAATCTCAGGTACAGACGCAATCGTCTCAACATTATTAATGGTCGTCGGACATGCGTACAGCCCCGCCATCGCAGGGAAAGGAGGCTTGTTACGTGGTTGCCCCTTTTTACCTTCTAATGATTCAAGCAACGCAGTCTCTTCACCGCAAATATAAGCCCCCGCGCCGCGGTGAAGCGTGATATCAAAATCCCAGCCCGTACCAGCGGCATTCTTACCAAGCAAGCCTTTATCACGCGCTTCATATATGGCTTTCACCAGATTAGATGCTTCGGAGATAAATTCTCCCCGCACATAGATATAGCAATGATGCGCCTGCATCGCGAAGGCGGCATACAACGCGCCCTCGATTAATTTGTGAGGCTCATTACGCAAAATCTCCCGGTCTTTACATGTGCCTGGCTCAGATTCATCGGCGTTAATGACTAAATAATGTGGACGGTTCGTTACTTCCTTGGGCATGAATGACCATTTTAGCCCTGTCGGGAAACCCGCACCGCCACGCCCACGCAGGCCAGACGCCTTCATTTCATCAATAATCCAATCACGGCCTT
>CALDHI010000064.1 GCA_937941545.1 uncultured Alphaproteobacteria bacterium
ACTTAATGATACGTCCGTATAAGGCTGGCAAGTTTGCCTTGGATTTGCACTTGGTCTGGGGTGTAAACTTGTTCGTTGTATGCATCATTTTCGGGGATGAGAATCACTTGACCATTGCTGCGCTTTAGGCGTTTTAGGGTCACTTCTTCGTTATCCACCAGAGCGACAACGATATCACCGTCATTGGCATGGTCTGCTTTTTTAATGATAACGGTATCACCATCATTGATGCCAGCTTTAATCATCGAATCGCCATCAACTTTCAAGGCATAATGATCGCCGCTACCAATCATAGAAGGGGGGATATCAACAGAACCATTTTCATCACGAATGGCTTCGATAGGCGACCCCGCCGCGATGCGTCCGTATAAAGGAATAGATTGTAGGTCAGATATTATCGCCGCATTAGGTGGGATAGAGGCAGGTTTTGCTTCTGAGCTGTAGCCTTCGGGCAAGCGTTTGACTTCTAAGGCACGGGCGCGGTTTGGTAGGCGCTCCAAATAACCGCGCTCAACCAGTGCGGTTATAAGGCGGTGAATTCCTGATTTGGACTTTAACCCCAATGCTTCGCGCATTTCATCAAAGGAGGGGGCAATTTCGCCGTCTTGCATACGGTCATTGATGAGGAGAAGCAGTTCGCGTTGTTTTTTAGTCAGCATGATTTGTATAAGTCCTATTTATTGTTCACTTATAGTTCTATCTTAGTTCTTGTTTTGTGTCAAAATAAAATTATCATGCATGCGATTGTAAGGGGCATTATGATTTTACTGTCAGGGCTTTATAGGCACTGTGAATATCATCTTGCTTCATCAGACTTTCGCCGACGAGGAAGGCGTCGTAGCCTGCGTCTAAGAACGTCTCTATGTGGGCGTGTTCGTAGATTCCGCTTTCCGCGATTTTGAGAACAGTGTCAGGGATGTTTTTCGCGAGTGCCATGCCTGTGGCCAAGTCTACCTCAAGCGTTTTTAAGTTACGATTATTAACGCCAATCATTTTAGGTTTTAGCGCAATGGAGCGGCTCAGCTCCTCCTCATCATGCACTTCAAATAAAGCGTCCATTCCGAGTGCGGTGGTCAGGGCGTAGAGTTCTTCGGCTAAGTCGTCAGACAAACATGCCATGATAAGTAAAATACAATCTGCTCCCATAACGCGGGATTCATAGATTTGATAAGGATCAATCATGAAGTCTTTGCGGAGCATAGGCAGAGATACTTCGTCGCGAATGGCCGTGAAATAATCATCATGCCCTTGAAAATAAGGCTCATCGGTTAGGACAGACAGGCATGCTGCGCCGCTGGCTTCATAAGTTTTGGCAATCTCAATGGGGTTGAAAACGGCGCGGATGATACCTTTGCTGGGGGAGGCCTTTTTGACCTCCGTAATCACCGCAACATCACTTTGTTTCTTGCTCTGTATAGCGTTTATAAAACCGCGTGGTGTATCGCTTTCTTGAGATTTCACTTTAAGTGTTTTAAGGTCAGTCAGGCGCATTTTAGCATCAACATGAACGCGCTTATCAGCGCAGATTTTTTCTAAAACACTCATTGGTTATTCCCGTTTGTAAAGGTGATATAGTTGTTGAGGAGGGTGAGGGCTTTGCCTGATTGAAGGGCGTTACGGGTAATCTCTATACCATTTTCAAGAGAGGTCGCCGTGCCGTGAATCGTCAAAACCGCCGCCGCGTTGAGTAACACAATGTTCAAGTAGCCATTTTGTTTATTATTAAGTACACCGAGCAAGGCTGCCGCGTTTTCATCTGCGTCGCCGCCCAATAACTCATTTGGATTTTCAACGAATAAGCCATAGTCATTGGGATCAATAGTGAGGTTGCGGATGTGGCCATCTTCTAAAATTACGACATCGGTTTTATTGGTTACGGTAATCTCGTCTAGCCCATCACGTCCATGCACAAGCCAAGCGCGTTTTGTGCCGAGGTTGTCCAATACTTGTGCCATCGGTTGTAGCCATTTCTTATCGTACACACCAATAAGCTGGTGCTTCGTTCCCGCAGGATTGGCGAGGGGGCCGAGGAGATTAAATATCGTGCGAAAGCCTAAATTACGCCGTGCTGGCATCACATGTTTCATCGCCTGATGATGATGCGGTGCCATGAGGAAGCAGAAATTAAGGTCATGAAGCGCAGTTTCGAGTCTCTCATGGGGGACATCTAAATTCACCCCTAAAGCTTCCAGCACATCCGCCGCGCCAGATTTAGAGCTAGCGGCACGATTGCCGTGTTTGGCAACGGGCACATTACACGAGGCGCAGACAATTGCCACGGCGGTTGAGACATTATACGTGCCGATACCATCACCGCCCGTACCGCAACAATCAATCGTGCCAGTTGGAGCGTTGATAGTGGACGCCATGGAGCGCATAGCGCGCGCCGCGCCTGTAATTTCAGAAATGCTTTCTTCGCGCTCCGCCATTAGGGTCAAAAGGTTTTCAATGTGCTCTTGTTTTGCACCGCCTTGCATCACTTCAAGGATAGTGTCTTCTATTTCTTTTTCAGTTAAAACAGCGCCTTGTTCGATTTTTTCAATAGAATTATTTAAATGGGTCATGGGTGGTTCACACTATAAAATATCAAGAAAGTTTTTCAGCATAGCGTGTCCATGATCCGTGCGGATGCTTTCAGGGTGAAATTGGACGCCGTGGATAGGGTGAACTTTATGTCGCACGCCCATAATCACGCCGTCTTGCGTCTTGGCGGTTACTTCTAAACAGTTAGGAAGCGTGCTGGGGTCAATGGTGAGCGAGTGATAGCGCGTGGCGGTAAAGGGAGAGGGCAAGCCTTTGAACACGCTTTGCCCCTCATGAATGATTTCAGATGTTTTGCCGTGCATCGGGGCTATACGGATAATATCTCCGCCAAAGATTTGTCCGATAGCTTGATGCCCTAGGCAGACACCGAATAAAGGTAGGTTGTTTTGCGCGGCTTGTTTGATAACATCAAGACAGATGCCAGCATGGTCAGGATCGCTAGGACCAGGCGAGATAACAATGCCTTGTGGCTTTTTATCAAAGACCTCACTCACGCTTAACTCATCATTACGATAAACCTGTGTTTCCGCGCCAAGCTCGCCCAGATATTGCACTAGGTTGTAGGTGAAGCTGTCATAGTTATCTATTAAAATAATCATGCATAATGTTATGCCGTGAGGATGGACGCAATGCAAGTCTATTGGTATTCTATTGGCATCATGAGTCTTAATAAATTTTCAAAACGTCACAATCCCTATAAGCCTAAACGTAATTTTAAAGATTATTTAAAATTCTTAGTCATTGCTGCGTTGTTGGTGGTGTTTATTGAATTTGTTGTCTTTAGAGATGGGCGTCCTTATTTAAAGGTTTTTCAAAGTCAGTATGAACAAGAAATACAAGCGATTGAAGAAGCGTTGCCGCCTAAGGTTGTGTATCCCGATGATGGTGCAGCGTATTTTGAAGCGCCGAAGGAAATATTACAATTATCGGATACGCAATCCATATTGCCAGAGCGTAGTTTGAAGTTTGACGAAGATGTTCAATCCCATATGAGTGAGATTAAAACGCAAAATGCTGAGCCTGTTCCAGAGAAGAAACACTCAAAATCACAAGTAAAAACGGCTTTGAAAGTGGAGAAGCCTAAAGTTAAGAAAGCGCCTGTGCCTAAATTTACAGGTAAAACCGCCTATATTGCGATTGTGATTGATGATGTGGGGATGAACGTCACACAGAGTCGTGCGAGCATTGATTTGCCCAAAGAAGTAACGCTGGCGATGTTACCCTATGCCCCAAAAGTAAGAGAGATGGCGCAGAGTGCGCGGGCAAAAGGGCATGAATTGATTATCCATACCCCAATGGAGGCTATGAATAAAGATGCGCCGCTTGGCTCAATTGCGTTGAGGACTGGGATGAATGATACAGAGTTTAAGGCGGAGTTTAACAAAATGACGGCGTCTTTTGATGGCTATGTGGGTATTAATAATCATATGGGAAGCCGTTTGACCCAAGATAATGCGGCGATGCAGGTGGTTATGAAAGAGTTAAAAAAGCGTGGGCTTTATTTTTTAGACTCTAAAACAATCAATACCTCCGTTGCGGCGGATTGGGCGCAGAAATCAAATATTCCGTTTGCGGTACGTGATGTGTTTTTGGATCATGAAGAAACGCCAGAATTTGTGAATGGAGCTTTGTTAAAAGCGGAAAGACATGCGCGAAAATATGGCTCGGCGATTGCAATTGGGCATCCTAAAGAAGTGACGATGAGCGCTTTGCGCGCTTGGATTCCGACATTAGAGGCGAAGAATATTAAGCTGGTGCCTGTGTCTAAATTATTGAGGAATAGGGGAACTTCAATGCGTAAGGCGTCTGTTGAAGTTGCGCCGAAAAAGCCGAAGATCATTGCACCTGTAAAGGCTGAAATTTCAGAGGTGCAACCTTTGAAGGATGATGAAAAAATTGCGCGTAATCCGAAGCTAAGCTCAAAGCTAATACAAGATTTCGTGCGAGAAGTACCAAATTCAAATCTTAAAATTCAAATGGTGAAGGAATCTGCGAAGATAATAAATCCTTCAAACACGAAGCCTAAAATTTCTTATCCTGAAAATTAAGAATTACCCTTACGCATTGCTATTTCCACGGCGTCTTCGGCGGCTTGGATGACGGCGCGGGCTTTGTTGACACACTCATTATGTTCGCTGGTTGGGTCACTATCGGCGACGACACCTGCACCCGCTTGGACGTAAGCTTTACCGTCTTTGACAAGGGAGGTACGCAGGGCGATACAGGTATCAATCTCACCATTGCCGTCAAAATATCCAACGCATCCCGCATAGGTGGAGCGGCGAGCAGATTCAAGCTCATCAATGATTTCCATGGCGCGGATTTTCGGTGCGCCGCTGGTTGTGCCTGCGGGGAAGCCAGAAAAGAGGGCATCTAACCCATCCATGTCGTCGCGCAATTGCCCTTCGACGTTTGAAACGATGTGCATGACGTGGGAGTATTTTTCAACGGTGAATTGATCTGTGACGGTGACGCTGCCCAGCTTGGCAACACGTCCAATATCATTACGCCCTAAATCAAGGAGCATAAGATGTTCGGCGCATTCTTTATGATCGCTTAATAGTTCTTCTTCTAAGGCTTTGTCTTCGGCGGGGGTTGCGCCACGTTTGCGTGTGCCAGCGATGGGACGCACGGTGACGGTGTTGTCACGCAAGCGCACTAAAATCTCTGGGCTGGAGCCAACCAGCGCGAAGCCATCAAAGTTGATATAAAATAAAAACGGTGAGGGGTTGAGACGACGTAACGAGCGATATAAGTCAAAGGCGGGTAAGTCAAAATCAATACTGAAGCGTTGTGATAGGACAGCTTGGAAAATTTCGCCTGCCTTAATATATTCCACGGCTTTGTTCACCATGCTTTTATAATCGGTCTCGGTCGTGTTGCTTTCAACCGCGAGGGGGACGCTTAAGTTTGTATTCGAATGAAGGCTGAGCGGGGATATGGGATTGGATAGGCCATCTTCGATTATTTCAAGGCGCCTTAGCGCGTTCTCATAAACGTCTTTCGCGCTAGTGTCACAATTGTTCGCATGGTCACGTACAGGTGTGACAAGGCACATCATTTGTTTAACATTATCAAATATCACCATGATGGTAGGACGCATTAAAATGCTATCGGGCACATTAATATCATCGGGATTGTTATCAGGGATATTCTCAACGAGGCGAATACAATCATAGCCCATATAACCAAATAATCCTGAAGGCCCCATGGGCGGAATGGAATCATCAACGACATCAATTTTTGATGTTTTAATTTGGGTGCGTAGCGAGGTTAAAGGGGCTTCGTTTTGAAGCTCTTTATTCAAGCGTACCTCTGAATTTTGGTATGACCAGTTTAAATCTGGCTTTAATCCAATGGCGGAATAACGCCCCATAACCGCGCCGCCCTCAACAGATTCCAATAGGAAACTATAAGGCTCATCTTTGGAAAGTTTTAGAAAAGCCGAGACCGGCGTTTCTAAATCCGCAGGAACCCAAGACCAAACCAATTGAGTGTGACCAGCCTGAAAATTCTTTTCAAAATCAGAAAAAGGGACGGTCATATCATTATTGCTCTTGTGTGCCGTAAAGTTGTTTTAGGGCACGCTCATTGATCTTGATGTTGTTCTTGGTGCTGATATTATTGATGTATTGACCAATTGTTTCTTGGGGCAAGATTTGCTTTGTTTCTGCCTGAATGGCTTCGATTTCTTTGCTGGCATTTTCAATATTAGGTAGAGATATTTTAGTGACTTCACCAATGAAATAGCCGTTTTGAATATCAAGATTTAGAGGGGATTGTACGCCAGCCTCATATATTTTTGCCATAGATAACGGCGTAAGGGGGGCTTTGGGCGCTTCACTGCGGGAGAGTTTGGAATAGTTTTTGATGGTTGCACCGTAAGTTTTGGCAATGTCTTCCAAGCTAGATCCTGCTTTATAAGCTTCAAAGGCTTCTTCTGTACGCTGCTTATTTGCAAGTGATCTTTGCTCCACATTCCAACGTGTTTTTAGAGTGTCTTTTAAATCGCTGAATTTCTTAAAGTCTCGCTCTTTAATGTTATCAATGCGGATAAACACATAGCGACCATCGGTCATTTCAAGCACAGGAGAGGTTTCACCCTGATCGTAATCGAACGCATTTTCTAAGATAATGGCGCGATCCCCTTGGTAGGATTCAAGAAGGTCTTCGGCTTTAGGGTTTAGGCCAGCTTGGTTAATATTATTGAGCGTTTCCGTGGTTAATCCAACTTCGGTGACAATATCATTAAGCTTTTCACCCGATGCCAAACGGTCATCAATTGAATTTGAAAGGTCGATGTAATCTTCCTCGATTGTGGTCTCTAATAATATTTTTTCAATAGAAGTTTTGACGCTTTCGAAACTTTCTGTTGTTGGCTCTACAATGTCTTGCATTGTAATAATATGCCATCCTAGAGGGGATTGGATAGGGCCAAGAATGTCACCAGATTTTGCAGCCGTTACGTCTTTGGACACTTCTTCCATAAGCTCATTTTTAGCAAATAGGTTTTCGCCAAGGTAGGGGGAGGCGTTGCCTGCCACTTGCTCAACGGCTTTTTTGAGGGATGTACCGCTTGTGGCTTTTTTAACAATATCCTGCGCTTCTGTTTGGACGTCTAAGATGGCTTGTTGTAATTTATAACGCTTTGGCTTTTCATAGTTTTTGATATTTTCATCATAAAAGTCACGCAAGTCATCTTCGGTGATATCTACTTTATCTTTAAGCATTTCACGTTTTAGGGTGGCGATTGTGATATTACGGGTTTCTGCAATCGCGAAATCAGATTTATTCGCGTCATAATATTTTTGAAGATTCTCATCTGATGGCTCGTTAATGATTTTGGCATTGTCATTCGTCAATGTAAAACCACGAACATCGCGTTCTTCATTGCGGAATTGGTAAATATCCTGCGCTTGCGCTTTGGAAATTGTTGCGCCTGTGCTGATGAGGGCGCCGCGGAAAAGATTATTCGCCATTTCTTGACGGATCGCTTGTACAAATTCGCCTTCTGACACACGTTGATTGGCTAAGAAGGTCTGCAGGGCTTCTTTTTTACTCATACCATCCGTTGCCAATGGTTCGGCAATTTTTGAAATTTGCGTCATGACGGTTTCATCACTGATGTTTAAGCCAAATTCACGCGCCTCGTTGGTGGTAATAAGTGTTTGGATTTCGTTATTCAGAATTTGATTGATAATCCCCATATTATAGGCTTCTTGGGGGGACATGCCTTGGCGTGATAGGACACGGCCAACCACGCGATCAAAAGCGCGGGTGCTGATTTCAAGGTTTTTACCTTCGGCTATTGTGTTATTAGAAACACCGCCACCACGGAAGAATCCGCCAACATCGGTGAGGACTAAACCCCCAGCGGCTAAAACTAACATACCCAATAATATGTATTTCAAAAATCCTGATTTAGCGCCATCGCGCAATGCTCTTAACATGAAGAAATCCTTCTTTATATATGTGTCTTGCAAAAAATTCTATTCGCACTATAAGGAATGAGAGATACAAGAGCAACCGATAGACAACAAGGATTAGAAGTTTTGGACATGAAAAATTTAATTGCAGGTAATTGGAAAATGAACGGCACCATGGGCGAGGCGATAAAGCTGGCTAATAGTATTGTGGACGCTATTCAAAGTGACGCGCAACTGTTGGAAAAGAATGATTTTCTTGTTTGCCCTCCGTTCCATCATATTGTTCCCGTTGAGGCGGAATTGACAATGGCGGTGAATATTGGTGGTCAGGATTGTTCTCCTTTTGATGCGGGCGCTTATACGGGTGATATTTCGGCGACTATGTTGAAAGACGTGAATTGCTCTTATGTGATTTTAGGGCATTCCGAGCGTCGCTCATATTATAGTGAGAGCAATATGCTGATTAAACAAAAAGCACAAATGGCAAATGAGCAGGGCTTAACCGCTATTATTTGTGTAGGAGAGACAGAGACCGAACGCGAAGCGGGACAAGAGCAAGATGTTGTGGCGACGCAAATGCTGGAAAGCTTACCAGAAGGCGCAACAGCAGATAACACGGTTATTGCTTATGAGCCTGTTTGGGCGATTGGTACAGGTAAAGTGGCAACGATAGAAGACATCACGGCCATGCATGATTTCATCCGTGCGAAGTTAGCAGAGAAGTTGGAAGGCGCAGACAAAGTACGCATTTTGTATGGCGGTTCTGTTAAGCCAGCCAACGCCGAAGAGATCTTCGCTGTAGCAAATGTGAATGGCGCATTAATTGGCGGCGCGAGCCTGAAAGCCGAAGATTTTGTAGGAATTGCGAAGGCGAGTTAGGCTATTTGTCGCTCTGTAGGTATTGAGGAGGCTGCTTTTAAGTTTTCTAAAGCTTTGTTCATTCCAGCATCTAATGTACTTAACTGTTGATTTAGCGCCTCGTGCGACGCCAATACAAATTGTGCCTTCATTAATTCTGTAAATCCATTAATATCAGAATCATTTGTGCATATACGTTCAAAGAATATTTTATCTGCATTAATATCAAGGCCTGTAAAAGTGCCATTATCATTTTTTCTAACTGTCATTAAATCATCTTCATGAGGATCGGCGTCTATAAGGCTAGGCCAGTATAAAGGCTGTACGTCAAATTCAGTTTTATTTTTCGTGTCTGCATGTACGGGTTTGTAAAAAATATGTGCGATTTTTAGTGTATTTAAAGGCAAGTCTTCCATTATTTTTTGGGAGTCTGTTATGCCTATAAAATGTTGCCCTATATCGAACATATTATCTGGAAGATTTATGGATTTGGGTAATGGTATTACTTTAATATCGCTATTTGTTTGTTTAAATGACTCCTGGATTGAAGCTAGACGTTCTTGGCTCACTCTTGTTGGAACAGTATTTTCTTTACTGCTCACCAGGCCTCTAAATTTCCCAACATATTCTAAACCTAATGTTTCAACAAAAACAGGAGTATTTGGGATCTGCTCTGTTTGAATCCAGTCAAAGTGGTTTGGTTTAATATCGTTAGGCTTTTTGTCTTTAGAATTAACCTGAACATAAGATAATCCGTATTCTTCAACCGCTTCATTACGTGATAATGTTTGCATAGTGCGCGCCTTTTTTATAAATTATTACGAAATATAAAATTAGACATAGTCAAAGTTATTGTCAAATCAAAAAAAACTTCGTGACAATCTGGTGAAGGGGATTTAAAAGACTCGCATGGAAAACGTCATACTTATAATACATTTACTTCTCGCGCTCTCAATCATTGGGCTGGTTCTTCTTCAGCGCTCCGAAGGGGGTGGTTTAGGTATCGGCGGTGGCTCTGGCGGTCTTGGTGGTTTGGCGTCCGCAGGGCAAACAGGAAATATTCTTACCAAAGCCACAGGGTTTTGTGCTCTAGGATTTTTAGTTACCAGCCTAACACTGGCTGTTTTGGCGGGAACGCATTCTGGATCAACCAGCTTACTAGATAATTTAGACAGTCCCGTTGCCGTTGAAGGTGAAGCCTCTTCTGACGCACCATTCGAAACACCAACACAAGCCCCCGTTGCTCCTTTATCAGAATAAATTTATAAATAATCAAAGGATTTTACGCTGATTGTTACGGCGTGGTTTTTTATAGAGTTATGCCGTTTTTAAATAACACTGTTTAAAACATTGAATAATCCTCTCATCCTTATTGACTTAAAGTCAAAAACACGCGATAACAAAATCCCGTAAGCTAAGGCTACGGAAAATCGTATTTTATAGAGATATTTCTATCCCTTCAGCCCCATTATTAGAGTAATTAAACATCAGATCTATCGTCTGATAAGCAGGATATTTTTATGGCGACAAAATTTATATTTATAACAGGTGGTGTAGTTTCTTCATTGGGCAAGGGGCTAGGGTCTGCCGCGCTGGGGGCGTTATTACAGGCGCGTGGCTTTAAGGTCCGCTTGTGTAAGCTCGACCCTTATTTGAATGTTGACCCCGGCACCATGAGCCCGTTTCAACATGGGGAAGTGTTCGTCACCGACGATGGCGCGGAGACAGACCTTGATTTAGGGCATTACGAGCGTTTTACAGGCAACCCAGCGTGCCAAAATGATAACACCACGACAGGGCGTATATACACCAGCGTGCTTCAAAAAGAGCGTCATGGCGATTATTTAGGCGCGACAGTGCAGGTTATCCCGCATGTGACCAACGAAATTCAAGATTTTATCCGTGAAAAAGACGGCACTGCTGATTTTGTCCTATGTGAAATTGGCGGAACGGTCGGCGATATTGAAAGCCTGCCTTTCATTGAGGCGATTCGTCAGTTTAGTAACGAGATGGGGCGCGAGCGTGC
>CALDHI010000065.1 GCA_937941545.1 uncultured Alphaproteobacteria bacterium
AAATGACGAGCGAGATAAAATCTGCGCTTGGGATATCTGTCTTTTTGCATGTTGCGATTGTGGTTGTGGGTATATTTGGCCTGCCTTTTATTTCTAAGGCGCCCATCACATTAAATCAGCCTGTGCCAATCGAGATTATTGATATCAGTGATTTAACAACAACGAACAAACCTCCTTCAGAAAATAAGTTGAAAAAACCCGCTGAAGAAAAGCCCAAACCAAAACCAGAGAAAAAGATTGAAGCGCCGCCCAAGGTTGATATTAAAGAGCCACCCAAAATTAAGCCAATTGAAAAACCGTCAGAAGTTAAGGAAGTCAAAAAAGAACCTGAAAAAACACCGCCTGTGCCAGATGCCATGAAGCCGAAGCCACCAGAGAAAAAAGTTGAAAAAAAAGAAAAACCTAAAGAAGAGCCTGCTGTTAATCAGGAAGAAGAATTTCTGTCCGTTTTGAAAAACCTACAAGAAGCCGATACGCCCAGCGATGCGGATAGTGAAACAGATAAGCCCGTTCTACCAGAGCAATCTCCTTTGGCAAAATTTAGTGAGAAATTATCTGCGAGTGAAATTGATGCCATCGCATCCGCGTTAAATAACCAATTTCGAGGATGTTGGAATTTAATGGCGGGGGCGCGTGATGCATCGGATATTGTTGTTAAAATAAATTTGGTGGTGCGTCCTGATCGCTCCGTTCAATCGGCGCGTATTGTTGATCAATGGCGTTATAATCAAGATAACTTCTATCGAGCTGCAGCGGACGAGGCGATGCGGGCGGTGCGCCACCCCAATTGTGAAGTGTTAGATTTACCTGCCGATAAATATGATTTGTGGAAGGATTTAACTTTCAATTTCAATCCGTCCGCGCAATTATAACGTATATTTTAAAAGGATAATAAAATGAAAAATATTATATTCGCTATGGCTCTATTGGTGTTTGCTTCGTTGCCCGCAAAGGCGCAACTAGAGGTTGACATCACTAGTGGTAAGCTTGAAGCATTGCCCATAGCGGTTAGCAAATTTTATCCTGAAAATGCAGGCTTTTCAAATTATGCGCGGGATATCCCAGCGATTGTTGCGCAGAATTTACAAAGCTCTGGTTTGTTTAACCCTTTAAATCCGCAAAGTTTTATTCAATCCCCCGATTCTATCGAAGCCGATGATCCACGCTTTGGTGAATGGCGTGCGATTAATGCGCAAGCGCTTGTGTCTGGTAGCGTTACAAAGGCGGAAGATGGGCGCACGCGCGTTGAATTTCGTTTGTGGGATGTCTTCTCGCAACAACAGCTAACGGGCATGGCGTACATGACTAATGAGCAAAATTGGCGTCGTATCGCTCATATTATCTCTGATGCAATATACCAGCGCATTACGGGGGAAGAGGGGTATTTTGATACACGTATCGTTTATATTTCAGAAAGTGGAAGCGCGACAAATCGTACAAAGCGCCTCGCTATTATGGATCAAGATGGTAAAAACCACCGTTATTTGACCCCAGCGGGAGAGCTAGTTTTAACACCACGCTTTTCCCCCACTGCGCAAGAAATTACTTATATGTCCTATAAAGGCGGACGTCCGCGTGTGTATCTTTATAACATAGATAGCGGCCGTCAGGAGTTGTTAGGCAATTTTCCTGGACTTTCCTTTGCACCGCGTTTCAGCCCCAGTGGTAATAGCGTAGTGATGAGTATGTCACAAAACGGTAATAGTGATGTGTATGAACTTGATTTGCGCAATAGAAAATCTAAGCGTTTAACTAATCATAGTGCTATTGATACGGCGCCATCTTATGCGCCGAATGGTAAACGAATTGTGTTTGAATCTGATCGTGGTGGTTCACAACAGTTATATGTAATGAATAATAGTGGCGGTGATGTGCGTCGTATTACATTTGGAAAAGGTAATTACGCAAATCCTGTTTGGTCGCCGCGCGGTGATTTAATTGCCTTTACAAAAATGTCTGGCGGACAGTTTTATATTGGTGTGATTAAGCCTGATGGTTCTGGTGAGCGTCTGATTACAAAATCTTTCCATGTTGAAGGGCCAAGCTGGTCACCTAATGGGCGTGTGCTTACGTACTTCAAGGAAAGCCGTACCAATGGTGGAAAAGGTCGTAAATCCAATCTTTATACGATTGATTTGACGGGATATAACGAGCGTCTTTTAAGAACGCCAGCAGGTGGATCTGATCCTGCTTGGAGCCCTATTAACCCTTAAACAGGTATGGTGTGTGATTGAAATTTTTCAATTAGAACTTCGTAAGTTTTACGTTTAAAGGGCACGATTAAATCAAGCGTGTCTTTTAAATTGACCCATTGCCATTGTGAAAACTCTGGATGGGTGTCTGCGTCTAATACGATTTCAGAATCATCACCAGTAAAATTCATGGCAATCCATGTTTGCTCTTGTCCTGTGTAAGGCGTATCCCATATTTTATGAAGGCGTTCTAAAACATTAGCTGGAATATCGTAAAGTATTGTTTCGTCTAAAATTTCAAGTATATCGGCTTTGTCTGTGCCGACTTCTTCTTTTAATTCACGGAAGGCGGCGATGGTTAAATCTTCCCCTTCATCAATACCGCCTTGGGGCATTTGCCATGCACCTGGTGTATCAATGCGTTCACCAACAAAGACTTGTCCATGCTGGTTGAATAGCGCAATACCAACGCAGGGGCGATATAAGGGATATGTGGTCATGATTTTATTGGTTTAATTGTGAAGAGGCAGGGACTAAATCAAAGGTTTTTACTTTGTCTGATTTTAGAAACTCTTCAAGCGCTTTAATGCTATTAGGGTAAGGGCGCAGCATAATAATTATATCCTTATTGAGCTCCGCATATTCAGAAATAGCTAAGATATTACGTTCAATTGCAGCGGGTGTTAATATATCATCAAGCCAAAGAGTGTTTTGGGCAAAGGGATAATTGCGACGGGCCGCCAATGTTTTGAGGAAGCTTTTATCTTTTGGTTCGCTATCTATAATGGCAAAACCTTCGTTAAAAATCTTATTTATAGCGGGGTTGATGTTGGCGTCTTCGGCTTTGAAAATATGATCTTTTTGCGCGACAAAACCTTTTATATCTTTAGATTTTTTCAATAAAGCATCAAGGCGTTGAAGATTTTTTGTTGTGCTGGAACTGACCATTAAGGTTAAGGGCCCGCCATCGTTGAGTGGATAGCCCCGCGTTTCCAAAGTTAACGTCACATAAATTTCATGTCCGTCTTTTTTAGCTAGTGTTATTAAGCTGTCTAACTGTGAGGAATAGGGCGACATAGACAGGCTAATTGACTTATCAAATTTCTGAATTATTTCTTTTGTTTTTGCTGGGGAGATGCCTAAATCAGTAATAATAAAAGACAGCTTTGGCTTTGTAATCGTTGATTCTTGAGGTGTGAAACTATCCTGTTTAATCACTTCTTTAGGGGCGGTAATCGTTTCTATTGGTTGTTTTTTATCAGGTGGAGGAGCAAGAACTTCTGATTCAATTCCCTGTTTTTGAATATCAGCAGGTATTACTTCGGGCTGTATAGTCAGCGTCGTTACCTGACGTTGAAAGGATGAAGCCGGCGCAACGATAGCCGTTTTTGACGGCATATCCACTATCGTTAAATCTGTTTCATATTTAAACGACGCCCATATAATGGCGCTGGCAAAAAACAGGCTTAATAAAAACAATCCAACAAAAAAAAATTTGAACGAAAACAAACGACGCTTGTTTTTTAAGGGTGAAACAGGTTCATCGTTTTTTTCACTCATGACATCATTCAATGTGCTTTGAAAGTCGCTCATATTGTTTAATTTGCTGCTGCCTGTATTTTATCAGCTAAAGGGTCTTTACGATTATTACCGTATAAAACCACACCACGAAGAAGGTCTAAGGCGCGATCAAGCTGGTAATCCACTGGCTTTTCTTTTTCGTCTTTGCCGCCTTTGTCTTTGCTTTGCTCTTTTTTCGTTTCTTTAAGCTTCTTCGATAATTTTGAATCGTTTGTAATGGCGCCGCGTAAATCACTTTCACGTGTACGCCGATTACTAACAATTTCGTCAATCTTTGCTTGTTCAACAATGATATCAGGCGTAATGCCTTCTGCCTGAATAGAACGACCAGACGGTGTGTAATAACGCGCCGTTGTTAAGCGCATGGCGCCATGACCTGGAAGCGGTATAACCGTTTGAACAGAGCCTTTACCAAAGCTTTGTGTACCCATAACAATGGCACGGCGATGATCTTGTAATGCCCCTGCAACAATCTCAGAAGCAGAAGCAGAGCCACCATTTACCAGAACAAGAAGCGGTTTACCATCGGTTAAATCACCTGCCGTTGCATTGTCACGTTTAGTATCATTATCGTTACGCCCGCGTGTTGAGACAATTTCTCCTTTATCAAGAAAAGCGTCAGAAACAGAAATAGCTTGATCTAACAATCCACCCGGATTGTTACGCAAATCAATGACGTATCCAATAATTTTGTCACCACCTTCAGCTTTCAGCTTTTTAATAGCAGCGTGAACGCCTGGCATTGTGTTTTGGTTGAATGTGGTAATACGCAGGTAGCCAATGTCATCCTCTTCAATACGGCTTTTTACAGATTGAATTTTGATGATATCGCGAATAATTTCAATTTCGAGTGTTTCATCAGCGCCTTCGCGAACGATAGTCAAAATAATGGGGGCACCAACTTTACCGCGCATTTTATCAACGGCTTCTGAAAGGGATAACCCTAAAACTTGTTTACCATCAAGATGCGTAATGTAATCACCAGCTTGAACGCCCGCATTGGCCGCAGGGGTTTCATCAATAGGGGAGACGACTTTTATAAATCCGTTATCCATCGTAACTTCAATGCCTAAGCCACCAAATTCACCGCGTGTTTGCACTTGCATGTCTTTGTAATCATCGTCATCAAGGTAGGATGAATGCGGATCAAGGCTAGATAACATGCCCTCAACAGCATTCTCAATAATATCTTCATCTGTCATCGGCTCAACATATTGCGCACGAACACGTTCGAACACATCACCAAATAAGTTTAATTGACGATACGTATCTTTTTCAGTTTGCGCTTTGATTTTATCAGCCGTTTTCTGCTCTTCCGTGAGTTCTTCTTTTTTTGTCTCATCCTGCTTTTTCTGCGCTTGAGCAAAGGTATTTGCGGGAGCGTAAATAACTAAAGTGAGTAATAGACAAGAGCCTAAAAGAAGAGAGCCTAAGATGCGCATAATACCTATATTCCTTATAATTTAACGAAGTCCTGAAATTCTTTTGGACGGATTAACTGTTTTACCATTGTAGCGTAACTCATAATATAATGTGATATCGTTTTCATTACTAGTGTTGCGTGACATTTTTCCAATGGGTTCACCAGAAGATACCGCGCGGCCAACCTTTGTGTTAATAGCGCCCAGTCCTGCAATCAGGCTATGATAGCCTTTTTCATGTTGTAAAATCACAATTTTACCATACCCCTTAAAGCTGCCTGCATATTCAACAACACCGCCCATTGGCGCAACAATGAGAGCATTGGCGCGAGATTTAATCTTAATGCCTTTAGAGATTGCGCCAATTTCATCCGTTGCACCATAGCGAACGGTCATAAAGCCACTTACGGGCAATTGCGCTTGCCCTGCTTTTGGTACGGGCGTTATTTTCGCAACAGCGGGAGCAGGGCGCGATGTTGTTGTTGTTTTGGTTTCACGCTTTGCTTGTTGAGCGGCTTTCTTTTCGCGTTTAAGACGGGCGCGTTCGGCTTTTTGCTTTTTTTCAATTTTTTGGACTAAATCTTTTAAATCACGCGCTTCCGAGGATATCTTTTTTAAGGCGGCTTGTTGGGACGCTATGTTTTTCTCTGTTTTAGCATAGATACGCTCACGCTCCATTAGTAGAGCGGTGAGTTGTTTTTTGTCATTTTGTAATTGTTTGGAAGCTTTCACAGCGGCGGCTTTATCCACCTCGAGGCTTTTGAGCAGGCTATCCAATCGTTTTAAATCAACTTTTAATTGATCGGCGCGGTTATAAATACGCGGTAGAATGCTTTCCAATAACATAGTGCTTTGTGCTGTTTTAAGCGGGGCGTCAGGCTTGGCGATTATGGCTTCTGGTGGGACGCGACGGATACGTTGCAGGGCTAGGACTAAATCAGAGATTGATTTGCGGTCTTCGTCCAAGCTATCTTCCAACGCAATTTGGTCATTGATCTTGGTTTTAATCTGCTTTTCTAATTCGGTGAGTTTTTGCTCATTGGCTTGAATTTCTTGTGCGACCTCAACCAAGCTTTTCTTTTTCTTAGATAAATCAGTTTTGATGGAGGCCAGTTCACTCTTAAGTTTTTTCTCTTTTGCTTTAGTGTCTTGGATTTTTTGTTCAATTTTTTTAGCGGGATGCGCCGATGGCGTGGGTGTTTGCGCCATCGCGTTAATAGGGAGCAAGCCTAATAGAATAAGGATTAAATATTTCATAGCGATTTCGTTACCCCTCCCTATGATATGGATGATTGCTCATGATAAGGGTCGCGCGATATATTTGCTCCACCAACATAACCCTCGCCAGCATGTGGGGCCATGTTAGGCGACCAAAGCTTAAGATTAAATCTGCTCGCGCACGAATATCATCATCCAAGCCATCTGCACCGCCAATAATAAACTGCACTTTGCCTGATTTGATTTGTTGCAGTTTTTCAATATTTTTAGAGAGCTCAACGCTAGATAAAGTCTTACCCAGTTCATCTAGGGCGATGATGGGCGCGTTTGTGTCTAATTTACTTATGATTTTTTGGCGCTCATCATGTGTATCACGCCCTTCAAGCTCAAATAAAGATAGCGTATTTTTTAAACGCTTGTCATATTCAGTGTAAGCAGGGGTATATGGAGAGCGCGCCTTCATCTTACCAATAGCAATGATTTGAGAGTGAAAAGTCATGTCTCTATCATTGCCTTAGATTCAGGCAAAAATAAAGCAATAGACGCATAGAATTAACGTCTTATTTTAAGAAGTGTGTGTGCCGTCTTGTGGTGAGTTTTGGTCAAAGCCCACAGTCCACATTTCTTCTATATTATAAAATTCGCGCACTTCTGGTCTAAACAGGTGAACAACAATATCACCAGCATCAACAATAACCCAATCACCTTGGACGCCACCTTCGATACGAATATTCTTATATCCGCGTCCAAGTAAGCGATCTTTAAGCTTGTTGGCCATACCTTTGACCTGCGTTGTTGAGGTTCCTGAGGCGATAATAATATAATCCGCTATCGAGGATTGTTTAGAGATATCAATCGCTTGAATATCCATAGCCTTATCGTCATCCAGTGCGTTTACGACTAAATCTTTTAAATTGGACGTGTCGTCTTGCCCATTTGAGTTGTGTGTTAGAATGTGTCTCTCCTTTTATCTATTACACCATTTATAAAGCATTGTTTCTTAAGAAATTGCCACAAAAAAAGCCGTCCTTATTACAGGTCAGCTTGCTGAATTGGGCACAATGTATATATGAAAACACGAGCGTAAATTGTATGAGTTGTTAAAATCAAATACCCTCTCTTTCGTGCATATATATTTCCTTAAAAAATTGTTTTAATATATCTATTATATCGTGGATTCCTTAGCAAAACAATAAAATTAGAGCCTATAGAACTTATCTCTTTGATTTTGCTTGGTTATTTCGGATGTCAGTTGAGGAAATATCTAGCATTTTACCCCCCGTGAGCCAATATATAGCAGGTTCTTTTAGGTCTGTTTGACGCCCTAATGTTGCATATCTATGCGATAAATTGGACGTCATACGCAAGGGGCAGGACTTCACCAAGTCGGAGGCAGGAGGGCGGGCGATAAAGGCGATGGGCATTGTCTCAACGATGGATTGCCAGTGATCCCATTTATGAAAGATATGGGCATTATCCATGCCGCATATCCAAATAAAATTTGTATGAGGGAAAGCGTTTTTTAACCCTGAAATTGTCTGATAACTATAATCAGTGTTTAGCTCTTTTTCCAAATGCGTGGGCATTTGACGCGGGAAGCTTTTTAGGTAGTCATCCACCTTATTAAATCTTTGCTCATAAGGTTTGGTGATTTTAGACTCTTTAAGTGGGTTTTGTGGCGTGACAAGCCACCAGACAAAATCTAAGTCAAACTTCACTCGTGCCAAACGCGCCACATGTAAATGCCCTTCGTGGACTGGGTTAAACGAGCCACCGAATAAGCCAATGCGTAAACCACGCCAACGTTGAGATTCCTTAAGAATAGGGGGCGTCATAATGGAGGATTTATTGAGCATATAAATATATAGCTAGGCGCGTGTCTGGCCTGATCCTTTGACTAAATATTTAAAAGTGGTCAGTTGTTTCAGCCCCACGGGCCCACGGGCATGAAGCTTACCAGTGCCTATCCCAATTTCTGCGCCCATACCAAATTCGCCGCCATCGGCAAACTGCGTGGAAGTATTATGCATGACAATGGCGCTATCCACTTGCGCTTGGAATTGCGACACAGCGTTTTCATCTTCGGCCATGATGGCATCTGTATGATGCGAGCCGAATTTATTGATATGCGTAATGGCCTCATTGACATCTGCAACGTACTTTATGCTTATTTTCTTATCAAGATATTCAGTCTTCCAATCCTCAATAGTGGCGACACCAACACGCTTATCTAATGCTTGGGCTTGTGCGTCGCCTATAACTTCACAGCCTTCATTTAAGAGCATTTGAACAATATTCTCGGTTAAAGCATTATCAAGTTTTGCGTCGAATAATAAGGACTCTGCCGCGCCGCATATGCCCGTACGGCGAAGCTTGGCATTTTTGATGACATCTAAGGCCAGTTGCATATCAGCCGAGTCATGAACGTAGATGTGACAATTACCATCCAGATGCGCAAACACAGGCATTTTAGCCTCGCTCATCACACGGCTGGTTAAGCCTTTACCACCGCGCGGTATCATCACATCAATCGTGTCATGCGCTTTCAGCATTTCGCCAACCAATGCGCGATCTGTTGAAGGCAACATAGAAACAGCGTCTTCGGGTATATCATTAATCTTTAAACAATCTTGCACCAACGCATGAAGCGCGCGGGAGGAATGAAAGCTTTCTGAACCGCCGCGTAAGATAACCGCATTGCGTGATTTTAAGCAAAGTGCCGCAGCATCAATGGTTACATTGGGGCGTGATTCATAAATCATACCCAACACACCAATAGGCACAGAAACCTTATCAATCACCAATCCATTAGGGCGTGTTGTTGTTTCCAGCACTGTGCCAACGGGGTCTTCTAAATTTATGATAGAAAAAACGCTTTCCGCTATCGCCTTAATACGCGCTGCGTCGAGCGTTAAGCGATCAATAAGGGCGTTGCTTAGCCCTTTGTCTTGTGCTTTTTGAACATCTTTTTGGTTAATTTGAATAAGCAAATCTGTTTGCTCAATTAGCGCACCAGCAATATCATTAAGGGCGGCATGAATTATTTCAATTGGAACTTGAGCGAGGTGACGCGACGCAGTCTTTGCGCGCAAGCCAATATCACCAATTATAATATGGGGAGGTATTTCAATAATAATAGAAGGTTCTTGTGTCATTCTTATTTTTACCTAATTAAAAGCAAAATGTCATTCTTTCAATTTAAGACATCTAAATTTATTAGACGTAAATAAGAATGTAAAAATTAATTTAAGTTTTTAGGTAAAGAAGAAATCGTCTCATTAACAAGACCTGCGTTTGTCTTCGCACTTAAAGTTTGCGTAATAATTTCTTGTGTTGCAGACACAGCCAATTCCGCCGCATGGCTTTGAATTTCAGAAATAGCATTTTCTTCTAAACGCTTAAGGCGATCCGTTAATTGGACTTCACGTCGTGTCATTGTCTCAGCCAATTCATTCTCAGCCGTTTTAGCCATTTGTTCGGCTTGCTTTTGAGCTTGCGAGACAATCTCTTTTGCTTCGCCTTCGGCGTCACGTTGTTTGCGTTGGTATTGCGCTAATAATTCTTGCGCTTCAACGCGAAGGCGTTCAGCCGTTTCAATCTCATTTTTTACTTCAGCAATGCGGGCGTCTAATCCACCCAGTATAGATTTACGACCCAATTTATAAGCCACCGCCAAAAAAACTATAAAGGAAAGGGCTATCCAAATACCTGTGTCATTTG
Source organism: uncultured Alphaproteobacteria bacterium (assembly GCA_937941545.1). Classification (GTDB taxonomy): domain Bacteria; phylum Pseudomonadota; class Alphaproteobacteria; order Micavibrionales; family Micavibrionaceae. The sequence goes on from CALDHI010000065.1 coordinate 10,133, forward strand.
CAAGAAGTTCTAACATTATGCGGCACGCGCCTTTCCGTTCATATTATTAATAATAGCCTGAACATCTCCATCTTTAGGAGAAACACCAATAATTTTCTCAACAGCCTGTGTTGCCGCTTCAATAGCAATATTATTCATGTCTTGCATAGCTGCATTTTTAGACAATTCGATATTATTTTCGGCTTGTTCGATTGAGGCATCCGCTTGTTCTTTAAAAACAGCCAAGGCCTTATCTGCTTTCGCTTTGGATTTATCTTCAACAACTTTTATCGCAGAAACAGCATCATTTTGAGCTGTGGTCAGGTTTTTTTGATTGATTTCCTGAACTTCATCTGCTTCAGCAGTAAGTTTTTCTGCCGTTTCTAAGTCTGATTGAATATGATTTTTACGATTTTCAATTACAGAAGAAATGTTCGGTAACGTTTTCTTTGCAAAAACTACATATAAAACACCAAAAGCAATGGCTAGCCAAAATAGTTGAGATACAAACCATGTCGGGTCAAACTGTGGTAGCCCACCTTTTGGTGCGTCCCCCACATTTGTTTCCACGGCAAAGGCAGGAGCCATTGCTGTGAATAGTGATATCGTTACTAAAGCGGCTAGCTTATTCATTTTAAATCCTATTTATGACTTCTAAAGCTTATGCGAACACAAGGTAGAATGAAACCAATAGAGCGAAAATCGCCAAAGCTTCTGTCAATGCGAAAGCAAGGAAGTATTTCTTATCTAGGATAGCTGCTGCATTTGGGTTACGACCTACTGCTTCGTTATAAGATGAGAAAATCATACCCAAACCAATACCTACACCGAAAAGTGGGAAGAGGGCGATAGCACCTGCTAATAATTTTACTGCTTCTAATTCCATTTTTTTATTTCCTTTTACTAAATGGTTAAAATTAAAATTTAATGATCTATTTCAACTGTATCTTTTAGATATATACAGCTCAAAATTGCAAAAACATAGGCTTGTAAGAAGGCGACCAAAAATTCGAACGCAATCATAAGAGTGTTAAACATCATCGGCACTAAGCCGGCTAATACACCTGTCACACCTAACGCGACTAAGCTTGTGCTGAGACCTGCAAA
>CALDHI010000066.1 GCA_937941545.1 uncultured Alphaproteobacteria bacterium
GCAATCACAACGACAGGCACATTTTCATCAATCAACGCGATAGGCCCATGTTTCATTTCACCCGCCGCGTACCCTTCGGCATGGATGTAAGAAATTTCTTTTAGCTTTAATGCCCCCTCAAGCGCGATGGGATAAAGCGAGCCACGGGCGATATAGAGCATATCACGTGACTTAAATATCTGCTTGGCGATGTCTTGAATTTCACCATCATATTGCAAAATCTCTGCGGCCAATTTAGGCAGTTGGCGCAAGGCATTCGCATAATCTTTACGTTCTTCTTGTGCGATCACGCCGCGCTTAAACGCCATAGCCAGCGCCATACAAGCCAATGTAGTAAGTTGCGTTGTGAAAGCCTTGGTTGAGGCCACGCCAATTTCAGGGCCCGCCAATGTATGAAGAACCAAATCAGACTCACGCTCAATCGTGCTTTCAATAGTATTGACGATAGACAAAATCGTTTGCTTTTGACGTTTGCAATAGCGTAAGGCTTCTAATGTATCCAGCGTCTCACCGCTTTGTGAGACAAAAATACATAAGCCATTTTCAGGCAAGGGCGCTTCGCGATAACGGAACTCAGACGCGATATCAACCTCGCACGGAATACGCACAATTTGTTCAAACCAATATTTTGCCACAAGACACGCATAAGACGCCGTACCGCAAGCAATCAAGGTAATGCGCGGTGCTTTTTCTAACGCCTCGACAACATTTTCAGGCATTGATACTTCGCCGGTTGTGGGGTTGATGAACGAGTTCAATGTATCGCCCATCACGGCGGGTTGTTCATATATTTCTTTCAACATAAAGTGCGGATATTCGCCCTTGCCTGTTGTTGCACCACTTTGCGCCGTAATGCGAATGGGACGATCTACATTATCATTATCCGCCGTGTAAATGCGCACAGAATCTTTATTTAAAGTGACGCGATCGCCATCTTCAAGAAATGTTATTTTTTGTGTTAAATGCGCCAGCGAATAGGAGTCTGATCCCAGATACATTTCACCTTCTCCGTATCCAACCGCCAACGGCGTTCCTTGGCGAACACCAATCATTAAATTATCTTCACCGCTAAAAATAATAGCCAATGCATATGCGCCTTCAAGACGAGAAAATGTTTTATCGGCTGCCTCTTGCGCGTTTAACCCTTGGGTTAAATAATGGGTGAGTAAATGCGCTATCACTTCGGTATCTGTATCTGTTTCAAATCGGCATTGAAGGGCTTTAAGCTCTTCCTTTAATTCAACGTAATTTTCGATGATACCGTTATGTACCACCGCCACTTTGTCTGTTGCATGCGGATGCGCGTTGTTGGTTGTTGGCCCACCATGCGTTGCCCAGCGCGTGTGGCCAATACCAATGTTACCCGCCAAAGGGTTTTTCCCTACAAGATTTGATAAATTTACCAGCTTGCCTTCTGCACGGCGGCGATCAATCGCCCCCTTATTCAAGGTCGCAATACCCGCAGAGTCATAACCACGATATTCAAGGCGTTTTAGCCCTTCCAATATATGTGGCGTTGCCTGATTTTCTCCGATGATGCCAATAATTCCGCACATAATATTTACCCTTTTATTCGATGATTAATCATCATCTTGTTCATTTTGTTTTTGTTCTTTTTTAACGTAGCGATATTGCGTTGCCCAACCTGCATGATTTTCTTGTTTTGATCGGGCAATCGCCAGCGCGTTTGTATCAATGTCTTTATTGATGTTGGAGCCCGCCGCGATGATTGCGCCATCCCCAATTGTCACGGGCGCGATAATAGTTGAATTTGACCCAACAAAAACGCGTTCCCCAATGGTTGTTTTATGTTTGAAAAATCCATCATAATTGGCAATGATTGTGCCTGCTCCTACGTTTGATTTCTCACCAATAACGGCATCGCCTAAATAGGAGACATGCTTTGCTTTCGCGCCTGCCTTGATAATAGAGCGATTAACTTCAATAAAGTTACCGACGCTGGCGCCTGTCTCAATCACAGACTTAGGACGAATACGCGCATAGGGGCCAATTTCTGCACCTTCATCAATAATAGCACCTTCAATATAACTGCCTGCAAAAATAGTGACGTTGTCACCAATGGATGTCCATGGCCCGATAAAGACATTGGGTTCAATAATAACATCCTCACCTAGTTCTGTATCCCATGACAGAGTGACACTGCTTGGGTCAATCATGGTGGCGCCATTCATCATCGCGTCTTCGCGTAATATTTGTTGCGCCCGCGCTTCATGTTCGGCCAGTTGAACGCGATTGTTAATGCCCCAATTTACATCAGAGCGGACATTAAAAATCTTTGCCTTCACACCCTCTTGTGCGGCAATTTTTGGAATATCGGTTAGGTAATATTCGCCTTGTGCATTGTCGCAATTCAAGGCTTGCGCCCAGTTATGGATTTTATCGGCGGGGACGCACATGTTACCCGCGTTACATAGTTGAATTTTACGTTCTTCATCTGTCGCATCTTTATGTTCAACAATACGGATTAAATAACCATCATCATCTGTAATGACGCGCCCTTGACCGAACGTATCAGGCGGTGAAACGGTCATGACCGCAATACCGTCATAAGCAATCATCTGGTTCAAAATATCTTCATCTACAAAAGGCTCGTCGCCCATCAAAATGAGAACGCGTCCTTGGAAGTCTTTTAAATCAGCCAGCGCAGATTTCACCGCATCGCCCGTACCTTTTTGTTCCTGTTGGATGGCGATAAAGTGGGGCTTAGCCACATTCGCGACATCTTCCATATTGGGGGCGGTCACAACAATAATTTTTTGAGGGTTCAGATTTTCCGCCCGTTCAATCAACCATTCCAGCATGGAGCGTCCTGCAATTTTATGCATGACCTTAGGTAGAGCCGATTTCATACGGCTGCCCTTACCCGCAGCGAGGATAATAATAGCTAGATCAGATGGTGAGCGTGGATTTTTCATTTTAATAGTTATACGGATAACGCCCTTAAAGACAATTCACATCATGTTGCATTTAGTAACAGTTATAATCACATATTATTTGCTAATTGTCAGGGTTTTACCTGCCGTTTCATATTTGGTCATATGCATAAACAAAGTCCCATATGACGTTTTTACGCGCACCTTTACAGGTATAGCAGGTTGTCCTTCGGTGATAGAGGCGAACCAAATTGTTGGCATTGTGCCGCGCTCGCGCCCTTGCTCTTGAATAGACATCCAGCCACGCGGCTTTTCATGCCATTTACCCGCCATGGGCTTGACCTCGGCGGTGCATTCAATCGCGGGGCCTGTATAGACATTCCAGCGTGATTTTTCTAACTCAACCTTTTGTTTCTCTTTAAAAATAAGCTGAAAACGGCGTTTGCCATCAAACACATCTGTTGTGCCCTCACATTTGCCATTTTTCGTAATATCCATCATCGTATTTAACGTCGCCGTCAGCATATCACTTGTGCCCTTGGTTAACTCATCTGTCGTTTTTCTGACTTGCGGCTCTTTGCCTTGTTTCGTACGTATATAGGATTGGAAGCTTTTATCTTCATTATAGAAATATTCTTTTTTCTCACTCTCTCCGCGCCAAACACCTATGGACTGGTGCTTTTCTGGATGAGTACCCGTCTCCGTACGCCACCCTTTTGTATTGAAAGCACCTTCCCATGGTGCCATTTTACCGAGCAAGCCGTACGTCTTTGTTTCTAAATTCACGCTGTACGTGTCAGTGCCTGAAAGATTAATCGCTAGATTAGATTTCAAGGCATGGATACCGCCCGCATAAACATCATATTGCATGACTTGTTGCCCTTTGCTAAGTGGGGACTTCGCCATAGCGATGGATGGCATCATCATGAGCGCCAGCGCAGTCAGCCTAAGCGTATTGCCCAATAAGCGTGACAGCCTTTGCGCCAGTGCCTTTTTTGAATTTATTAAGTCCCTTTTTACAATCTGGATCATCTTCGGTAATGCCTCCTAAATCAAGCGTTTGAATTCCATAGGCATCATACATGAATTGCGTCTGCCAGAGAAGAGCGTGATGCGCACAATATTTGCGCCCTTCATCTGTCGTCCACCCAACTTGATAGGTGGCGCACGCGCCATGTTTGAGAAACAACACGCTTGCTATACATTTATTCTCTCTAATCGCTCTACCCGTTACAATAGGGGTTTGATGCGTTGGTAATGAGGCGAGATTGTCCAGTAATTGAGGCGAGATATTTTCATACCTTTTAAGTTGCTTATCCATGACGTAATTTAGCTTAAATTCATCAAAAAACTGCAACTTATCGTCCCAAATAACTTCAATATCGCTTTTCTCTGATTTTTTTAGGCTTTTTAACCAGCTTTTAGATAGGTTTTGACGTAAATCATCTTCTGATTGCACGATATTCCACCATAATGTTTGATAAGGCGTCTTATTTTGATCTTTTAGGCCTGCTTGAAGCAAAATTTTATGGGCTGTGGCGCTTTGTCCAATTTCTGGGATAATACGTCTCTTGCGTCCCCATCGCGATGGAAATTGGTGATTAAATTCAGTAAAGAAAGCCACAATATGCGCCGCACCGCCAAAGCCTTCAAACCATAAAGGCCCCCGATCCAAAATCAGTGCGTGGAACACCCCAAAGGCGACACGGGCTTCAATAATTTGCACCAGCCCCGCTTCTGCTCCGTCAATTTTGATAAGTCCCCATCTGGCGGATTGCCTATTCAGCTTGCAGGTTGCCAAGGCATAATCATAGCTTTGCAGAATATTACTGCGAGATATTGTAGCGAATTTTTCTTCCCATTGCGGTAAAGATAAAACATTCCAAGTGATATCACATTTCATAGTCATGAGGCTAAACTTACGCTTTAAGTATTATAATCTCTCACCGTTGCTTTAAAATCTTCTTTGGTTTTTTCGGCAGGTATGAGCGCTTCACCGCGTTTTTTCTTATCGGCAATTTCTTTAGCGGCCATTTCCAAGGCGATTAAACGCTTTGCCGTTGAAGGATGCGTTGTACCGGCTAAATGAATACCTTGAGGGTTTTTTGCGCCCATACGACGCCATAGTTGCGGCGCTTCCGATATATCATATCCAGCGCGCGCTGAATGATAGATCCCTATATAATCTGCCTCGGCTTCAAAGCCTTGAGAATGCGCTAGTGCGCCCAAATCAGAGCCTAAGCCCATAACGTTTATGCCTGTAACCCCTGTTACTACAGCGCCCAAAACCATGCCCAGCAATGCATTACCTTGTTTTGCTTCAACATGTTTGCGCGTATTATGCGCCAGCTCGTGCCCGATGACCAAGGCCAGCTCACTATCCTTTTTGGCAAAATCCATCATGCCAGAATCAATAATGATATTCTCGCCATCCGCGTATGCATTAATAACATTGTTGGTTGTGATAGCAATTTTACCGCTACATATAGCAGGCGGCGTGAGCGTGATTTGTTTTTCTTCACCGCGTCTATCGACAATAAAGGTGACGGGCTGATCAATGTAATCTTCCTCGTTGAATATCTTATTGAGTTTTTTGATACCTGATAACCCAGACTTAATTACTTGATCATCAACCTGTTTAATCACGTCACCCATTTTAAGTTTACCTTGCGCCAAACTGTTCGGGAAAACATGATAGACTGTTGGATCATCGCGCAGACCAAATAAGCGCTCAGCAACGGGTTTATATTCTTTAGGGTATTGCGTCGATACGCCATACGCAAATCCAAAATCAGGGGCAATTTTTTTACCGCATAGCTCCGTATTGCTTTTTTGGATTTTATAGCCAATTTTCATGACACGTTCAAAATATTGGCGTTGCTCTTTTAAAACGATTTCACGCTGGATATTCGCCTCACGCTCCGCCATCGCGTTATCAACCTTGGGCGCATTACTTTGAGGGGCGCATGAGGTGATGAGAAGTAATGTTGTAAAGAGGCTTAAGAGACGCATATGAAATCCTGTTTGTGATGTTATAGCCTAAATATAAAGAGAATTGAGTGCTGTTCAATGTTTATCTTGATTTTCACGCGGACTCATGATGAATTGCATGCGTAACATTTAGCTTTATGAATAGGGATTTAAAATCATGGAAAATATTATCAATCAAGCATGGGAAGACCGTGACACTATTAATACAAGTACACAAGGAGACGTACGCGACGCCGTACAAAGCGCGCTTGATAATCTTGATAATGGCTCTATGCGTATTGCTGAACATAAAGATGGACAATGGCAGGTTAATCAATGGCTGAAAAAAGCAGTGCTTTTGTCGTTTCGCCTGAATGATATGTCGATGCAATCTGGTGGCCCGCAAGGCGGGAGCTGGTGGGATAAAGTGCCGTCTAAGTTCGCGAATTGGGGTGAGGCAGAATTTAAAGCCGCCTCTTTCCGCGCCGTCCCCAACGCAATCGTCCGCCATAGTGCTTATATTGCGCCTAATGTTGTGTTGATGCCTAGCTTTGTTAATCTAGGGGCATATGTTGATTCTGGTACGATGGTTGATACATGGGCGACGATTGGGTCGTGCGCCCAAATTGGTAAGAACTGCCATATTTCTGGCGGGACAGGCATTGGCGGCGTGCTTGAGCCTTTACAAGCCGGCCCTGTTATTATTGAAGATAATGTCTTTATTGGCGCCCGAAGTGAAGTGGCCGAAGGCGTTGTGGTTGAAACAGGTGCAGTGATTTCAATGGGTGTGTTCTTAGGGGCGTCCACCAAAATCGTTGATCGTGAAACGGGCGAAGTGCATTATGGCCGCGTTCCTGCCTACAGCGTGGTGGTTCCTGGTACGTTGCCAGGCAAAACCCCAACTGCGCCAAACCTAGCGTGTGCGGTGATTGTGAAGCGTGTTGACGAGAAAACCCGCTCAAAAACCTCAATTAATGAGCTGTTGAGAGATTAATTCTTAAAAATACTACTATTTGTTCATTTATCTTTGTTTATTTGTCATATTTTTATTGCTTTTTTACTATAGTTTATGGCATATAGGCGTCAATATGAGACAGATTTTTCAAAAACAGACCAATTATGCGCCCCTAAATAGGGAGAATTTCGCGCGCGATTTTGATGAGCGCGGCAGTAAGATTAAGAATCCACATCTATATCAATCACACACTCGCACGATTTTTGCCGAAGAGAAAAATTATCTGGGCTTATGTGGCTTGGATACAGCGCTTATAAATCGTATGGGTGATTATCGCATGGATGATGTCACGCCAGATGAAAACCATCAAATTGATATCTTTTTTCAAATAGAAAATTTCAAAAGGGGGGATGAAAATCATGAGGTACGAGGCTTTAAATATCTTCCTGAATATTTGTGCCTTGATTTAATGCAGTCTGGCGCCATGTTTCATGATGAAATAGAGGATGATGAAGCATTTACCTTAGAGATTTTAAAACAATCACTATATCAATTTGCGCATAATATTGACGAATATGTTACATTACATCGACAAATGTACCCCAATATAAAACTTGAATATCCATCGCAGCGCGATAAAGACAAGATGTTTCAAGATATACCCAAGGTCGTTATGATTGCAAAATTTATGACGAAAGATGAGCCGAACTATTTTGACTATACCCGCAATATGCTGGGCTATAGCGAGGGTGGTATTCTTATCCCGATGAGCGATGAGGAGCAACAATGTCGCGCGATTACATGCGTTCTGAAAGTCTTGGATAGAGCTGTTAATATTTCCTCTATCAGTGTCCGCTCTCAAAAAATAATTGAAGCCATGGTCAATGAAGACGAGATATCTTTACGTAGATTAGAAAAAAAATATTACAGATGGGCGCACAAGCAATTAGGGGAAACCCGTGATATATTTTTCAATCGTGCCTATTCCAAGGAAAATATAGACCCAAATACAAGTGCTATTGAACAATGTGGATTCATTAGTGAAATGATGAAGGCGCACCCAGAAACAAAACATATTGGACAGGTACTTAAGCCACTCCTAAATCTTAAATTACAAATCTATGACCGCGATTTGGCCAATCATGGTGAAGGGTTAGAATTAATGACGCCGTCTTTCCCTGAATATCAAGCCCAGACGCTATCACCAAGAGCCGATCTTTTGAATATCACGATAGATAGATTAAAAGAAACACACCGCATAGATGCGCAAGGCACAAATCATCCAATTGAATATGGCATGTATGGCGCTCTATTCCCTGAATATCAAGCCCCTAGAGTACCTAGCCCCATACCTTTAAAGCACCTACCAAAACCCGTTGAATCTGCTTTAAAACAGACTTTATAAGCTGTAAATTTCTGTTATACTCCCTTCCATGATTGATGTTATTGACCTGACCCAAAAACTTGTGCGCTGTGCGTCTGTGACCCCTGAAGATGCGGGGTGTCAGAAGATATTGAAAGATGTTCTTATTCAATATGGATTTGAGATTTTTGATTTGCCCTTTGAAGGGCGCGGTGGCACATACCCTGTTCAAAATTTCTTTGCCCGTAAAGGCACAACCGCGCCGCATTTTTGTTATGCAGGGCATACAGATGTTGTCCCCGTGGGCGATGAAAAAGCGTGGAAATATCCCCCATTCAGCGCGACAATAGACGGCGATCTTATGTATGGCCGTGGCACATCCGATATGAAGGCAGGTAATACCGCATTCGCAGCCGCCGTGTCGCAATTTTTGGAAACACACGCAGATTTTGAAGGCTCCATTAGCTTCCTAATTACAGGCGATGAAGAAGCCGAAGCCACCAATGGAACAGTGCGCGTCCTTGAATGGATGAAAGATAATAACCACATACCCGACGTTGCCTTAGTCGGCGAGTCCTCTAATTTAACGCAATTGGGGGAAGAGATTAAAATTGGGCGTCGTGGCTCATTTGGCGGCGTGTTACATGTGCAGGGAACGCAAGGCCATGTGGCGTATCCGCATATGGCAGATAATCCAATGCCTCGATTATGTGCGATGGGATCGGCGCTCTCAACATATCAATTTGACGAGGGAACAGAGTTTTTCTCTGCGACAAATTTAGAAATCAGC
>CALDHI010000067.1 GCA_937941545.1 uncultured Alphaproteobacteria bacterium
CGCGTAGGCGGTTTACCGCCCTGAGCGCATTTAAAAACAAAGAAAGCAACTTAAAAGATGATACCACGTTATACCCGCCCCGAAATGGCCGCCATATTTGAACCTGAAAACAGATTTAAAATCTGGCTTCAAATTGAGACCTTAGCGTGTGAAAAAATGGCAGAGCTAGGGATTATCCCAGAGGCTTGCCCCAAAGCTTTACGCGAAAAAGGCGGATTTGATGTGGCGCGTATCGACGAAATCGAAGCCGAAATCAAACATGACGTAATTGCCTTCCTAACATCCGTCGCCGAACATATCGACGACCCAGAAGCTAGCCGTTACGTGCATCAAGGCATGACCAGCTCAGACGTTGTAGATACGTGCTTTTCCGTACAGCTAACCCAAGCCACCGACATCTTGCTTGCGGATTTAGACAAAGTCCTCGCCGCGCTTAAAAAACGTATTGAAGAACATAAAGACACTCTTTGCATTGGACGCTCCCACGGTATTCATGGAGAACCGACAACGTTTGGCTTGAAACTAGCAGGGCATTATGCCGCCTTTCAACGCGCTAAAAACCGCCTAACATTGGCACGCGAAGACATTGCAACCTGCACAATCTCTGGCGCGGTTGGCACTTATGCTACCGTCAGTCCCGAGGTTGAGCAATATGTTGCGGATAAATTAGGCCTGCGCCCTGAAACTGTCGCAACGCAAGTCATACCGCGTGACCGTCACGCCACGTTCTTTTGTACGCTGGGCGTAATTGCCTCATCGGTAGAAAACTTCGCTGTTGAAATCCGCCACTTACAACGTACCGAAGTGCGCGAAGCCGAAGAGTTTTTCAGCAAAAACCAAAAAGGCTCCAGCGCGATGCCGCATAAACGTAACCCTATTGGGACAGAAAACCTTACTGGTTTGGCACGTGTTGTCCGCGCCACCGTCACGCCTGCGCTTGAAAATGTCGCCCTATGGCATGAACGCGATATCTCGCACTCTTCCGTGGAGCGTAACATTGGCCCAGACGCGACAGTGACATTGGACTTCGCCCTGAACCGTATGGCGAATATTATCGAAAATTTGCTTGTCTACCCAGACACGATGATTGAGAACCTAGAGAAAATGGGCGGCCTTGTGTTTTCACAACGCGTCCTTCTTGCCCTAACTCAGGCGGGTATTTCCCGTGAAGATGCCTATCGCATTGTTCAGCGTAATGCGATGCAAGTATGGGAAACCAAAGGCAAGACAACTTTGTTAGAGTTCTTATTAAAAGACGAAGATGTTACAGCCAAGTTGAGCGAAGACGACGTGAAGGCGATTTTCGATTATAGCGCCTATACACATCACATTGAATCTATTATAAATAGAGCATTAAATTCATAAAGAGGAGCATCACCATGAAGGGCGATAAAGAAGTCATTAAACATTTAAATAACGCGTTAAAAGGCGAGTTGACGGCGATTAACCAATATTTCCTACATGCCAAAATGTTGGAAGATTGGGGCGTCACTAAAATGGCAAAGCACGAGCGTGAAGAGTCCATGGAAGAAATGGTTCATGCAGAAAAAATTATTGACCGTATCTTGCTATTAGAAGGTCTTCCAAATTTACAGAGCTTGGAAAAACTCCACATTGGTCAAAATGTTAAAGAAATCATCGAAGGCGATATGATCCTTGAAACGGACGGTATTGCTGGCTATCGCGCGGGCGTTAAAGCCGCCGAAGCCGTGGGTGATTATGTAACAGCTGATTTATTTAAAGCAATTTTGGCTGAAGAAGAAGAGCATCTGGATCATCAGGAAACACAACTGAAGATGATTGAAGACATGGGCATTCAAAACTTCCTTGCTCTCAATTCAGACAGTGAAGATGTTAAAGAAGGTTAACCCCCTCCTCGCTATAACATTGAGCAGCGCTGTTATTATGCTAACGGCCTGCTCCTCAATGACTGCCAAACCTGAAATATTGGCGACAGAGATGACCTGTACGCAACTGCGCGAAGAAATTAAAACCACCAACGAAAAACTGACCGCTCTTGATAAAAAAGCCAATGACCAAAATGGCGGCGGTGTCCGCACAGGCGGCGTTATTGGCGCTCAAGGTGGCTACAGCAGTGGCGTGAACCTTGGGGTTGGTCTTTCCATCGGCACAACATTCAACAACTACAGCCGACACAGAGCCAGATTAGACGCAGAAGACGTTAGAGAGCGCATGAATGGCTTACAAAATGAAGTCATTAAAAAGAGGTGTGATACTTGATAAACTTTAAAATTATAACCTTATTTCTGGCATGCTTCTCTTTAATCGCGTGCTCTACTACGCCGCGCCCTGTAAATTATGCGATGGATTGCGATCAGCTTATGATTGAAATTCAAAATGCGCGTAGCGCCGTTAAATCGAGCGGCACCAACAGCGAAGCCACGCGTAACGCCAACACAACCGCAACGGTCGCCTCCCAAGGCGCATCTATCGCTGGCGTCCCTTATGTGGGGCAAGTTATTGGCCTTGGTCGCACCTTGCTTAGCCATAACAAACAGACCGCCACGATTAAAAAGCAACAAGCACAAGACCGCCTTGATGAATTAATGGCTCTCGCCAATCGCCAAAATTGCCGTGAGCAATATTTATATTAGATTTAATTAAGTCGCTCAGGCGGGCAAGCCCGCTACGCTATGCCCAACCCTTGTCATCCAACATCCCCTATCGTCATCCCCGTCTTGAACGGGGATCTTGTCATGGCAAAGAGATACCCAGATCAAGGCGAGGTATGACAAAAAGCAAAAAAAACCACTTGCGAATTATTCTCACTTGCAGTATAAATCTGCCTTATTGAGAATAAGTCTCATTAACTTTAAGAGTGTTCAGTGGCAAAACCTACTACGCGCTTCTTAGTAACAGAGAGAGCATTTTAGATGTATATATGTCTATGTAACCCGTTTACCGATAAAGACCTTGATGGCGCCTTGAAAAATGACACCATTAAAAAGAAGACTTCTGCTGTTTATTCCGCATGTACGGGCGGTGAAAAACCGTGTTGTGGCACATGTATATGTGAAATAAAAGACCGCATTGACGCCCATAATAACGAAGCTTTGTTAATGGAAGCGGGATAGCTTTGTTAATAGAGCTCAGGCGTGCAGGCACGCTACGAGCACTTTAAAGAGCCCTCATGGCCGTAAACAGCAGGACGCAACACATCATAGATTTTGTTACTAATAGGCTCGTAGCGCGTTTACGCACCTGAGGCTCTTTTAAAAAACCGCGTAGGTTGCTTGCAACCCTGAGCGCGCCCTATAAAACGTAACGTATCCACAGATTAGGGCGAATTAATAGATATAGCCTTTTAAATGCCCTATTCCTGTGGCATTTTAAGCTTTCATTTCAATCAATTAAGGATTATAAAATGCTTAAAACCATTACATTATTATTAGGGAGCTTACTCATTATGACCGCCGCAGCAACAGACACAAAAGCCGCTGAACTCGATCCAGAAAACACACTTCTACTTGACCTAAAAGACGGTCAAGTGAAAATAAAACTTATGCCAGACATTGCGCCAAAGCATGTTGAGCGTATCAAAAAATTAACCCGTGAAGGTTTCTATGACGGTATCGTATGGCACCGTGTCATTGATGGTTTCATGGCACAAACTGGTGACCCAACAGGCACAGGCATGGGCGGCTCTGAACTCCCTGACCTAGAAGCAGAGTTCAACGATTATAACTTTGGTCGTGGTACAATTGGGGCGGCGCGTTCAGGCTCTCCTGATTCAGCAAACTCACAATGGTTTATTTGTTTTGATGATTGTTCATTCCTAAACAACCAATACACCGTATGGGGTCAAGTGGTTGAAGGCATGGATATTGTGAACGACATCACCCGTGGCGAACCACCAAAGAACCCAGACAAGATTGTAAAACTTCAAGTTGCTGCAGACGCAGGCAAATCTGAAGACGCCCCTGCTGAAAAGAAAGCAGCAGCTGAGTAATCATCCTGTTAAAAATTTATTATAAAGGCGATACTTTATTATAAGGTATCGCCTTCTTTATATAAGGAACATATAAATGGAACTTCCAATTTACCAAGTTGATGCGTTTACATCCGAAGTCTTTAAAGGAAACCCTGCGGCGGTTATCCCGCTGGAGCAATGGTTGCCTAATGAAACATTACAACAAATTGCCTTAGAGAATAATTTGTCTGAAACAGCATTCTTTGTTCCTGATGGAGACAGCTTTCATTTACGTTGGTTTACACCCACTATGGAAGTTGACCTTTGCGGGCATGCTACCCTCGCAACCTCATGGGTTATCTATAATCAGTTAGGGTATCAAGAAGACCAAATACGATTCCATAGTCTTTCTGGCGAATTAATCGTAAAGAAAAGCGATGACAAACTGACATTAGATTTCCCTATTTGGCCTTACAAAAAAGTTACGATTGACCCTCGCGTATCTGAAGCATTAGGCGAAGAGCCGACAGAGCTTTATGAAGGCCCCGATTGGCTAGCATTATATGATGACAAAGAAACGGTTTCTAACATGAAGCCTAACATGGTCAAATTATCCGAAATATCTGAATGTCGCGGCATTATCGTCACGGCAAAAGGAAGCGAAGATATAGACTTCGTTTCCCGTTGGTTTGGCCCTAATGTTGGCGTCCCCGAAGACCCAGTAACGGGCTCCGCCCATTGCATGCTCACCCCCATTTGGGCAGAAAAATTAGGGCAAACACAATTAAATGCCTACCAGGCATCCACGCGCGGTGGTAATTTACAGTTATTATTACAAGATAATCGCGTCCATATCACAGGAAACGCGGCACTATATATGAAAGGAACGATATTCATATGACCATTGAATCCGCAATTGCGCTGTCTATCGCCATCATTTTGCTCACGCTGAAGCCTGGCCCTGGTGTGTTGGCGATTATATCCCGCTCACTAGGCGGCGGATTTCCTTCTGGGTTGGCTATTACATTAGGCATCAGCACTATTCATATGGTGTTTTACGGTATCGTCGTCATGGGGCTTTCCCTTCTCGAATACCAAATGGAATTTATCACCTTCTTATTTAAAAGCTTAGGAGCGGTTTACCTTATTTATATTGGCGTAAAAGGCTTAAACAAATTAGAGAGCGGTGTTTGGAACGCAGGAGAAAAACTTAGCAAAGCAGAAGAGCTAAAAGACAGTTACGTTTCTGGATTGGCTATCACATTGGCAAACCCACTCACTATCTTATTTTATAGCGCGATCATACCAAGCGTCTTTCCTGACCAGACACTCGATTTACGCTTAATCATTATGGCGGCGATTGTAATTTTAGTAACGCAGATAAGCTTCATATCCATTGGGATTTTAAGCGTTGCCCATATAAGAAATTTTCTTAAAAAACCTAAAACAGTCAAAAGAATAAACCTAAGTGTCAGTGTTATATTTATCCTATTAGGGTTATTTTTAGGACTATCAACATTTCCAATATTTAACTTTTAAAGAATAAGAAAAAATCATGACTAACAATGCTGAATGGTGGAAAAAAGGGGTTTTTTATCAGGTTTATCCGCGCTCCTACATGGATAAAAATGGGGATGGCGTAGGCGATATTGCGGGGATTACAGATCGCTTAAATTATATCGCTGATTTGGGCATTGATGGCCTTTGGATTTCTCCTTGTTTTGAAAGCCCAATGAAAGATTTTGGCTATGATGTCTCTGATTACCGCAAAATAGATTCTCTTTTTGGTAGCAACCAAGACTTTGATGTTTTGCTCAAAAAGGCGCATGATTTTGGTATTAAAGTCATCGTTGATATGGTGATGTCACATACATCCGACCAACATATGTGGTTTAAAGAAAGCCGCTTGGGTAATGATAATCGCAAAAAAGATTGGTATGTATGGACCGATCCAAAACCAGATGGCAGCCCGCCTAACAACTGGCAATCTATCTTTGGTGGCCCTGCATGGACATATGATACAAAGCGTTGCCAATATTACATGCATAGCTTTTTGAAAGAACAACCCGACCTGAACTATCACAATCCAGATGTACGCAATCAAATGTTGAGCGAATGTGAATATTGGCTAGAGATGGGCGTTGACGGTTTCCGTCTTGATGCGTTTAATCATTGTTTCCACGACGAGAAGCTACGCGATAATCCAGTGCGTGATATGAGCAGCCTGTCAACAGGTCTTCAAATTGACAGCGTTATCCCTTATTCAATGCAACAGCATGTCCATGATAAATCACAACCAGAAATGATTGGCCTCATACAAGATGTTCGCGCCTTGATGGACAAATATCCAGACACTATGACATTGGGTGAAATTGGTGATGATGACCCTTATGCCCGTACAGCGGAATACACATCAGGGAATGACAAGCTAAATACAGCCTATAACATTCACTTTATTGCAGGTTCCAGTTCAACTAATTTAACACCAGAGAAAATTAAACTGCCCTTTAGAGAAGTTAAAAAATACCCTAACCATGGATGGCCTAGCTGGGCATTTACCAACCATGACGCCGTGCGCGTTGCCACGCGTTGGGGTAAGGGCGTTCAAGACCGCGCCAACTTTGCGGCTCTACTAAACAAGCTCCTCCTCTCCCTACGCGGTACGCCGTTTTTGTATCAAGGCGATGAGTTAGGCCTGCCCGAGGCCGTAATTCCCTTCGACCAAATCCAAGACCCATGGGGCAAGTTCATGTGGCCAGAATGGCAAGGACGTGATGGATGTAGAACACCAATGCCATGGAACAAAGACGCCGTTGCCGCAGGGTTCAGCACCAATACCAATGATAGACAGCCCCCGTGGTTACCCATTCCAACGGATCATAAGAAGCTGGCGGTGAACCTGCAAGATGAGGACCCTAAATCAACGCTCAATCAAACGCGTGATTTTATTAAATGGCGCAAAACCCAGCCCCTGCTTCAAACGGGCGAGATTGAATTTGACGAAAATTCTGGTGAAGACATAATCGCCTTTGACCGTTTTGATGGTGATGCGCGTATGACGTGTATCTTCAATATCAAAGAAAAAGAGAGTGAGTATAAAGGTAGCAAATATGCGCCTTTAAGTGCCACCTATATCGCGCATTAACTCCTCATAAAAAACTTACGCGTATAAAAATAAACCCCGCATTATCATGTGGGGTTTATTTTGTAATATATCTTTTTATTTAACAGCCTTATTCATTCAACTATTTTTCTTTTATCTCCTCAGTATAAAGCGCAGAAAGTTCTTTATACTCAGCCTCACTAGGCGTTAACTTTTTAATGGCAGCTATCAGTTTAGTGACCAATGAATCAAGCTTGGCTAAATCATGCAACGGGTTATTTGTTTCAAAACGAAACACCCCCTGGTTTAAATCTAGCAATATTAAGTTATCTGAATTTGGAATTTTTAGAATTTTGTTTAAAATCGTCAGGCGCTCTTCCGACAAGAAAACATCAGCAGCCTTTTTGTTTTTTGAAAAAAGGTGGTTATGTTTCTTGTCCCACTTGTCATGCTCAAGAGGATAAACCGTAAGGGCATCAAGTGAATTTAAAAACGGCAACATTTCAGGCGTACCAATCGCCATAGAGTCAAACAGCGGTGTGCCCTGCGTTAACTGTAAGACAGTGACTTGGCGATTTTTACGCGAATCTTCTTTCATCTGTGTGGCAGTAAACATGCCAATGCTCAACCCATCGATAGTGCCTGATATCTCACACGGCCCCGCTAATGTGCCCTTGTTATAAACCAGTCCTCTACGTTTTGCGAAAACTGACCAAGTTTTCTTTTGTTGAAATAAAATGATCAAAGACCATATTGTTGTGCCCAACAATATAAAAGATAAGACCCCCCATAATAACCACCAAATTGACACGATATACCTCCACATAGGAAAGAGAATGAAAATTACTTATACAGTGTATCGCAAATCACCCTTAAAAGTCACTTTTAATCCTCAAAATAGGCATTTGCCTTATTTTAGTTAAAATTCAACACATCGAAAACAATAAAATATAAACCATTGATAAACATTAACTTTTTGTTAATTTATGTAAACAAAAACGATTTCAAGGTAAGAAATTTGCATTTCAACCCCGATAAGTGGAATGATAGGTACAGATAAAAAGATTAATAAAGGGAAGAGGAATAAATAAAACATGACAACCAAAACACCGCTAAACGATAATTTGATTGCCCGCGTTATACCAGGGTTAAAAGCAGAATATCGTATCGTATCGCTTCCCCTATGGGCTTGGTTTTGGTTAGATGATTTTATGGTTCAAAACCGTATCAGTTACCAAGGCATTTTGGATACCTTTCAAACCGAGGAAGACGTCAATGTGACCTTGCAATATATCGCTGAATTACATCAAGAGCATTGCATGCGCGGAGCGCACAAGTTGAGCAATGATAATATGTTCTTAGAAACAGATATTAAAATTGGCGGTACTAAAAAGAAAAATTACGTCACTAAGACATATAACATGCCAAAAATTTACAAATTATTCGGGTTTATCCCCTGTGTTACAACACTGAATTCAGTATGGACACGCAAGAATTATGACGATTACACGCAGATCGTCTAACCGGTATTAAACAAAGAGATTACGCGTAGCATTGTGTATCACTTTATGAATTAAAACAGTTTATTTCTCCCCCCCCTATGCGCCGTGCGGTTCCCCAACCGCCGGCGTATTTTTTATGATGTTGTTAGAATGAAAAAGCGTGGTATCATCAAACCATGACGAATGTCCTGTTTCAAACTGATACGGCCTCCGAAGCCATCACCAAAGCGTTGGATGACTTTTTGCGGGACAAGCATTTGAGCCTGTCTGACCAACAATATATTCGCGTCAAAAAATTATTGATGGTGCGTCTT
>CALDHI010000068.1 GCA_937941545.1 uncultured Alphaproteobacteria bacterium
ATATTTTTCATTCACATTATTCCTTGAAATTTGGAATATGGAGCAAGGGTATAAAACCCCAAAAATCCATTATGACTTAGCGCGATGGTTGGAACAAAGATGGCGTGCGGGTGATACGCGTTTGTTGCTCATGGCGTTTCGTAGTTTTGGGAAGTCAACAATTGTTGGTTTGTTTTCGGCGTGGTTATTATTGCTTAATCCAAATCTACGCATATTGGTTTTGGCGGCGGATAATACGCTGGCAACAAAAATGGTACGGAGCGCACGGAAAATTATTGAGAAACACCCGCTGACAAAATCCCTCATCCCCAGTAGTCCTGATCAATGGGCGAGTGATCGCTTCACGGTGAACCGCCCGCGTGAGTTGCGTGATCCATCGGTTATGGCGGCGGGCGTGACGATGAACATCACGGGCGCACGCGCAGATTTTATTATCTATGACGATGTGGAAGTGCCCAATACGTCTGACACCCCCATGAAGCGTGAGGATTTACGCGAGCGTTTAGGCGAGAGTAATTTTATCCTAACACCCAAGGGAACGCAGTTATTTGTTGGAACGCCGCATCATTATTTTTCAATCTATGCGGAGGAGGCACGACAAGAAGTGGGCGAGGATAAAGCTTATTTAGAAAACTTTAAACGCTATGTGCAACCGATTATAAATGCACAAAATAAATCTGTTTGGCCGACACAATTTAATGACGATATGATTAAGCTTCTACGTCAACAAGCAGGGCCAAACAAGTTTGCAGCGCAAATGATGTTGCAACCTGTAAATGTCAGTGAGAGCCGCCTTGATACAGGACACCTTAGTTTCTATGAGGATAATTTGAGCTATGGTGAAGCGCAGGGGCAGGCTTATTTAACCCTGATGGATAAGAAAATTATATCCGCCTCCGCTTGGTGGGATCCTGCCTTTGGCAGTGTGAAGGGGGATAATAGCGTGTTGGCCATTATCTTTACCGATATTGAGGGGCATCATTATCTTCATCACATTGAATATATAAAGTTGAAGATAAGCGACAAAGATAATGAAGCGCGCGCGCAGTGTCAGATTATTACTGAGCTGGCGAAGCGTTTTTATCTGCCCTCTATTGCGATTGAAACTAATGGCATCGGCAAGTTATTGCCCAATATGTTGCGTGAAGAATTTGCAATTGAAAAAGTGCCTTGTGCAATTTTAGAACAACATAGCTCGACTAATAAAGCGATGCGTATCTTAGAAGCGTTCGATGTGGCCTTGGCGGCGCGGGCGTTATCGGTACATGAAAGCGTGAAGAAAACACCGTTTTTATTAGAGATGATGGATTGGCAACCTAACAACACTAATGGTCACGATGATGGCTTAGATGCCGTGGCGGGGGCGTTAAGCCTTGAGCCTGTGCGAATGAAGCGCTCGTATTTCTCTGCGCGACAGGGGTGGAAAAATACATCGGACGTGTTTCAAGCCAACACAGATTTTAAGGTTTAAAAGCATAGCTTTATACGCGTCATTGCGAGGAACGAAGTGACGAAGCAATCCATCTATAACTGAAGGTTGATTGCCGCAGTCGCTCACGCTCCTTCGCAATGACGAGTTTTTTTTGCCTATTTACATGGGAAGGCCGTAGCGCGTTTACGCGCCTGAGGCTCTTAAAAAAAGCGTAGCGCGTTTATGCGCCTGAGCGCACTTAAATAATAAAGCATAGCGTGCTTGCACGCCTGAGCGACTTAACTAAAAGGAAAATATTATGCATACAATATTAGATACGGGGTTGTTGTGGTGGATTACTGTGATTGATATCCCTGCTATGTCTGCTCTTTTTTATATGAACATGCGCACACGACGTGAAGGTGAAAAACGACACCATGTTATGCGCGAAGATATGTCAGAATTTAAATTAGATGTCGCACGTAATTATGCCGCGACCAGTGAAATGAAAGACTTAGAAATCCGCCTCATTAATCACTTACTTCGGATTGAAAGTAAGCTTGATAAAACCGCCCTTAAAACCGAAGGACTTATTGGTAATAAATGATTTCAAAGTGTTCAAATACGCAAATGTGCTAAAGCACCTCTTCAGATTTATTGACGAAGAGGTGTGTAGCGTACCTGCACGCCTTATCGTACTTATAACAAAGAAAGGACTATATTATGATTTACAAAATACTCCCTGCCTTGTTTCCATCGAAACAAAAAAAATGTGAACAGTCAGAACCTAAAAAAATACAAAAAATATCGGCTAAAGAAGAGCAAGAGGCATATTACCGTGAGCTGGAAATTGATGTTCTGGCGCGCACTATCTTTGGTGAAGCACGAAGCGAGCCGCATGAAGGCTTAGAAGCCGTGGCGAGTGTCGTATTAAACCGCGTGGCAATATCTGCGCGTAAAAGAAAATATTGGTGGGGCAATGGCGTGATTGGCGTGTGTCAAAAGCCATATCAATTTAGCTGTTGGAATCGTGATGACCCCAGTTACAAACGTCTCATTAATGTCACCGCCAGTAATAAGCATTTCGCCACGGCGCTAAGGGTTGCACGTCGCGCGGTGATTGGGGCATTGCCTGATAACACTCATGGCGCAACGCATTATCATGCCGATTATGTTGATCCCTATTGGGCAGTGGGGGAGCTCCCCGTGAAAACAATCGGCCGTCATATTTTTTATAAACTTGTTAAGTAGCGCTCAGGGTTGCAAGCAACCTACGCAATTTCTAATAACGCTCAGGCGCGTAAACGCGCTACGGCCTTCCTATGTAGCTAGACCAAAAAGTTCGTCATTGCGAAGGAGCGTTAGCGACTGCGGCAATCCACTTAACGCTATAGATGGATTGCCGCAGTCACTCCGTTCCTCGCAATGACGGTATTTTAAAAAAGCGTCCTTCGGCTTATCCATTGAGGGCTCTTAAAAACGCGTAGCGTGCCTGTACGCCTGAGCGCACTTAAATCAAAAAGCGTAGCGTGCCTGCACGCCTTGGCGGTATTTAAAAAAGGAAACACTATGCTAACCACCATACTCTCAAAAATTGGGTTACCGTTGCTGATTGAATTTGTCGCGCGGGCGTTATCTAAAATTGATAACCCCATTGCCAAGGGCGCAAGCGAGGCGTTGGATGCGGTAGAAGACGCGGTTTCAAAGGGTTTGATTTCAAACGATCAATTGGTTGAAGCCAACCGCCATGCCGAAGTGATGGCAACATTGCGCGTCGCGGAAATTGAGGCACGCCTGCACGAGGTCAATGAAAGCTTGCGCAGTGAGATTAACTCCACCGATACCTACGTGCGCCGTATGCGCCCGACATTTGGGTATATTATGGCGGTGACATGGGCGGCGCAAATGTTTGGGTTGGCGTATATAATCGTGTTTGAAACCGAGAAAGCGCAGTATATTTTGCAAGGCATGGCGAGCCTCAGCACCATTTGGGGAGTGGGCTTATCAGTGCTTGGGATTTATGTGTATAAGCGTAGCGAGGATAAGAAGATTTTTTCGCCAGTTGAATCTTTGATTACCGAAACACCCGTGCAAGCGTTCAAAAAGAAGATCCAAATCACGAAGGAAGTGCCATCGCGTGAGGTATTTTATAGAGAATAGTATTTTAATTTCAAGGTGGATTGCCGCAGTCGCTATCGCTCCTTCGCAATGACGAACTTTTGGGCTTGTTTACATGGGAACGCCGTGGCGAGTTTACGCGCCTGAGGCTCTTAATAACGCGTAGCGCGTTTACGCGCCTGAGCGCACCTTATTCAACTGTCTCTCTCTATAAATCATATACAGCCCTGCGCCGATAACGATGGACAGGCCGATAATTGTGGGCAGGGTTGGGATATCGTTGAAGACAAAATAGCCCAATATCACACCCCATAAAGCTTGGCTGTAGAGGAATGGTGTTATGCTGGCAGTGCTTTTCGCGTGCGCTAGAGCATAGGTGGTGGCACCAATTCCGCCCAAGGTCAAAAGCGCGTTGACGATAATAAGCCAAACATGATTGAGATCAGGCACGGGTAACTCCGAGATAATATCCCAGCCAATAATCAGATTGATAATTAACATACCGATAAAATTATAGAGAAAAACCAGTGGCATATATTCGCTTGTCCCAATCATCCGCATGGTGATAACACTGGCGCCCATTAACGCCATGGCGCTGATGGCGTAATAAAAACCAACGCCGCCCACATCAAAATTTGGGCCAACAACAATTAACACGCCCATAAAGCCTACAATAATGGCCGTCCATCTGTGGCGACCCACTTCTTCTTTTAAAAACAAGAAGGATAATATGACGGCGATGAATGGGACACTGAAGGTGACGCCATATACATCGGCGATTGGGATATAATGCAAGGCGCTGACGATGAAATAAGAAATTCCGCCCGTTAACGCACCGCGTACCATCATTAACTTTTTCTTCTTCGCAACAAAACCTTTCAGGCCTTTTTTATAGGCAATGAACCCCGTTAAAATCAGGGTGTTGATTGTGGCGCATAATATAACCAGATAGGACGGGTGGTAGCTTTGTGCGAGGTACTTCACACTGGCATCCCCAAATGCAAAACTGGCCCAGCCCAAAAGAGAGATGGCAATAATAAGTAGGCTTTCACCTTTAAGAAGAGAGTTTGGCATTAGATGTTTTTTCCTTGGGTGATAGGATTAAGTTTTCTCAATTGGCGTTCACGGTACATCATATATAGACCCGCACTCACAACAATTGTTAAGCCCGCAATGGTGGCGAGTGTTGGGATGTTGTCAAACAGGAGAATCCCAAACAGGACAGCCCATATGACTTGTGTATAAACAAACGGCGCGACGCTGGCGGTACTTTGTGCGTGAGCAAGGCCGTAACTGACAGAACCTACGCCCAATAATACAAGTAATCCATTGCCCAAAATAAGGACTAAATCAAATAAGGGCGGCAAACCAATAGTTTGAAAATCGCTCAACGCAATCGGTGTGTTCACTACGAGCATGCCAAGGAAAGCATACAAAAATAATAAAGGCATGTAGACATTTTTACCAATCTTGCGAACTATAATCGGTCCCATAGCGCTGCTGGTGCAGGCTATAATGGCGTAAACTAAGCCTATATTGAGAGTTTCAAATTGTGGGCCAGCTAGAACAATAACGCCTATAAAACCAATAATAACCGATAACCATCTGTGCAGACCAACCACTTCTTTTAAAAATATAACGGCCAGAATGACGCTAACGAAGGGCGCGGCAAAGGTGACGCCATAGACGTCAGCTATGGGGATATAAGAAAACGCCGTCACAATGCAAAGGGCGGTTATGCCAACGGTGGTGGCACGAAACCATAACCATTTTTTCTTTTGGCTTTGAAACCCTTTCAGGCCTTTACGCCACACTATCCATATCACCATTAAGCTGGCGTTCATTATCGTACCCATCGTGACTAAATAAGAGGGGCTATAGGTTTGGGTTAAATATTTTGCCCCAGCGTCACAAAATGAAAAGGCTGTGTACCCAACAAGCATAATCGCTATAATCTTAAGGCTTTCGCCTTTGAGCGAGGGGGTGGTTAGGGAAGTAGGCATTAAATTTAATTCTCGACTAGGATTCTTAAGGTGGGTATAATCTTTAATTGAAATATTCATTTCTTCGAAAAAAAGGTTTATCACATCATGTCACAAAAGAACACACCCATCACTATTGCACGCGGAGACGGTATTGGACCTGCGATTATGGACGCAACCCTTCAAATCCTTGAGGCCTCAGGCGCGCGCCTTGATATTGAAGAGATTGAAATTGGTAAGGCCGTGTACGAGTCTGGCGTGCCATCAGGCATTGCGGACAGTTCATGGGATAGTTTACGCCGTACGAAGATTTTCTTGAAAGCGCCGATTACAACGCCGCAAGGCGGAGGCTTCAAAAGCCTGAACGTGACGGTGCGTAAGACATTGGGCTTATTCGCCAATGTGCGCCCGTGTGTGGCGTATCACCCTTATGTTGATACAAATCACGATGATATGAACTTGGTTATTATTCGTGAGAATGAAGAAGACCTTTATGGTGGGATTGAATACCGCCAATCACAACAAGTGATGGCGTCGTTGAAGTTGATCTCTCGCCCAGGGACGGAGCGCATTGTGCGCTATGCGTTTGAATATGCGCGTGCGAATAACCGCAAAAAAGTGACGTGTATGACCAAAGACAATATTATGAAGATGGCCGATGGCTTGTTTCATAAAGTGTTCGACGAAATCGGTGAGGAATATCCCGACATTGAACAAGATCATATGATTATTGATATTGGTACGGCCAAGGTTGCCGCGCATCCGGGTATGTTTGATGTTATTGTTCTGCCGAACTTGTACGGAGACATTGTATCTGATGTTGCGGCGGAGGTGACGGGGTCTGTGGGGCTTGGTGGCTCGTCTAATATCGGGCTAGATTTTGGTATGTTCGAAGCCGTGCATGGCAGTGCGCCAGACATTGCGGGCAAGGGCATTGCCAATCCATCGGGTTTAATTTTGGGTGCGGTGATGATGCTTGTCCATATTGGTCAAGGCGATGTGGCGACAAAGATTCACAACGCGTGGAAGAAAACAATCGAAGATGGAATTCATACGGGCGATATTTATCGCGAAGGACAAAGCACGAAGCGCGTTGGCACGGATGAATTTACACAGGCCGTGATTGAGCGTTTAGGGCAAGAGCCCTCGACATTGCCATTAGAAAATTACGCCAGTGACAGTGAAGGTATTATTTTACCCCCCCTAAAAGTGATTGCGCCTGAAAAGAAAGAGCGTATTGGCGTTGATGTAGGCGTAAATTATGACGGGAAGCCTGATGATTTAGCAGCGCTTGTCTTGCCCTGTTTAACCGACAACATCGACCTGCATATCATCTCAAACCGTGGGGTGAAGGTGTGGCCAAATGGCGCGGCGGAAACTTTTTGTACGGATAACTGGCGCTTGCGTTTCTTGGGCAAAGATGGCGGTGATATCAATACATCCGAAGTGGTGCAGTTGCTATCCAATCTTAACAATGCCGACATGAACTTCACCAGCGCGTTGATGCTGCACAGCTTCGACGGTGTGGATGGGTATACTAAGGCGCAGGGTGAGTAGTCAGCTTGCGGTTTAATTGTTCATAGAGTGGGGTATCCTCTGGAAGAATGAGGCGTTTTTCTTCGTTTGATAAAGTGGCTTTTTGTACTATTTGTATGAGTTTTCTCTCTGCATTTTCACCAACATTAAAGGCTAATTTTTCACAAAATTGAGCGCGGTAGGCGGGGTAGAGTGAAGAAGGGATAGTGGCATTAAATGCATCTTGCAAGGCGTTGGCCTGTGCGTGGTGTTTGAATTTTTCAGGAAAAACATCGCTGTTACTTTTGTAGAAAGAAGAGAATATATCTTCGGTGTAATGCGCCATTTCATGAAATAGAACGTTAATACTTTGTGATACGCTATCGTTTTGTCTATCACCAAAGACGGTCATTACCGTGTCGGCGTATTCCCCTAACGTCTTTGACCCATTTAAACGATCTAGAAATTTTACTTCTCCTTTTTTGATGTGTTGCGCCATGTCTGAATCGTCGCCAAGTTGATTTTTAAGCGCGTCCACATAAAGGGTGTGAATGTGATTTAATAGGATTGTAACGCCTTCATTTTTGCGATTGTGGAGCCTAGCAATTTCAGGTAAGTCGTCTCTTAATTTTTCTAATGTCGCATCAGACGCCGCAATGATTACCTTTTCTAAATCTTCACTGTGGGGTATGGAGTTGGCGATATAGGTCAATTCACCTATCTCATCATCAACTAAGGTTAAATCTGGTTTTATTGTATTGGAGGCGTGTCTTAATTTTGGTTCCTTATTATAGGCGTTGTGCCTAATCGTTGTAATTCGTGCAAATTTGATACTCAACGGTGCCTTTGCAATGTCGCCGAAGTAAAGGTCGCTGCGTAATAGATAAAAGCCTAATTGTAAGGTTTTTGTAAACTCTCCCATGGGGTGTGTTTAAAGACAGGTTAGCGTTATGTCAATAAAATATTAATTAAGAATAAATTCAAACAATCTATTGCTCTCATATCTGTCATCTGTTGTTATTAAACGTCTAAAATTTTAAGAGAGAAAATAATAATGAAAAATAAATTAATGCTTATCGCTTTATTGGCGTCAACGGTTTCAATATCTGCCTGTACACATAAAAAAGTATCAGTGACAGAATTTGACGATAAAGATAAAACATGTGAACAATTGAAACGTGATATCGTCCAAATGGAAGATTTAGAACAAGACATTGAAGGTAAGACAGGCATGTCAGGCCGTAACGTGGGTATGGCGTTGTTATTTTGGCCAGGTATTATCGTGAACGAAATGAATGCCAGCGATGCCCGTGACCGTGCGGCGGACCGTAAAGAAAAACTGTTTGCTTTATATGATGGTAAGGGCTGTCAATAATATATAAATTTATAGAATTTTAAAAAGCCCTGTGATATTTGCCACAGGGCTTTTTTTTAGGAGTTTACTATAAATTAATTGACATAACAGTGTTTTTGTGATAGTTTTCCTTTTTTATTTTAAAGAGGAGAGTTTAATGCGTGGATTGAAGATTGCAGCAGCAGCGTCTGTAGTTATGTCTCTAGCGTTTCCAAATGGATTATTTGAAAATGATTCTGCGGTGGTCAATAATAATGTTACGCCTGAGGCGTCTAAGACGTCTAAGACGAACGTCAAAGATAATCATTTGAAAACAGAGCTTGTTTTCACAACCGTTTTTGAACCACAAATTGAGTCCGTAGACGTGTCACCTGTTAGTGAAGAATCTAATGGCTATTATGATATAAATTTAGACGAAAATTGGGATGCATATGAATCTAGGATTCTCGCTTCGTTAGGAATCGACGATGATTCTGAGCCTGAGCCTGAAATAGATTTTTCTGTACGAGCCATAAAGGACATGGAAGAGTCTGGAAATCCAGAAATTATACTTGCAGGTACAGAAGATGAGCCTATTGCGATTGGTGTTATTAATGATCCGCAACATCAAACGCGCTTATTGCAAGATGCGGGTGATTTTAAACCCAGGGATGATGTACCTTATACGATAGAGGTGTTTGAATGTTTGGCGGGTACGATAGCGCTAGCGGAGGCAACTAATTATTCCCGTATAGAAGAGCCGGGTTATAACCGTTTAACGATGGTGTTTGAGAAGAGTCAGAGTGTTCTGAATGTGTGGAGTGCTCAGAATGAAGGTTATGATAGCTCCCCTGCTGTTGTCCTTTCAGGGCATACGTCTTTTTCTGATCCAGTGAGTGCGACCTTAACATCCAGCACGACAAATGATGATCTTGAAAATGGAGATGTCTTTGTACGCGGACATTATATATTGGTTGACGAGAATACCGTTAAAAAATTTGCCAATGAATATGTTGATAAATACGATTCTGATAAAGATTTTGTAGCATATTCTCGTTTTAATGCGGAGTTTGCGGGCCTGTTTAATTCTATGGGGAGATGTTACGAAGATGCTGGATTTGAGATCGTTGAAAAATTTGAAGGTACATATAGTGACCTTTCGGTTAATCAATTATTACTTTCACCGGGAAACTAATTATTGATTAGCTAACTAGCCGCCTTAACCGTATTCGCCAATAGGCAGGCGATGGTCATGGGGCCTACGCCGCCGGGGACGGGGGTTATGGCGCTGGCGACTTGGCTCACGGCGTCAAAATCTACATCGCCGAGAAGCTTGGATTTTCCGCCTTCAACTTTTGGTGGTTGGCGATTAATGCCGACATCAATTATAATTGCACCGTCCTTGACCCAATCGGCTTTGACCATTTGCGTGCGGCCAACGGCGGCGACTAAGATATCGGCTTGTTTACAAACCTCTTCAATATTTTTTGTGCGCGAATGCGCGATGGTAACGGTGCAATTTTCTTGAAGCAGTAGTTGCGCCATCGGCTTGCCGAATAAGTTAGAGCGACCAATCACCACGGCATGTTTGCCTGATAAATTTTGTTCAATGGATTTGATGAGCAATAATGAGCCTTGGGGGGTGCAAGGCACGAGACCATCACCTAAACCCAAAAATAATTTACCTGCGTTTAAGGTGGTTAAACCATCAACATCTTTTTCAGGTAAGATTTCTTGGACTAAGCTTTCCTGTACCTGCGCCAGATGGTCTGGTAATGGCAGTTGTAGCAAAATACCATGCACGTATGGGTTGGCGTTTAGGGTTTGAATAACGGTGCGCACGTCTTGTTCGGTTGCATCGTCGCCTAGGCGCTCTTCGGTGCTGGTGATGCCTGCGGTTTCACAGGCTTTTATTTTTGAGCCTACATAAACATGAGAGGCAGGATCATCGCCGACCAAGATGACTGCTAAACCAACGCTTTTGCCGTTGGCTTTTAACGCGTCAACATCTTGTTTGATTTTGTCTTTTAGGGTCGCCGCGATGGCTTTG
Source organism: uncultured Alphaproteobacteria bacterium (assembly GCA_937941545.1). Lineage (GTDB taxonomy): Bacteria > Pseudomonadota > Alphaproteobacteria > Micavibrionales > Micavibrionaceae. The sequence goes on from CALDHI010000068.1 coordinate 10,410, forward strand.
CCGTCAATGATTTGTGCGCTCATGATCATGAAACCTTATCTATTAAAAAAATATTTGTGCTACGAGGCTTTGAAGAATAAACACGGCCAAGATAACGATAATCGGCGTGACATCAATGCCACCAATGGAAGGAATGAATTTGCGAAGCGGGCGGTAAATAGGATCAGTGATTTTGTTGAGCAAGTTAATCAAGCTTTGCGCTTTTTCGTTGCGGACATTAATGACGTCAAATGCAATCAGCCAGCTTAAGATGATTTGAATAATAATGACCCAGTAAAACGCCTTTAATACGAAAAGTAGCAATTGCCCAATAATAACCATGTTGAATCCTTAAGATTGTGAATGTATTAAGTGTTTATTAGCGGATTATTGCTAGAATTCATAGGGTTTCTTTGGTATTTAGGCAGGTATTTTTCTTTTAAAGGGTGTGTTGATGTTGGGTTTAGAGTTAATGATGGCGGGAATGTTAATGGCACCGCAAAACCCCGCGCTGCACCAAGTGGTCTTCCCGTATGATTGTAAAGCGCGTCGCGCCCCGCAAATTAATGTCCGCCCCAGTCAATCACGTATCAAATATGATTTTACAAAATCCAAGGCGTATCTTAACACGATGAATACGGACACGATTTCTCCCTACGGCCCTGCGCACAAAGGCAGCGTCAGTGGTTTAATGAGTGGGTCAATTGGGCTGAAAAGCAAAGTGATGTTTAGCACTGAAAGCTACGCGCAATATGGTATGGGTTGTTTATATCTAAAGGGCGTAGATGTTGAAATTACTGTGAACCCTAAGATTTATGTCGCCAGTGATTTCCCGCAAGGTGGATGCATGCATAATGCGATTTTAGCGCATGAGATGAAGCATGTGAATGAAGATCAATACGTGGTGAATAAGTATATTAATGAAATAGGAAAATCACTATCGCAACGGATTGAAGCCAATGGCGCGGTGTTTGGTCCAATAAAGCTCAGCGATATGAGCAACCGTCAGGAAGCGATACAAAGCGCGCTGCATGACGAGGTGCGCTATATGAATGAAGTGCTGAATGCAGAGCGCAGACAGCGGCAGCAAGATATTGATAGCTTAGAAGAATATCAAAGCATCGGTGTTAAATGTAAAAGTCGTAATAAGTCTAGAAGGCGCTAATAGGTTATATTCCGTCATTGCGAGGAAGCCCGTTTAGGGCTGACGCGGTAATTCATCTAGAAAATTATATGGATTGCCGCGTTAGCCTCTCCTATTAAGTGCGCCATGCGCGCAAGCACGAGGGCTTCCTCGTAATGACGTTGCTGTACACTGTGTGTATTACTCGTTCACTTTCCATTGATTGTGTTTAGGTATTTTTTTCTTTACAGGCGCTTGTTCAACGGGTTGCGGTTGTAATTCTTGAGGGACGTTATTTTCGGCAGGCGCGTTTTGTTGCCCTGTTGATTTCCAATTTTGCTTTGTGTTGCTTTGTACGTTTTGCTGGGGCTGTGTTGGTTGCGTAGCATTGCCAAGCGGGGTTATTCCATCAAATAATCCATTGAACCAACCGCCATCACCGCTTGGCGCTAAGATTCCATCTAATAATTCATCGACGGCACCGCTGGCTTGGATGGGTGGGAAGGTATCGTACGATTTACCGCCACGTGTTTGCGCTTTCAGCATAACAGATTTCCAAATAGACGCTGGGGCAGAACCACCCGTCATGCGCACCATAGGAGAGTTATCATCATTACCCAACCAGATAGCGCCCGTATATTTATTGGTAAAGCCAACAAACCATGCATCGCGATAATCTTGGGTTGTGCCTGTTTTCCCTGCGGCGGGATACGGGATTTTGGCGCCTGCCCCTGTGCCGTTATCAACAACGGAGCGCATCATGGCGTTAATTTGTGAGATAGGCTCAACCTCAATCACACGGCGGGTTTTGTTGGGCGCGGTGTATTTATAAAGTGTATCGCCTGATTTGGTTTTAATGGTTTTAATGGCGTGGGGTTCAACCGCCAAGCCACCACGTGCCAAGGTTGTGTAGGCTGTTACCATTTGTATCATCGGCACACCAGAGCTGCCGAGGGCGGTAGACAAGTTGGGTTCAAGATCTGCGGTAATGCCCAGCTTGCGGCTTGTATCAATCACGTTGCTGACGCCTGTTTTACGCATCAATTGTACGGCAACCGTGTTGAGAGACAGCGTGAGCGCCTTTTCTATCGTGACCCAGCCGTAATATTTGTTGCCAAAGTTCTTAGGTTTGTAGCGACCAGTGGTAAATTTTTTATCTTCAATCTTGCTATACATCGTCATGCCGTTTTCAATGGCGGATAGATAGACAAATGGCTTGAACGCAGAGCCAGGTTGGCGCACGGCGTCCGTTGCGCGGTTATATTCGCTGCTCTCATAATTTGTGCCGCCCATAAGGGCCACAACAGAGCCATCATTGCGCATGAATAAACCTGCGGCTTGACCGACATTATTGTTAGGGCCGTAGCGCAAAATTGCCTTGGTGATAGAGTCTTCGAGTTCTTTTTGAGTGGTACGATCCAAGGTGGTGGTCACGATAATGTCTTCTTCGACTGTACCGATTAGGTCATCCAATTGTGAGACAACATAGTCTGTGAA
>CALDHI010000069.1 GCA_937941545.1 uncultured Alphaproteobacteria bacterium
GTGATATAATTCATATAAGAGAAAGTGCCGATTCCATAATTTTATTGTCTACAAATGGATAACGCATTGAAATATATAAATAATTAAGAAGTGAGATGACAGAGACAACACTCAATAATAACTTAGGAGACAATCCAAAACAAAGCGGAGGGCGTGAGCTCTTCGATAAAGTGGCGTCTATAAAACCTAAGCAAGCTCTCTCTTATATGTTACTGCCTGGCATCATTCCAGAAACAAAGGCATTGTTACAAAGTAATTTCGGCTATCTAGCTTTCTTAGTCGCCATGATTTATCAAATGGTGCGCATTCTACCCAAAAACCATCCTTATACACGCCCTGAAAATATTGGACGCTTTAATATACGCCAAGTTATTGCGATGGCGGCCAATCATGTTCAGTTCAGAAAAGAAAATATTGACCAAATTGTTGTGTTTACGGCCGTCATGGCAGGCATGCTTCTTGTAATCGCACAATTCGCATCCCTTGTTTTTTTCTTACTATCAGGACAGGCATTTGCACAAGAGATAACAAATCTTTTCACAACACCCAGCCCACAAACAGACGTCGCCTTCTATATGATGCGCGAAGTTTTTGGCATTCCAAACATGTTTGGAGACGTATCCGCGGGCGAAAATCGCACAGGCCTGCATCAAGGACTACAATTACTTGTAAAGTTTTATAACTTCGCCATTTTGTTTGTCGCCGTCATCGTCTTTTTATATTATCTCATCACCGTTGTCGGTGAGACCGCCACAACTGGTGTGCCTTTCGGACAACGCTTTAGCCATGTATATGCCCCATTACGCCTTGTGATTGCAATTGGCTTGTTGGTGCCTTTAAATTTTGGCTTTAACGGGGCGCAATATATTGCCTTTTACGCCGCCGAGCTGGGGTCAGGTTTTGCCTCTCAAGGGTGGCGTCAATTTAACGAAACCGCCGCAACAAACCCACTTGGCTTAGAAAACGCGCTTCTGGTCGCGCAACCCAACAGTCCAGATTTAACGGGCTTAGTCGAAGGAATTGCTACGATTATTGCATGTAAAGAAGCTTATGCTCTACAAGACGTAGAGATTAAACCTTATTTTATTGATCCTTCATCTAACGAAGCCATAGGTATTGGTGGTGATTCCTATCGTTATATTCGTAACCAAGCGCGTGCCGCAGGCATTAAAAGTCACATTACAATTTATTTCAGCAAAGTTGAATTAAATGAAGCCGTAACGACAGAGGAAAATAAAGGCGCCCTTTGTGGCCAAATCAAACTTCCGATTCAAGTTAATGACCAAACAATTTACAACGCAACAGGAAATGCGAGCCCAGATAAAGTGCAAGAAATTTACTACGATATGGTGCATTTTTTATACTTCCGCAATGGTGAATTACACACGTTCGGTAAACGTCTCGCTCATTTACATGATGACGGACCAGACGATGTTACCCCTGCTTGTGAAGTTGGAACCGCGGCTGTTTATGCCGAAGGTGCCCCTATTATTATACAAACTGCCCTGCCCGGAGATTGTGATGCTGCTGTTTTACCTCCTACATCATGGCGTCAGAAATTTATTGATCGCGCGGCTGACAAGATAAAAATTGACCTAGATATCTTCTTTAATGATGTTCGTGGTCAGGTCAATTTTAAAATTTCTGAGGACGTGATCAACACAGGCTGGGGCGGTGCAGGTATTTGGTATAATTCAATCGCTGAAATGAATGGCGCGTTTACAACGGCGGTGGTTAATCCACCCAACATCGAAAAACGCCCAGCCGTTGCCGAACGGGTTGTTGAGCTTAAAAGCCAAATTGACGGCGGTGATGTAAATGATTGTGATATTTACAGCCCTGATCTGGCTGGTGATAAAACCATCAAATTAATGGACGGTGAATCTGATTTATTCATCGCAAGAGCGATTAACGAATCTCATAAATATTGGCGGTGTGATCGTGGTAATTCTGCTTCAAACTTTTTTTGGGATACAATGACCGCTGTTTTTGGCTTGAATGGATTATTTAACATCCGCGATGAAGTAAATGGAGATCCTAACGATCCAAATGCGCCAATCTTAGTCCGCGAGTCTGTTCAACCTATTGCCAAACTTTCTGTTATTGGCAAAGGGCTTGTCGAAAGTTCTGTCCAAAATTTAGGTCTCGCAATGGCCTCTTCTTTCAGTGGTGGTATGTTAGGAATTTTGAGTCAACATCTGGGGGCATCAGGACAAGCCGCCTCCTCTATGTTTGTTTCCATTGCAACAGTGGGCCTATCAGTTGGTTTCATTCTTTATTATATTTTACCCTTCTTGCCCTTTATGTATTTTTTCTTCGCCGTAGGCGGGTGGGTTAAAGGAATCTTTGAGGCAATGGTGGGTACACCGTTATGGGCATTGGCGCATTTACGCATTGACGGTGATGGATTACCTGGACGTTCCGCCGTGAGTGGTTATTTACTAATCATGGATATTTTCTTGCGCCCTATCTTGACAGTTTTTGGTTTGGTTGGTGGTATCGCAATTTTCTCCGCCTTGGCCACCATGTTAAATGAAATTTTTGATTTAGCGGTATTAAACGTGACAGGAACAGAGACGAATGCTGCGGAAGGCGGTGAAATTTTTGGCCGTCACATTATTGATGAATTTTTCTTCACAGTAATGTACGCAATCATTCTTTACATGATGGCAACGTCTTCTTTCAAGATGATTACATTGGTACCAAATAACATTTTAAGATGGTTAGGACAAAGCGTGAGTACCTTTAACGATAACGCCCCAGACCCAACACAAGGATTAACACAATATGCAGCAATGGGCGGCGCCCGTATCGGTGGTCAATTAGGTCAAGCAGCGTCCTCTGGATCGCAAGCCATTGGTTCTGGTATTGGTGAAGTATTAAATGCTGGGGCACCAAGAACACCCCAAGCCTAATAAATAATAAAAAGGATATAAAATAAGATGGCAAAATTTAGCATAAAGAAAGGACAAGTTGCACGCTATGCACTCATGCCACAAGTGGCACCGCGTATGAACGCTTTGTTCTTCTCTGGCTTTGCCAATCTTGCTTATTTTATTGCCCTTGTTTACCGCGCAGTAAATATCCTACCGTCAGATCATCCCTATTTATTAGGACAAAATATCGGTAAATTTTCAATACGTAATGTTTTTTCTGAGGCGTCAAGTCACATTAGCTTTGATTTGAAAAATATTGATAAAGTCGTTGTTTTCTTCTCCCTTATTGCTGGGGTGTTTATCTTATTTTTCCAATTCTTCTTACTCGCAACGGCAATGATTGTTCAACCCGCTTCAGCACAAGAAATTCCTTTTGGATTAGATCAATTTTTTATCACACAGCAACCTGAGAACGATTTAGCGCTTCGTATGTTAGATGCTGTTTTTGGGGTGCCCGATATCTTTGGGTCTATTGAAATGGCCAGCGGACAGCCAACAGGATTTCATACGGCATTACATGGCCTCTTCGAACTCTATAGCTATGGCTTGCTTATCGTTGCGGCCATTATCCTCGTCTATTTTATCTTTGCCGTTTTGGCCGAGACGGCGCAAACAGGAACCCCTTTTGGAAAAAGATATAATCATGTCTGGGCCCCTATACGCCTTGTTTTTGGTATAGGCTTGCTTGTACCCATCACACTGGGTTTAAACGCCAGCCAGTGGGTCACACTATATAGTGCAAAATTAGGTTCAGGTTTTGCAACTACAGGCTGGAACTTGTTTAATGCAGAGCTTGACAATAAAGCTATTGCGCAAGCCACAACAGCAGGCGGTGAAACCAGCACATTCGTCGCTACACCAGAGATTCCCGCTTTGAAAGATCTCGCCGCTTTTATGATGCTAGCAAAAGCTTGTAAACACGCCTATGAAGCTACAGTCGGTGAAATTCAAATGAAGGGCGGAATCCAAATGTACATCGTAACCAAAGATAATGGAGGACAATCTGCAATTGCTACGTCTTACACCGCTGCAGTTCGAATGGTGGGTTTAAAGGACATTCAAATCCGCTTTGGTTGGAAAGATACTGCCGGCAATACAACCGAAATTGGCGGTGTGAAACCTTACTGTGGTGAAGTTGTCTTGCAAAATACAGAAGATATTTTCGCTAACATTAATAATGCAAACGCTAATGGACAGCAAGCAGCCTTCACCCCTGGAACTTTCATAAATATGGCTTATTTTATGGCTCTCGAAGATATGTGGGATGAACAGTATGATGAGTATAAAGAGGCGGCGGATGCTGGACGTACTTTTATGGATCGTGCAATGAAAAATCTAGAATTGCCTAAACCCAAAACAGAAATTCGTGGTAAAGCAGAAGATAGAATAAAGAGACAAATTGCTGTCTGGCTTCCGTCAGCCGTTAGCGCTGCAGAAATAGGCATTACTGACACGGCCGACACCCTGAAATATGGTTGGGGCGGCGCCAGCCTATGGTATAATCAAATTGCCAATGCAAACGGCCAAGTCACAACAGCAACCTTAAACAAGCCACAAATAAAAACGTTTCCCGTGCCAATGACAAAAACGTGTAAAGAAAACAAGCAAGAAAACGACAACACAACACAACTTGAATGTTACTCTCCTACTTTAGCCGACGGAAAAACAATTGAGTACGATAATAGCGTTGAGCGCCAAATCGCGATCGGGTTATCTGATATTTTTAACTATTGGTATATCAATTCAGACGATACAACGGGAAATGCTTTCATTGACGTCATTAACGTTGTCCTCGGGTTGGATGGTCTCTTTGATATGTGTAAGAACTCAAATATTCATCCCCTTGCGCAACTCTCCTCTTTAGGAAAAGGCATGATTGAAGCCGCAGTGCGTAACCTCGGCATTTCTGTTGGATCAGGCGCAGGTGGTATTTTACAAGGTTATTTCGGCCCCATGCTTAGCGCTGCCTCACAGTTTTTCAGTACGGTTGCCAGCATCGGTATTTTGCTTGGATTTATTTTATTTTATGTTGTTCCCTTCCTTCCATTTGTTTATTTCATGTTTGCCTTAGGCGGGTGGATTAAAGGTATTTTCGAAGCAATGGTGGGTGTTCCCTTATGGGCGCTGGCGCATCTTCGTATTGATGGCGAAGGACTGCCGGGTGAAGCGGCTATTAATGGCTATTTCTTAATATTTGAAATATTTATCCGCCCTATCCTCATCATTTTTGGTTTTATTGCTTCTATTATTATTTTTAGTGCGATGATAAAAATGCTCAATAGCACGTTCGTTCTTGTTGTCTCAAACGTTGGGGGTTTCTCTGATGTTGATAATGCAGGCGGTGAAGTTATAGGCGATAGGGGTTGCCCTGGTGTTATTCAAGGAGGGAGCACAACAGGTACAATTGAATGGCTTCGTGGTCCCGTTGATGAATTTTTCTTCACTGTTCTTTATGCAATCGTTGTGTATATGACGGCCATGTCCTGTTTCAAACTAATTGACCAGGTGCCTAACAACATCCTGCGTTGGATGGGGCAAGGGGTGCAAACCTTTAATGACCAATCAGGAGAGCCAGCCGAAGGTCTTCTATCAAAAATTGCCATTGGCGGAAGCATGATGTCGCAGAACTTACAAATTGCGGGAAGCTTCAAACAATCAGTCAGTTCAGGGGCCAAAGGTCTTACTGAATTAGCGAAACAATGATGATAACAAAAAGCAAAGTTTTAAAAACAGTTTTATTACCGGAGTATATTCCTCGGATTAAAAACTTGTTCAGCGCAAGCTTTTCAAATGTAGCATACCTTATCGCGACCGTTTACAATATGGTTCGTATTTTACCAAACAACCACCCTTATCTACAATCTTCTAATATTGGAAAATATTCTATTTTTCAAGTAGTGAAAGTGGCCGCAAACCAAATCAGTTATAAAAAAGAAAATATTGATCAAATAATTATTTTCTTCACGATTCTGATCGCGCTTGCCATTCTACTTGTTCAGTTTTTATTATTATTTTTTGTTTTCGCTATCCCAAAATCTTTTGCTCAAGCTTCCTTTCCAACAACCATTGCTGGCTTTTTTACTGTTCCTGTAGAAAATCAAGATAAAGACTTAGCCTTTAATATATTGGATATGGTATTTGGCCTTCCCGATTTTTTTGGCCCAACAAATGAGTACAAAGAACCCTTTCATGATGCTCTCTTGGCTCTTTTTAGTTTCTACAGCTATGGAATGTTGATTGTTGGAAGCTTTATTCTCATCTACCTTACTGCCACCACCGTCATGGAAACGGCGCAATCTGGCATACCGTTTGGAAAACGCTTTAATAAAACATGGGTACCAGTGCGTATTCTTTTGTTCTTTGCATTGCTATTACCCACGACCCAAGGGCTAGGGCTTAATCCTGCCCAATACATTACCCTAATGTCGGCAAAATTAGGCTCTGGCTTAGCAACTAATGGGTGGCAATTATATAATGATGAAATGAGCGCAGGTCAAAGAATCGCTGATGGCGCCGATGCGGGTGAAGGATACACGTTAACAGGGCGTAGAGATCAAAATGTTGCTATCCCAACAAAATCAGACATGCTGCATATTCCAAAAATGATGTCTATCGTACGAACCTGTAAATTTGCCTACGACGCTATTTATAATAAAGTTGATAATGTTTCTCCTGCTTGGGAACAAGGTATTCAAGGGTTTGCTGTTTATAAAATAAAATCCACTGATGGCTCTGCTGCGCAATATAATTCTATCAATATTGGTAATACACTTGGTGTTATAAGGGCAAAACAACAAGCATGGGGAAATGATATCTCGATTACATTTGGTATTCGCGATACAGAACGCTTCAGTAACTATAATGGGAATGTAAACCCTATATGTGGCACCTTTGAAATGCCCACTACAGATGTATCACAACCAGGCGGACAAATTTTTAGAGGTGGCTACTTAGAACTTTTACTTAAATTATGGTGGTATGGCGAAGTCTCAATTGCTGATACAGTCGATGCTGTGACTGGTACTGTAACGCAAGAAGGCTATACCCTAAACATAGATGAATACGCAAAATATTGGGTATCTTTCATGAGTATACCCGATCTTGATCCAGGTGCGGGTGTCCCTCCGCCCAAATCGTGGAAAAGTAAGTGGGAAATCTATATGAATGATTTAATGGGCGATGGTATTAATGATAATGGCCTTATTGCCCAAGCCGTTAGAGCGCAACTGGGCTCCAGCTCATGGGGCGTTCCCGCAGAATTCGAACATCTAGGGTGGGCCGGTGGCGGTATTTGGTACAATACGATTGCCGAACAAAATGGCGCTTTAATTGCCGCCCTTCGTAATACACCAACGGTCTTGCTACAGCCCCGCATTACTGAACAAATAACCGCTGCAAAACGACGCGCTGATTTACAAGCAAATATCAATGGCGCTGGTAAGAATGATATTAGTGATAGTTCAGTCCCTATCATTACCGATGAAGCAGAAAAAGAAATCAACCGTGCCCTATCTACAGCGGCAGAATATTGGAATGCAAATCCAGAAGCCTCGCAAACGGGTAATACGTTCATTGACATGATTAACGTTATTTTAGGAACGGGCGGACTTTTTGAAATTTGTAAAAACGTTGATATTCATCCCCTCGCCCAACTTTCTGCTGTTGGTAAATCTATGCTTGATAATTCTATTCGCTCTTTTGGGATGAGTGCAGGCTTTACCCTATTCAGTATTGCCCCTATTTTCCGCGCCACATCAGAAGCCGTCGCCAGCACATTCGGAACAATCGCTGGTATTGGGTTGATGGTTGGATTTATTCTATTTTATATCCTGCCTTTCCTACCCTTTATTTACTTCTTTTTTGCCGTGGCGGGATGGGTTAAAACAATATTTGAAGCGATGGTTGCTATGCCGTTATGGGCACTGGCACATCTGCGTATTGATGGTGATGGTATCGTTGGTGAAGCCGCTATTAAAGGATACTTCCTTATATTTGAAATCTTTATTCGTCCTATCTTAATCATGTTTGGCCTTATTGCCTCACTGGTTATTTTTGCGGCTATGGTAAAAGTTTTAAATCAAATTTTTTACCTCATATTAGCCAATACATCTGGATCAAGCATGAGCGCAGACGCAGGATGCTTCCAAGATGCAGGCCCTTTAGCGGCGAACCAAAGAGCAGAAGCAGTAGAAGGGGCTTATCGTGGCCCTATGGATGAGTTTTTCTTCACAGTTCTGTACACCATTATTGTGTATATGATTGGAACCAGCTGTTTTAAATTGATAGATCAGATACCAAGTAATATTTTACGTTGGATTAACGCAGATGTCTCTACCTTCAGTGACGATGCAGGCGACGCCGCAGAAGGCCTCATGAAGTATGCTACATTAGGCGGAAGCCAGTTTGGATCACAACTAGGCGGCGCCGTAGGTAGTATAGGTGACGGGCTTAAACAACAAGGGCAGGCTGGCGTTGATGCCCTAGGCAAATAAAAACCCTGTAAATTCTACAGGGTTTAAACTCTTTAAACTTAGGCGCTTGAAGTGTAATTATTATTTTCTTAAATGCTCAAGCAAAACTTCGACCTTGCCGCCACCGCGCTGTATCACGCTTGAAAAATCTGAGCGCTGTGTCAAAGACATGCTCACACCTTCAATGATCACATCAATCACTTTCATTGATCCATTTGTATTTCGAACACGCCAATCGACTTTAACTTTTGAGCCGCTATTAGGCACAATAAAGCTATTCACTAAAATATCTTTTTTACCATCCGCGCGATGGCCATCCACGTTAAATTTCTCTCCCTGATATTCACCAAAACGACCAGAATAAACATTCACAATCATATTTTCAAATAACTGAAGATATTCTTTTTGCTCAGGAGGTGTCGCAGAGCGCCAATTACGTCCCAGCGCAAAACGACCAATCGTTTTCATATCAAAGCTTGCGTTTAAAAGTTGTTTGAATTCTTTTTGTTTCTGAGATTTTGAAAGACTAGGGTCTGACAAGAAACCAACAGCGCTTTCCCCCATAGAATTAATAAATTTTTCTGCTTTCTCGCCTTCCGTCTGTGTTGCAACATTATGCATCATCATAGGCGTGCTTAAGGAAGGTCGCTCAAGTTTTGCGGCATTTGCACTCATCGGAAGGGATATCAAAGCGATACCCGCTAATAAAATAGTTTTAGAAGACAAAGTTATCATTCTTATTCCTTTCATAGATAAACCCCATTATCGGTGTTATCTTTATTATACGCACAAAGAATAGCCAGTAAACTGTGGCTGAATTAGGGCGTATTTCATAAGTATATTCGGTTTCAATAAGCGAATCGTTACCCTTAAAACTCATCATAGCTAGGGATTGCAGAGCCACCATTTGAATCATTAATCTCTGCCTGACGCCTTTGATAATAAGCGCTACGGATGGCCGCATAATAATCAAATGAGTTACGACGCAAATCATTAATCACTTCAATTAACTGCTCACGATTAGAGACAACGTTCGCCCCAACGCGTGTGTAATGAAGGTGCTTCTCATCAATATTTGTTAGGTATGTGCGAAGCGGATCCACATAGCTATCGACTAAGCGACCACTTGCATCACGCAAGCTTGATGGGCCCAATAAAGGAAGCATGATGTAAAGACCATCACCAACGCCCCAAGTGGCCAATGTTTGACCAAAATCTTCTGGTTGGTACTCAATACCACCTTCAGACGCAAAATCAAAAACACCACCAAAACCAGCCAACGTATTAATAATCATACGTCCCGTTGCGTTCCCTGCGCCTTGGATATCACCCTGTAACAATTCATTCCCGATAATGACGGGGCTGTTTAAATTGCGTAGGAAATTTGAAATCATTGTCCGTGCAAATTGCGGCGTCACATAACGATATCCCTTTGCGATCGGCTCTAAGATATAGCGATCTGCAGCATCATTCACCTTTAATGTTGTACGATTCATATTTTCTAATGGATCATATATTTCGCCATTATCCGCGTTGCTTGAGCAAGCCGTCACTAAAATGGCGGCGCTTAACGTGACTAACAGTGTGGAAGTGATACGCTTTAAAGATAAATGCTGAAACATAAGTAACCCCTATAAATTTATAGCTCCATAATGCCTTGGGAAAAGGATTCCGTAAAGCCTTATATTCTATATGTATTTCTATGTTATTAACCTTAATTTAGACCTAAACGCAAATAGAATTGTATTGTCATAACTTATCCATCTTCTAAAATAAGCATCGCCGTTATCCCAAGCAATATACTTATAATCGCAGGAAACCAAGCCGCAACGAAGATTGGAATTTGCCCTGACGCGCCTAACGCTTGTAAAAAACTCGATGTAAAAAATATAACAAACCCTAGCACGATACCCGAAAATACTAATAAAGACGTTCCATTTAGCCTTTGTTGACGAAGCGAGACCGCCGCCGCCAATAATATCATCGCCATATACAAAAGTGGTTGCGCCAATAAAGATTGAAAGAAAATCTTAAGCGGTGTTGAATCAAACCCTGTTTCTTCCATAACACGAATATAATTGGGATATTTCCAAAAAGATATTGTCTGCGGATTAGAAAAACTACTCTCTAACTCATCAATCGTAAGCGCGGTTTCCAACTTAAAATCATTGCCCGTTTGCGGCAATTGTCCTGGCTGGTTTGAAACTGCCCAATTAAATTGCCACGCACCGCTTTTCAATTCAGAAGAAGACGCATCAATACGGCGCAAAAAATCATACTCTGGGCTAAAGATAAAGACGCTCACATCCCGTAACGTCCAAGTGGGCAAGGATATCTTATCAGCATGCAATATTGCCTTGCCCCCCCGATAATCTTGACGAAGCCACAAGCCTTGCTCCGATATAGAGATAGAGTTCGTACGTTTACTAATATATTGTGTCTCCATCGCCTCATATTTTTCAATAAAGATAGCGCCCATCGGATTAATCGCCACAATTTTAAGCAAGCCAATAATAAAAGCCGTTAAAATCATCGGCAAAATAAATTGCCACACAGACAACCCTGCCGCGCGAATAATCACAAGTTCACTTTTTTTGGTTAACTGCCAAAACGTCCACATCGCACTAAACAATATTGCGAATGGAAACACCATCTGCCCTACATCTGGTAATTTATAAAGCCCCATTTGTAAAACAATCGGCAACGTCGCGGCTTCGTATTTTGCGGCGCGCCTCAACAATTCTACAATATCAAATATATAAATAACGCAAAGCAACGCGCTCAATAGAATTAAGAAATTCATGGCGTACAGGCGAACAAAATACCAACTTAACTTGGGCGGAAATGACAAGCGCCTCATGATGTACGCCCCCGTGAGCTAAACAAAAACGAACGGCGCAATGCCTCACTTGCCCCACTTAATAAATAGAGTGAGACAAGCAAGGGCACGAGCGCAATCAAATACATAAACAACACACCAATATAATTTTTAAACGCATAATTCGTAACACTCAAAAATAACCCCTGAATCAATATTACCGCAACAACAGCCACAATAATTTTCTTAAACTGCCCCCGCCTATTCATTGGCCCTAATAACAAACATGACAAAACAATACCGATATAAGTTAAAGGCAAAATAATCGAAGAGACACGACGATTAATTTCAACGAAAAAATCAGCTTTGTTTTTGATATTATTCGTATTGTTACGGTCATAGCTTATCAACTCAAATAATGTGCGCTCATCAGGTTCTTTCCAACGTGACTTCACCGCTTCGGAATCGGGTAAATCAATCGAATACCGACTAAAATCAAGACGGTTCAACGCGCCGTTTCTCTTGTTAAATTCTTGACGACTGCCATCATACACCAACACTTGTTGCCCCTCAGACGTGGACACAACCTGTCCCCGCTTGGCCACCACCGTAACGGGCGCTGGGTTTTCGGGGCGGTTATCATGGATAAGCAACCCTTCCAATTCTCCCTTACTATTGCGCCTATCAACAAACACCGTTAGATGCTTACCAATCGGATTAAACACCCCTGCTTGGAAAATCAGCGTTGAATATTGCGCCTTCACCACTTGGCGCATTTTTGTCATACCCGCCAAGGAGACAGGCGCAAGCCACATTGTAATAAAGAACAAACTACACGATAAAATCAGCCCCAATATCAATGCAGGGCGCGCCATATTAAACGCAGAATATCCCGCATTACGCATCACCGTAATTTCACTATCCCCCGCCATACGATTATAAACAAAGATCGTTGCGATCATCACCGCAATAGGCAGAATGACTTCGAAAAATCGTGGGAGGGCTAAAAATGAAAGTTGCCAAAAAGCGCTGCTTGATGCACCAGAATTAATGATGAGTTCTAAAAACTTTAAGGACTGTGTCATCAAGATAATCGTCGCCAATGTCACCGCGATAAACACCGTAGCAAAGCTTAGATTTTTAATAATATAGGCATCGAAAATTTTAAACATTTTATAGTATTCGCTTCACTTAAAAACTATTATAGTAATGTATCACATATAAGTGAACATCAAGCGCAAAAGGCAAAATTATGACATTTTCTATTTCTTTCTCTAAAACACCCAAGGCCAAAGCAGACACAATTGTTATCGGCATTTATGAGGATAGCGCGTTATCAAACGCCGCCAAAACCCTGAATAAGAAAAACAAGAATTGCATTGATAATTGCCTAAAGAGCCACGCTAATTTTAAAGGCAAACAAGGCCAAACCCTCTCTATCGCGCATTGCCAGCATAATTACAGCCACATCATCCTGCTTGGTTTAGGCAAAAAAGACTCCCTTGATACAATCAAATGTGAGTCATTAGGGGGAAAGCTTTACGGCGCGCTTAAATCTGCGGGGGCGCAAAACGTCAATATCATGACCGATGGGATTAAAGGTAAAAAAGGCGTGAGTGTATCGGACGCCCTTGCCCACATCGCCTTTGGAACGCGTTTAAAATCTTATACCTTTGATAAGTATAAAGAAAAGAAAGCCAAGAAAGATCAACCCGTTGTCCTAAAATCAATCACAGTGGTCACGACGGATAATACACCCGCCAAAAAAGCTTTCACCACACTGGATGCGGTGGGGCAAGGCGTGTTCTTGGCGCGTGATTTGGTGAATGAGCCACCCAACACACTGCACCCAGAAAGCTACGCGAAGCTTATCCAAAAGGAATTAAAACCTTTAGGCGTTGAGGTTGAAGTGTTAAACGAAACCCAAATGAAAAAGCTCGGCTTTGGCGCATTGCTGTCCGTTGGGCAAGGCTCTATCCGTGAATCACGTACAGTGATTATGAGATGGAATGGAACTGGCAAGGGCAAAATTTCTAAATCCTCTAAAAACCCTATCGCCTTTGTCGGCAAAGGCGTGACCTTTGATACAGGCGGTATCTCCCTTAAACCGGGCGCGGGTATGGACATGATGAAAATGGACATGGGCGGTTCTGCCGCCGTTGTTGGTGTGATGAAGGCACTGGCGAAACGTAAAGCCAAAGCCAATGTTATCGGTATCGTAGGATTGGTTGAAAATATGCCCTCTGATCGTGCCTATCGTCCAGGGGATATCATTGAGTCGCATAGCGGTAAAACAATCGAAATCCTCAACACCGACGCCGAAGGCCGCTTAGTTTTGGCAGATTGCCTAACGTACATCCAAGAGACGTACAAGCCAGAAACGATTATTGACCTCGCCACATTAACAGGCGCGATTATGGTCGCCTTAGGGAATGAGTATTGCGGCGCATTTGCCAATGATACTAAACTTTGGGATCAACTGGAATCTGCCAGCCTTAAAACAGGCGAGAAGTTCTGGCGTATGCCCCTCGACCAATCCTACAGAGATGAGATGGTGAGCGACGTTGCTGACCTCAAAAATATGGGTGGAAGTCGTTATGGCGGCGCGTGCAGCGCAGCGGGTTTCCTTGAACATTTCGTGGATAAACCAACAAAATGGGCGCACATTGATATCGCAGGCACTGCATGGTGGAACAGCGATTCAGACACAACAACCAAAGGCGGAACAGGTTTCCCAGTGCGTACCCTAAATGATTTCGTTGCGAAAAATTACGAAAAATAATGACCGAAGTTCGTTTCTATCACCTTCAAAAACAAACCCTTGACCAAGCCTTACCTCTAATTTTAGAAAAGGTTTATCAAACGGGTAAGAACGCGGTTGTACGTATGGTGGATGAGAAAGAGGTCAATCGCATGAATGACCTGCTATGGACGTACAAGCCCGCGTCTTTCCTGCCCCATGGGTGCAAAAAAACGGGCAATGCCGACCAACACCCCATCTGGCTGTGCGCCAAGGCGGAAAACCCTAATAACGCCAAAACCCTTATTTTGACGCAAGGGCAAACCGAAGACGATATGACGCCCTATGATTTATGCTGTGATATGCTTGATGGGCGCAATGACGAGGCCGTTAAAAACGCCCGTACGCGTTGGAAAGAGTACAAAGAAAAAGGCTTCACCGTCACCTACTGGTTCCAAAGCGAAAGCGGTAAATGGGAAAAGAAGGCTTAAATAGCTATTACCATTTCCTTTTAGACGTTGTTATACGTCACTCACCTAGGAGAACTAGGCTTCGCTCCTTACGCCTAGTCTAAAAGAAAAGCGAAACAGCTATAAAAAAAGGCTGCTTTCAAATTTTTTAGTTTGAGACCGCATCTTGCGCTGCATCAACGGCATCTTCGATAACATCTTTTGTTTCCGTTGTGACGGCTTCGGTGGCATCTTGGATATTTTCAACCGCATCGACTACCGCCTCTTCAACCACAGGCGCTGGTGCTTCTGCTGCTATGGCTACGGCGGTTGGCAGTGCAATAGGAGACGGCGCTTTTGTACGCATCCACGCAATAATCGCGGCGCGGTCCTCAGGTTTTTTCATCCCAACATACCCCATTTTTGTGCCTTTAGCATATTTCTTTGGTTTCCAAAGAAACTTGTTCAACGCATCATAATTCCAATCTTCAACACCATTGGCATTCAACACACCAGAATATTGATATCCCGCATGCGCTTGTTTTTTCGCGCCAATCACATTCCAAAGATTAGGGCCAACGCCATTGGCGCCACCATTATCAAAGCTGTGACACGCCGCGCAGGCTTTTGAAAGCTTTTGACCGCGTGCGATGTCTGCTGTGGCAATCATCGCTAAAATAGGCTCTGCCACTGCTTCTGCCTTGGCTGCACCGCCGCCCACACCTTCCAGCGCCTCAACAGGAAATGCATCTTCTTTTAATTCATGAGGATGCACCAGCTTTTCTGATACAAATCCAGCAAACATCGCAATGATTCCTGCGACTAAAATTGCTGCGAAAATCTTGTTAAATTCCATACCGCCCATTTTGAAATACCCTTTAGATGCTTTTTATAATAAAAATATTCGACAAATTATATCTAATAGGGTTTAGTTTCACTAGCTAAAAAAATCAAGT
>CALDHI010000070.1 GCA_937941545.1 uncultured Alphaproteobacteria bacterium
ATGCTCCGCGACAGAGTATCTTATGAATCGTTACTTTCAAAACAGGCGTTATTAGATGTCTTTGATGAAGCCTATGAAAAATATAATAAGCTAGTGCATAAATGCTCTTATGATGATGACGGGCTTGTAGATCATGATTTAAAAGTAGGTACGTCTTTAGCAGATGCGGAGCGCTTCGTTCATATTCAATGGAGGCAAGCAGCAGAAAGGGCGTTTGTAAATCATGAGCAAAACCCAGCAAAAGCGGCGCCAACTAAAGCTGCCTATAATTTGCTTGCTTTAAATACAGATTTTGCTATTAACGCGTATCATGTTTTAAGGCCCAAATTATTGATGCCGAATTTACAGCGAGCCGCTAATCCATCAAATCCAGAAGACCTAGACGCATCAGAAACAATATTGGCGCGTTGTTATCTTGAGGTTGCCCCTCAAGAATTTAAAGGAGCGTAATTAATGTCAGATATAAAGACAGAATGGGCGAAAGCCGCTGGTGAGTTAGCAAAACAGGAGAGGGCGCATTGCGCGCCGCATTCTGTGGCTTTCAAGGCAAGCATTAGAGCCACTTTTGGTGATAAAGATGTTGCCAGCTTAACTAAAGAAGAAATCGCAACGGCATTCGATGGGTATGTAGATAAAAACAGAAATGACACTATTCGAAGGCAAGGAATTGTGGATTATTTAATGCGAACACTGCCTACGTTAGAATCCTGAAAACCTACTCAAACGCCGCAATCCCTGTTTGGGCGCGACCCAAAATAAGCGCGTGGATGTCATGCGTCCCTTCGTAGGTATTGACGGCTTCTAGGTTCATCATGTGGCGGATGACGTGATATTCGTCTGAGATACCATTACCGCCCAACATATCACGACAGTGACGTGCAATCTCAAGGGCTTTGCCGCAATTATTACGCTTCATCATGCTGATGGCTTCGGGTGGCCCACGATGTTCATCCATCAGTTGCCCAAGGCGCATAGCGGATGTGAGGCCCAATGTAATTTCGGTTTGCATATCCGCCAGCTTCTTTTGTACCAATTGATGCCCAGCAAGTGGCTTGCCATAAATAACGCGATCCATAGTATATTCCCGTGCCAAATGCCAACACGCGGTGGCGGCGCCCATCACGCCCCAACTGATGCCATAGCGGGCAGAGTTTAAGCACATGAAGGGGGCTTTTAAACTTGTGGCTTCGGGCAGGCGGTTTTTTTCGGGGACGAAGACTTCATCCATCATAATACCGCCCGTGATAGATGCCCGCAGAGAGAATTTTCCTTCAATCTTTGGGGCGCTCAAGCCTTCCATATCTTTTTCAAGCAGGAAGCCACCAATTTTGCCCTCATCATCTTTTGCCCAAACGACAAAGACGTCGGCAATGGGGGAGTTGGTAATCCATTGTTTCCCCCCAGAGACTTTATAGCCACCCTTCACAGATTTGGCGCGGGTGATCATCGTGGACGGGTCTGATCCGCCATCAGGTTCGGTTAAACCGAAACAGCCAATGAGTTCACCGCTGGCCAAGCCCGGTAAGAACTTTTGTTTTTGTGCCTCTGATCCAAATGTATAAATTGGATACATGACCAGTGAGGATTGAACAGAAAGCGCAGAGCGATAGCCACTATCCACGGCTTCCATTTCTTTGGCGATTAACCCGTAGGCTGTATAAGACACACCGGGGCAGTCATACCCTTCTATGGTCGCACCCAATAAACCAACTGCGCCCATTTGTTTCATAATGTTAGGGTCGAATTTTTCGTGACGATTGGCTTCGATGATCCCCGGCAACAGCTCCTTCTGAGCGAAGCTGCGCGCGGTATCCGCCACCATACGATCCTCATCGTTCAATAGCTCGTCTAGGAGGAGGGGGTCTTGCCAATCAAATTCATTCTTTTTCATGCAAATATTATATCACAGGAAAGTTTTCAAAAGCTTAAATTATTTATTGACATAATAAAATAATTTGTTTAGTTTATGTGATGGATGATTTTGTAGCATTTGAGGCGATTAAAGCCCTATATCAAAAAGCTGAGTACATAAACTTATCTACCGTTGGTGGTGAGGGTAATGTTCCTCATCCATCAAATGTACGTATTGTTCACGGGCATGGTCTTTCATTATATTTTTTGGCAGAAGCAACGAGTAAGAAATCTCAAGATATTCAAGTTAATCAACATATTGGAGGGAGTCTTTTAATAGAGACGCCCAAGCCAGGTGCAGGAGTTAACTTGTACTTCAATGGTATTGCACATATGTTGTCGGCAAATAAAAAAACGCCGTCATTACTGCCTCCACATAGTAATGAAAGAGAGGGGATGATACGTAATCTGTCTCAAAATCGTGCAGATTATAACGATAATGTTGATGAAATTATATTAGAGCAAACAGATTTAAGGTTGCACAGGGTTGTCTTAACCAAGGCTTGGTATAATGGAGGTATCTACAAGAAAGATTCATCCGTTGAGGCTAATGCAACGCAGACGATAAAAATTGTAAGTGATAAATCATGCCCATTAATTCGTAGGTACATGGTGGATGGAAGACAACCAACTCCAGAATATGCAATAAATTTAAATTCATCTGTTATCGAGGGCGCTTTAGGTGTTGCGCAGCGTCTTAAGCTTGTTGCTTAAAACAAAACCCTTGGCGTCTGAAGAGCTTAATGTTAAAAAGCGAACATGCAAGTACCTGTCTCATTACAAAATCGTGAAATTATTGTTGAATTGTTCAATTTTGGACAAATCGTTAAGGCAACGGCTATGGATGTGACAAGCCTGACGGAGGTCTCTATTCAAGGGCCAAAATCAGCAGGTGAAGTGATATTAAAGCAAAATGCGGTAAGACGCCTTGAATATGTTTTAAAGAAAAAGGGGATTATTCAATAATTATATTGATTCTAACCCTCGCAAACCCTATAAAAATCTTATGAAATTAAAAGTAGCCATCGCCAGTGACCATGGGGGATATGCCCTCAAGGAATTTTTAAAAGACACCCTCGATCTGAAATGGATTGATATAGGCACAAATTCTGAGACTCAATCCGTTGATTACCCAGATTACGGGATAGCTTTGGCGGCCGAAGTGTCTGCGGGCAATGCAGATTTTGGTATCGCGATATGTGGAACAGGCATTGGTATTTCCATGGCATGCAATCGTAATAACCAAGTGCGCGCCGCACTTTGCACGGATGTAACCATGGCACGCCTGACGCGCGAACATAATGATGCAAATATTTTATGTTTAGGCGCGCGTATCACAGGTACGGAAACGGCGCTGGATATCGTCAAAACATTTTTAGAAACAGAATTTGAAGGCGGGCGACACATTGACCGCATCGCAAAGTTAGAAGTTTAATATAAAAGGAAAATTAAAATGAGTAACGCACAATTGAAAAACCAAAATGATATGACACCTGATAACTTTTTTACGGCGCCGTTAAGTGAGACTGACCCTGCTATCCATGATGCTATCGAAGCGGAAATGGAGCGTCAGCAATATTCAATTGAACTTATTCCTTCTGAAAACATTGTGTCCCAAGCGGTTCTTGATACGCAAGGCTCAATCCTAACCAACAAATACGCAGAAGGCCTTCCGGGCAAGCGTTATTACGGTGGATGTGAGCATGTCGATAAAGTAGAAGTACTTGCGATTGAACGTGTGAAACAGTTGTTCGGCTGTAACTTCGCCAATGTCCAACCGCATTCTGGCGCACAAGCCAACCAAGCTGTGTATCTGGCGTTATTAGAGCCAGGTGATAAAATCCTTGGGATGCGTCTTGACCATGGTGGTCATTTGACACATGGATCGCCTGTCAACCAATCAGGAAAATGGTTTGATTTCGCCTCTTACGGTGTTGACGATGAAACACAACAAATTGATTTTGATGATGTACGCGCCAAGGCGCATGCCCATAAACCTAAGATGATTGTGTGCGGTGCATCTGCGTATTCACGTGCGATTGACTGGTCTAAATTCCGTGAGATTGCCGACGAAGTGGGTGCTTATTTGATGGTTGATATGGCGCATTACGCGGGATTGATTGCGGGCGGTGCTTACCCATCTCCTGTTGGTATTGCGGATGTGATGACAACGACAACGCATAAAACATTGCGTGGCCCACGCGGTGGTTTGATTTTGTGGAATGACGAAAAATTCACCAAAGGCTTCAACATGGGCGTGTTCCCAGGTCTACAAGGTGGCCCACTGATGCATGTGATTGCGGCGAAGGCCGTGGCATTCGGTGAATGTCTGAAACCTGAATTTAAAGATTATGCGGCGCAAATCATTAAAAATTCAAAAGCGTTATCTGTGTCCTTGCAAGAACGTGGCTATACGATTGTTTCTGGTGGAACAGACAGCCATGTGATGATTGTTGATCTTCGTGGTAAATCTTACTTTGGTAAACATGCGGAAAAATCACTCGATCGTGCTGGACTGACGTGTAACAAGAACACTGTGCCAAATGACCCAGAAGGCCCTTTCACAACGTCTGGTATTCGTATCGGAACGCCGGCGATTACGACACGCGGTTTCGGTGAAGGTGAGTTGACGACGGTGGGTAATATGATTGCCGATGTTTTGGACTCACTGGAAACAGCCGAAGACAAAATGGCCGGCAACGCAGATGTAGAGAAAACAACAGCGGCACAAGTCAAAGCCTTATGCGAGAAGTTCCCGATTTATAAGTAAGGGAGTTACAAGTGAAGATTAATATTAGAGATGCAAAAATAACAGATAGTAAAGCTTTGTTAGATTTGTTTTCTCTCAGCTATAAAGGCTTGATAGGTGTTCCAGATAGTGAGTTTGGTTATTTTCAGGAAGGATTAGAGGGATCGTTTGATGAAACACAACATTACCGTATTAAGTTTTTTATCGCAGAAAATGAACAAGATAAAATAGTGTCATTCGCTGGTATTGCTTCGTGTCAACATATGGCAAATTCGTGGGAGTTACGATGGGGTACAACACATCCTGATTGTCAACGCAAAGGCCTAATGAGCCAAATGACACAACACCGTATCAATTACGCAAAAGAAAAAAATAGTGTCAATAATCCAAATCTTCCAGGGATTATACAAATTGCATCACGACAACCGGGGTTGTATAAAAAAGTGGGTTTTAGGCCAGTATTTGAGCGCAATGTTGAAAATTATGCACTCTTAATGATTAAGGAGATTTAACCGATGAGATGCCCTTTTTGTCAGAGTGATGATTCCCAAGTCAAAGATTCCCGCCCCGCCGATGATAACTCGTCTATCCGTCGGCGTCGGTCGTGCCCTGATTGTGGGGGGCGGTTCACCACGTTTGAGCGGATACAGCTTCGTGATATGTCGGTGGTGAAATCAGATGGCAAGGTCCAACCCTTTGACCGTGAGAAGATTATCCGCTCCATGAAGGTTGCCCTTCAAAAACGCCCCATCACGATTGATGCGATTGAAAAAGCCACCAACGGTATTGTCCGCCAATTGGAGAGCGCAGGGGATGGTGAATTTCCCGCCGCTCATATCGGGGATTTGGTGATGAAGGCGCTGATTAATATGGATGTGGTGGGCTATATTCGCTATACGTCCGTCTATAAAGACTTCCGCGATCCAGAAGATTTCAATGACTTCTTAGAAGAAGTTCAGGCCTTGCAAGCGCAAAGCACGCCTAAAACAAAAAATAATAAAACTAAAAAATAATGTCATTCCGACTGAAGTGAAGCGTGAAGGAGGAATCTTATTTCCCGATCAAAGATCCCTCGACTTCGCTCGGGATGACAGTATTATATAATTATGAAACAACATGTTCATTACATGAAGTCGGCTTTAGCAATCGCACGCTATGGCTTAGGGCGCACCGCTTCAAACCCCAGCGTGGGATGCGTTATTGTAAACGATAACCATATAATAGGGCGCGCCTGCACAGCCCATGGCGGACGCCCGCACGCTGAAACGCAAGCCCTAGCAATGGCAGGTGCAAACGCCAAAGGCGCGAGCGCATATGTGACGTTGGAGCCGTGTGCTCATGTCGGGCAAACACCGCCCTGCGCCAACGCGCTGATTGAGGCGGGAATTGCGAAGGTTTATATCGCTATTGCTGATACAGATAAGCGCGTGAGCGGGCGCGGTATCGCGATGCTACGCGCCGCAGGGATTGAGGTTGAGGTTGGGCTGTGTGAAGCCGAGGCGTATGAGCTTAATAAAGGGTTCTTCTTAACGCGCTCCGATAATCGCCCGATGATTTCTTTAAAATCTGCGACCACGGCGAATGGTAAAATTGCGGGGGATCAGGGCAAGCAAGTCTGGATTACGAATGCGCTGTCGCGTCGTCGCGCGCATTTAATGCGGGCGCAACATGATGCTATAGCGGTAGGCGTGAACACCATTTTGATTGATAATCCTTCATTGACCACGCGCCTTGATGGCGTAGCGCATACCGCTAAAATCATAGTGTTTGATAGAAATAAACGCCTAAGCGGCAACGAAAAGATATTCGAAAATAACTCGCTTATTATAACTGAACCTGATTTGCACAAGGCAATGGCGCAATTGGTGGAGCTTGGTATCACGCGCTTGCTGGTGGAAGGGGGCGCAGGGATGGTGAGCGCGTTTTTAAAAGCAGACTTATATGACCAATTTTACTGGTTCCGCGCTCCTCATGAAATAGGTGAGGGGTTAAACGCGATCGAGCCTTTTGATATTGGAGATATTGAACGCGAGACAAGCTTGAAATTGCAGAACACAATCCATCTCAACGAAGATGTTTTGCGGGTCTACCAAAAATGATGAGTTCAGTTCTCATTTGTGCTCCACAGTAACGTCATTACCTGAGTTTTATCTGTAAAATTCTAAGGTAACCTCTCAGTAATAACGGCGTTGTAATAATAACTTGGTGTCTTTGTGTCTTGGTGGTAAAACAAATTATGTTTACAGGAATTATCACAGATATCGGGACGGTGGCGTCGATTGAGAAAAAGGCGAAAGATATTCGCCTTTCTATCTATACTAACTTTGACTTGAATAAAACGGATATCGGCGCGTCTATCGCTTGTTCTGGATGTTGTCTGACGGTGACGAAAAAGATAGATGATATGTTCTTTGTGGATGTCTCAAACGAGACAATTTCAAAAACTAATATTGGATCATGGACGGATGGCACGAAACTAAATCTGGAGCAATCCCTTAAGATGGGGGATGAGCTGGGTGGCCATATCGTGTCTGGTCATGTTGATGGTTTGGCAACATTAATTAGCCTGAAGCAAGAAGGGATGAGCTGGCGCTTAACATTCGAAGTGCCAAAAGAGCTGGGCGGGTATATTGCCCCTAAAGGTTCGGTGTCGATTGATGGTATATCGCTGACGGTAAATGAAGTAAAGGGCGCAACTTTCGGCGTTAACATCATTCCCCACACATGGGAGAATACAACGCTGGGACGTATCACCGAAGGCGGTAAAGTCCACCTAGAGATTGATATGCTGGCACGCTATGTCCAACGGGCGCTTGCTTATAATAAATAAATTATTTATAAGTAATATAGTTCTCAGGGCAGGGTGTAATTCCCTACCGGCGGTGAATTTATGAGGCGTCCTCCTGCTTGCGGGTTTGATTGCCAAATGAATAAGTCCGCGAGCGCTTTTTATAATGTTTAAGCTGTAGGTAACGCGTAGCGTGCTTGCACGCCTGAGCGCCTATAAAAAGGTCAAGCAGAGTCAGTGTAAATCTGGCACCGACGGTTAAAGTCCGGATGAAAGAGAATGACTTGATTAAGACCGCTCAGGCGTGCAGGCACGCTATGCGGGTTTTTTGTAACGAGTTTTTGTCATTGACGCTTGCGCCATGGCGAATGTTTAGCATCCTCGGGCTTGCCCGTATGATGGCTCTTAACAAAGCGTCCTTCGGCTTGCCGATTGACGGCTCTTAAAAAAGTCAAAGCCCTGATTCATTGGCGTCTTCGTGTTTACACGCATGACGGCGCTTAAATTGTTTTAATGATGAAAGGAAAAGACAATGAATC
>CALDHI010000071.1 GCA_937941545.1 uncultured Alphaproteobacteria bacterium
TGTGGTTGATATAGATGGAGAATACCCAGATAATTTTCCAATATTGCCAGATACAGTAAAAGTTAAAACAAATAAAGGTTATCATTTATATTACAAATATCCTGATAATGTTGATATAAGTGCAAGGATTCGTATAAATAAGAAATGTGTTGATATTAAATCAGATGGTGGTTACATCGTTGCACCACCTTCAATTCATCCAGATGGTGGCATTTATGATGGAAATATTAATTTAGCCTTTAGTGAACCATCGCAAGAGCTAATTAGCCTTATAAACTCTAATAACTCTACAGAAAACATAGATAGATATAGAGATATTAATAAAAATGAATATTCTGAGCTTGATATTACTGAAATGGTATCATTTTTAAACCCTGATATGAATTATCAAGAATGGTTAAATATTGGAATGGCAATTCATTCAGGTGGGTATAATTTATCTGTTTGGGACAATTGGAGTAGTCAGGGCAAGAAATATGAAGATGGTGTATGTTTATCTAAATGGAATGGATTTAAAGGTGCTGGAGGCATATCAATAGCTACTCTTGTTCATATGGCTAAGGATTTTGGTTATAATGGTTCTTTATTTAATGGAGAGGCTATTAAGTGTATAAATGATGGTGGTATTTATAGCGTTAATGATAAGGGAGATATTCCTTTATACCATTGGTCAGAACTGGGTCAATTACCTAAGAGAGAATACCTTATAAAGGGTTTGATTGAGCAGGGGGCAATGAGTGTAGTTTATGGAGCTAGTAATAGTGGTAAGACGTTTATAGGGATTGATATAGCATGCCATATTTCTTTAGGATGGAATTGGTGTAATTTAAAATCTTGTAAGGGTAAGGTAATTTATATTGCAGCCGAAGGAGGATTAGGAATATCAGAAAGGCTAACAGCATTTAAGCTTAATCATGGATTAGATGAATATACAGATATCTATGTAATACCTATAAATATTTCATTGTGTAAAGAGCAGTCAATTCATGAACAACTTATTGAAAAGATATCAAGTATATCAGATATAAAAATGATTGTTATAGACACATTAGCAAGAGCTATGGGGAGTGGGGATGAAAACAGCACAAGTGATATGGGGTCATTTATCCAGAATTGTGATATTATTAGGAATAAGATTAAAGCACATGTCATGGTTATACATCATAGTGGTAAAGATGAAACAAGAGGAGCTAGAGGTAGTAGTGCATTAAAAGCAGCTATTGATACAGAGATTCATGTATCTCAATCCAAAAATATAATAAGTGCCAAGGTAGAGAAACAACGTGAAGGAAAAACAGGTCATATTTTAAACTTTACTTTGGAGGAAGTTCAAGTTGGACTAGATGAAGATGATGAACCTATTATTTCATGTTCTTTAATAGAAGCTGATGCAATTAGTACAGAAAATAGATTGTCAGGTCAGGCTTATGAAACATATAGAGCTCTAACAGACTTAATAATTGAAAAAGGAATAGAACATGTACCTAAAAAAGACATGAAAGTACAAAGGTGTGTCCGAATTGAAGACTGGAAAGATGACTTTAATAAGAGTAGAATAAGTGTTTCGGACAAGAAGGACAGCATTGGTAAAGCATTTCACCGTTCAAAAAAGAGTATAAGAATTAAAGGCTATATAGCTGAATTGGATGGTTATGTTTGGTTGTTGGACAAAGAGATATGATAGGACAGACAGGTTTTTTAGCAACGCCATATTAAGGACAGACAGGACACCACCCTATAGGGGTGTCTGGTTGTCTTAATGGTTTATTTTTTTGAATAGATTTCTTTTCTAACCATGTCTACTAATAAAGTCTGAGTAGACATTAAAGAAAGGCAGGAATTAAGTTCTTTTGTAAAATCATCAGGAAAAATTTTTGTTTTTGTAGGGGGGAATAACTCAATTGTACCCATCCAATAATTCTTACTTGTCTCTTTTAAATTATCAGCCCAAATAACAGCGTTTTCCCATTTAGGAATATTTTGAGAAATATAAACCAAATAAGCTGCACTGATTGAGGAGCCTCTAGCTGTATCTTCATATGTTTTAGAAGCGTGTTCTTTATCTACATTTTTTAATACAATACTCATGGATAGGTACACTCCCCCAC
The DNA here is from genome assembly GCA_937941545.1 of uncultured Alphaproteobacteria bacterium. Taxonomy (GTDB): domain Bacteria; phylum Pseudomonadota; class Alphaproteobacteria; order Micavibrionales; family Micavibrionaceae. The sequence goes on from CALDHI010000071.1 coordinate 2,109, forward strand.
AATTAGCTATCTGTATAGATAATTTGTTTGTATATTCTTTATCTTTGAAATCCATATCTCCTGATTTTTCAGAGAATGCTGTCCCATTTATAGATATAAACAACATTATTAATATAAAATATTTCAACATATTTACCTCAATTTTTAACTATAGAGCTAATCACAGTAAAATATATATTACGAATAAACAATAATTTATTAATATATAAACTAAGAGTTTAAGAGGAGCTATGGTATAATATATAAAAATTATCTAATTATTTCGTACAAAAAAGGTGACTAACTATGGGTGGTAGAGGTTCAGGTGATTGGTATAGATGGGATAAGAAAACAACAATTGAAGACTGCAGGTTTATTGATATTAATCGTTTTAATAAAGAAGGCATGATTTTAAAGCAAGGGCATAAATTAGGTGGCTGGGCTTGGACGGATGCTATAACTGGTGAACAAACAGCTAGTATAGGTTATGAATCTAATACAGAATGTTATAGTAATTCATTTTTAAGGTTATTCTATACTTTGGGAGGTGAAACTAAAATGGATTATAAAGTTAAGCTTTTAAGGACAAGGGCAAATTATGGTTCATATAGGTTTTGGTTTGAATGTCCAATTAAGGCTATAAGAGTGTCTAAGTTATACTTACCTCCAAGTGGTGGATATTTTGCATCTAGGAAAGCTCATAACTTGTCTTATAGCTCTCAATCAGAAACTTCGTATGACCGTTTACTAAGGAAAAAACACAAGTTACAAGGGAACCTTGGTGGAGATAATTATTATATTAAGCCAAAGGGAATGCATCAGAAAACGTATGATAAGATGTTAAGCGTTTTTTTAAAGTTAGAAGAAGAGTGTGATATTCATCTATTTAAAAGAGTTAGTTATATGCTTTAATTGGTATTAATAGTTGTAATTATAAAAAAAGTAGCATACCTTAATGCAATAATTAGAATAAAAGAATGGATAATATCATGAAATTTAGAAAATCTTTTGTAGCTGTTGTTGTTGCATCTGTATTGTTAACTGGTTGTGCAACTCTTACAGAGGATGCTATGACACCAATAGCTGTGTCCCTTAGTAATGGTAAGAATGCAGACTGTGTTTTTCAGAACAAGCGTGGAATATGGGAAGCAGAAATAGCAGCAACAATTATTGTACGTAAATCAGATGACCCATTAAAATATGAATGCAAGCTGAAGAATGGTAAAGAAGCAGTGGGTATGATACCAAGCACTATGGGTGCAAAAATTGTCGCTAGTGCAGTTTTTTTAGATTTTGGTATTGTTGATTCCATTACTGATAAGCATCGTAAATACCCTAGTAATTTTGTTATTCCTGTAAAGAATTAAAAATTATAGTTGTATAATTAGGTGTATTTATATTTTTATTTATTACAATAGTTACAATAACTGGCTGTGGTCAAAGCTCTGAATAAATTTTTGACAGTGTTTTAGCGATGGTTATGTAGTATGATATAATACAACTTGTAAAATAAGAGCTACCCTTGTTGAAGTAGATTGGGATAATGATGACTAGGTTATGATAAGAGGTATATTGGAGGCTCAATTGATTGTAATAAATTGGATGCAGATTAATTATACTTAGGTTATAATTCCATATGGTTATTAGTAGCTATATACAGTTAATATAGTGTTTAATTTAAATGAAATAAAAGGCACATTTATGGCACACTAAGGGGTAAATAATCACAATACTAAATATAAATTGACAGTAGTCATTGTTGCATAACTGTATGATTTAATTGTTTTTATTTGTTGTAGGGAGTTGTAGTTTATTAAGTTTTTACGTCTCATAACCTGAAGGTCAGAGGTTCAAATCCTCTCCCCGCAACCATAATTAATTTGTCATTGGACAAACCACTTAATTTCAATAAACCGTTATACTGGCTCTGGACTTCAGCAATTAGGCCATTATTATCTTGTTTTGGCGAAATCTTAATATTTTTACCTAAAACCATCTGTATATGACTTCTTAATTTGGCTATGTGAGAATCTGGTACAGGCTTTTCACAGTTAACTATATCAAGGAAGCTTTTTTTAATTAGGGGAATAATATCTTGAATTTGATTAATTTCTTTGACTTCAACACTAACCCTCTGCTCATATATATTTTTTTCTTTTTCTAAAGAATTTAATTCACCTTGTACCGTAGGGTTAGTAATACCCATTTTTATAGCTTTTAAGAGGTTATATATCTCTTTATCAATTTTCTTAAGTCGTTCTTCATCACCATTATTTAATTCTTGTTTTGCCTTTAATGCATTTGCTATTGCTATTTTTACTTCTTTTTCAAAGGTAGTGAGGTGCTTAGGTGTAAATAAAAAATCTTTAAAAGAACTAAAAATACGCTTTTCAATGAGATCTCGCCTAACCCTTAAATTGTTACTACAGGCTGCTTTTCCTCTATTACGATAAGTAGAACAGCCATAGTCATTTTGATTTACAACGATATAATTAGCGCCACACTTACCGCAGGTCATCAAGCCGGATAATAAGTATTTGGGTCCACGACCTATCCTAGCGTCCTTGTGTAAAGCCTGTCTTATGTTCTGGCTCTTTTCACGGATAGTTTTTTGTCTGTTTTTAATTAGTTTCCAAAGTCTATCATCAATAATTCTTAGATCTGGACGTTCTTTAATCTGCCATTCACTCTCTGGATTAAGTCTTGGGACACGCCTACCGTCAGGTGTCTTAAGCCATTTACGCTTATTCCAAATCACTCTTCCTATGTATGTTTGGCAATTTAACATGCCTATTTGACGTTTTAAATCTCCGTATATAGCATTAGCGGACCATTTATTTTTGATCTTTTTTCCTGTCCTTGGAGGTTCAACACCTTTTTCATTTAACGTAGCAGCAATCCACCTTGGTGAATGCCCATCTGCATACCACTCAAATATTTGCCGCACCCATTTGGCTTGCTTTTGATTAGTTCTGAGAATACTGCCCTGATTTTCACCTAAAGAAATAACATCATACCCATATGTACGCCCTCCACAGTGCTTTCCTTCTATGGCTCTGCCTTCCAACCCTCTAAATGTTTTTTTAGCCAAGGCATCAATATACTCTTCATTTATAAGTGCTTTAATTCCTGCTTGAAGTTTATAGCCTTCATTGGCTGTATCGATACCGTCAGCAGCAGCTATAATGCGTATACCATGAAATTTAAACTCTTTTAGAACGCGGTGACTTTCTAATGTATCTCTAGATAATCTTGAAAGATCATCAATTATTAATGCTTTAAATTTTTGATCAATTCCATCACAGATCATTCTTTGATAATCTGGACGATTAGAATTAGAACCAGATATTGCCTCATCTTTATAATAAAGAACTTTCGTAGTAGTACCAAATACAGATTCTATATGCTCTTCACATTTTCGATATTGATCATTAATTGATTTTGGGTTTTGGTTGTCACTACTGAAACGTGCGTAAATTGCTATTGTATTATTCTTCATGGTATTTCCTCTTTGTATTAATGGATATTCTTGGATATATGTCGCGCTTGGAAGAAAATGTACACAATAAAGTGCTCGTATCGCCTGGGCGATTTTGATGGTTTTTCTTAAGTGTATGATTCGATTATATTTTTTTATTCTTAATTACAAACAGGGCTTTAATTAACCCTATTTATAGCTATTTTGAGATATTAGTTTATGAAAGTGCTAAAAAATTACCATTTATCCCAATCAAATTTTTGACCAAGACGCATTTCAAAGGCTTTTCTACAATCAGTTAAGCTCGGTAGAATATAATATTGTCCTTTTTTTATAGTTGGTTCATCTTCAGGGTAAGACTCTTTTGTCTTGTAGCTACCAGTTATTTTTTTAATATCAGGAATCATCTTCTTTAAAAATATACCTAATTTGGTTTGTGCGCTCTTATAGCGACTACCTGAGATATTTGCATGATCATAATAGTCACTAAACATCTCACGGGTTCCACATATTCCAGTCCATTTATCTTGCAATGGGAGTTCTCCTTTTTGCAGAGTTTCTAGCCACCATTGTTGTTCGTGGTTTAAGGACTGGAGTTTCTGTTCTAGAAGGGCTTCTGTTTTTGGTACATCCCTTAGATCAGACTCATTATATTTGTAATTTTGTAGGTAATGCATAAGAGCTTCGTAGCCACCATTTTTTAATTGATTAGCGATTTTTGCAAAATAGTCTTTATTTTGCATTTCATTATCTAATGCATCTAACACAAAAAACCTTCTTTCCTCTAACCCTGCAGGAATAACCCATGTTGAATTTGTAGTTATAACGACACGAGCATAATTTTTGGCACGAACAGGTTCTCTCCCTTTATATTCCATTAGAATTCGATCGCCGGTTATCATTTCCTTTAATGTAGCTTCAAGTTTTTTATCTCCTGCAAAAAAAGCTTCTTCAAGGTGTAATAATAAGCAATCATGGAGATGAGAATTAAAGTTTCCTGAAATATACCTTTCACTGTCGGCAACCTTATAGTGAGCACCTAAAGTCTTACCGAAATGTTTAAATAAAAAGCTCTTGCCTGTTCCTTGCTTGCCACGTATTACAATAGCTGTTCCAGGCTTATCCTCTGGATTGCAAATAATATTTGCTAGCCATGAAATGAAGTAATGGTTATATTCATCATTACCACCGCAAATGATGTTGCGGATGTGGTTTAAATATAAACTGCAATCACCTTTAACTGAAGTTATTGGATGACCTTGCCATAGATTGTATTTGTTTTTTGTTGGTTTTTTTGGTGCAAATTCGATTCCTGTATAGGATCTACGCATAGGGCTTTCTAACCAAGCATTTGCTAGTTTTTTATTTTTTAGCCAACGTGTACCTAATATATGTTTAAAAGCATTAATTTGTAGAAATACAAAATCCTTGTGCCCGTTTTCTTTTATTGTTTCTTTAATGATTTGTGCTTGAGGTGGCATGATAACAAATGCATATTCTTTGTTTAATTCTGATATAACATCATATTCTTTTATCCCCTCTATAAGAATGTACTTTGCAATACTGTTTGCAGCATCTTCACTAATGAATTCTTTTAAGCTAGGAATACCAAGTACTTGTTCGCCACTTTTTATTCTTTTGGCTGTATATTCAACAATTCTAGAACGATTTTTATATTCCTCGTCCCCTGCTAATTTTGCAATTCTTGTAACAAAAAGTTTAGCAGCATCAATATCCATGTTGAAGAGGCGAAGGGCAATACTTGCTAGAGTTAAGCCAAAGCTATTTCTTAATCCATCTGCTGGATAGTTGTCGATTATAATCGTGCCTACAGTAATTACTTTACAAGCTTTCTCTAAATCTTCTTTATTAACTTTTACAGGGTTTCCATTACTTTGATAGCTTACTACTTCTTTAGATGGGTGTACTGAAGGTGGCCATACAGACTGTGTTCCATCTGCTCTAATTTCAATTATACAGCCTTCATTAGATTGAAATTTGGTTGTCTTAGGTAACTTGTCACAAACATAAATCCAATGTGAGTATGGTTTACTTTTTCTTCCAAATATTAAACCTGTTTTAGGAAGGTATTTTTCTGCTAAATCTAATGCTGTCAAGCTGTCAATATCAATATCAACAATGTTTCTTGATCGTTTGCCGTTTATAACACCAACATTCATTTGTTTCCCTTCAGGGAAATATTGTTGAAAATTCTTCTCAGTGATTTTGAGTTTTGGCCATCCTTGAATTATTGGTGCTTTCTTCATGTGGGGAATTGGGATAACCGTATAGCAATTATTGATTAGTTTTAGAATTTGTTTCTCGTTCGACATCTTCTGTCTCCTTATTTGTTTGATTTAAGAAATCATGGACACAGATTTCAGCAAAAGTAGAAAGTAGCTCTTTGATCTCTCGATCAAATTCTTTTTCTAATTGCTCAATTTGGTTTAAATTCTTGTCCATACTAAGAGTAGAACATTGATATTAGGGCACTTCCTAAAAAGGTTTTTAAAAGAGAGATTCCTAAGTTTTATTCTTTAGTATTTTTCTGACGTCTTTAACCAAGCTTGTTAAGGAGGGGATGAAGAAATTCTTAGTGTGTTGAGAGTGGTTAGTATAGTAAAAATTGCTTATGAAATATTGATGTGACCATATAATGATAGCTATTTTTTTAACAGATAAATCCGTTGTATATAAAATAGGTAATAATTCTTTAATTAGTATATTGTTATTACGCTGAGCAACTAAATCTAACCCACCAGCTCCTACTTTTGATGTCAGATTTATATATAAGTATGGGTTTCCTATATTAGAGTCTTCATGATCATTGCTAGAAAGAAAAGTTTTCCAATGTAAGAATTTTTCTAGAGTGTTTATATCTTCTTGCGTAAGAAATTCCGGTGGTGGGTAAATTGGGTATTCTGGTCTATTATCTATCGTAGAATCTATACTGCAATTAATTTTATCTGTCTTTTGTTTATGGCTATCACAACGTTTTTTTATCTGTTCAAAATATCTTAAAATTTTATCAAAATCGTTTTCTAATCTAATACGCTCAGCATTTATTTGCTTACCTCTTTCATATCCATGAGCTTCATGGCTCTCATAAAAATCAATATCAATTTGAATGTTTCTTATATGAATTAGTAACAAATTACTTACTATGTTAGCAATTTCTTCTGCTTTTTCTTTTTTCCTTTTAGGAAGAAGTATTCTTAGAATAGAAGACAATTTTGATGCTAGGGCATTAGTATCAGAACATAGAAAAAGGGGGCCGAATTTCTCGTATTCGTTTTCTGATAGCTGTTTTTTAACTTGTCCTTGCATTAGATTCCTTTGCTTTTTTTATTAATAATAAGCATAAGACGTTGTAATTTCAAAAGTTTTTATCATTTTGATATATTTTAGCTTCCGTTTATTAATAAAACGTCATATGATTATATTGATTGCGAGTTTGTTCTTTGCAATCCGGGGCTTTCAAACCCTGCACGTAGTGGTGTTGGCATCAACCACAATGATGTCGCTTCTCGGCTTATGTTCGGGAGGCGGCGATGTATGTCCAAGCCTCGCGGCTAAAGATCGTCGCGGTTGTCTACGTGCAACTTTGAAACTCCCGGTCACCAGAGATATCTCTGGTGGCTTTTTACTAATAAGGGAGATCTAAATGACTAAAAAAATTTGTTTTATTTTAATGATGGTTTTTTGTTTAGCAGGTTGTATAACAGGGCAACAATACGCTACTATGCCTCCACCTGTTTCGCAAATACAAGGACAATGTATGGCAATGTTCCATGGCTTTTTGGATCAAACGACTTGCATTCATGGTAATATTTCTAGCTACCCTCATGCACAGCCTAACCCTTTTACTCAGGAATATATAGCCTATATGCATTCTCTTTCAGAAAAAGTAAAGGCAAAGAAGATTTCAGGAGATGATGCGCGAGTAGAACTTATTCAAAGATTAAACAATTTAAGGCAAAGGCAAAATAGAGAATTTGCGCAGCAAGAAGCCTTATCTAATCAGCGTGCAGCTCAAGTCCAACAAATTTTGAAGCAAAACAAAATCAAGCCACTTGAACTCTATGAGATGAAAACTACTCCTGTGCCGACACAAACTAATTGTTATGTGTATGGTAACCAAGTTAATTGTTTATCGCAAAACTAAACTATTTTTTAGTCTACTCACTAAGTACAGTGTTTAATAGCTTCTATTTCCTTTTAACAAAAGTTAATTTTATTTTAGTAAATCGTACACACGGTCTTATTCTTCAAAGGTTCTCAACATTGTATAGGTTGGTAGATCTTTTTGTAGATTATGATCGTTTGAATAGGAAAGATTAAGTTTAAAATAGGTTTTAACTAAGGAAAATTTTCTTATTTAATAATAAAGAAAAAATAAGGTGTTGTAGCTTTGTTTGCGGATGTTAATACAGCATAGAAATAGTATAATTAGAAATTATTGAATCTACTTACCTAACCTTAAATTTAGCTATGTTCTATAAACAGTTAATAAAAATGGAGATGATTAGATATCATCTCCATTCTGGAATAGTATTAAAGTTAAATAGCCTACTTTATCTCAATAGAAAATGGCGCAAAAATTTGTTTTCCGTCAATTTGAACTTGTGCGAATAATTTTAAATATCCAGATTTTTCGGGTTCAATGTGAAAACTTAGGCTTGGTCCGCCGCGTGCTGCGCCATCGGTTGGCTCTTCACCCATTGGATGAATATGCGCAATTGTTTCATAATCTTCATAAAACCCAACCATATGAGCAAAAGCGCCCATTACTGGCTCTAAGAAATCAACCGCTTGTCCGTCCTTTGTAACGGTAAGGCTTGTCATGACAGCTTCACCGACTTTGGCGTCTCCATCCAACTTTAACTTAAAATCATAGCCCTGAGATGAAGCTTCAAGATTTGTAGTTTTAGCAATATTATCCTTACACTCATTTGTGCCTTTTAAGTGAATAGGAATATATTGTTGATCAGAACCTTTAAGCTGAACATCCGCCCATATGCGATAAGAACAAGCAGTTTGCGGTGTAAAATTAAAGGTGTATTGCCCTGTTGTTGTTTGCACAGGATGTTCATGATGATAATCAACCAAGTTAGGATCAACAATGAGCAAATGAATAGGTTTGGTATGCAACACCTCAAATTGAGACACATCGACGGGCTTTGCTGATTTGTCTTGAATGAATAAGATCACTTCGTTTTTTTCACCAGCCCTTAGTTCATTAGGGGTGATTGGTGTGATAACAAGCTGAGGCTCTGAATGATCATGCCCGTCATGGTCGTGTCCGGGACCAGCCAAGACGGGAAACGCTAACGCCGTTAAAATTGCTGTTATTAATAAAGTTCTATACATGGTTTTTCTCCTTTTGATTGAGATATGAGATTGATGTTTTTTCACCAAACCGCCAAAACACCAATGGCGTAACGATAAGGTTTAAGAGGGTAGAGCTGAATAGGCCTGAGAAAATCACGATCGCAACAGGGCTAAGGATTTCCTTTCCTGTTTCTCCTGCGGCCATTACAAGCGGTGTAAGGGCAAGCAATGCCGTTAATGCGGTCATAAGCACTGGTACAAGCCGTTCTTGTGTTCCGCGCTTTAGCATTTGAAGATCAAACTTTTCACCCTCATACTTCATTAGGTGTAGATAATGCGAGATCATCATAATGCCGTTACGTGAAGCAATACCTGTGAGCGTTACGAACCCAACCATTGTAGCGATTGAGAACACACCGCCTGTCAAATAGATTCCAATCACTGCGCCAATGAAAGAAAGTGGGATTGCGAGCATAACTTGCAAACTTAGGCTTACTGAACGGAAGTTTGTATAGAGTGCAAGAAACATCCCTAAAAGAGAGAAGATACTCAAGATTAGAATATTGCGCTGTGCTTTGGCTTGGCTTTCAAATTGGCCACCATAGCTAACGTAATATCCCGAAGGCAGTTCTAACTTTTCATCAAGTATTTTTTTAATGTCTTCGACGACACTGACTACGTCTCGACCTTGTGTATTGGCTTGTACAACCATACGGCGGTTTACGCCTTCGCGATTAATTAAGTTCGGTCCTTTAGCTTCCTCAATATCCGCAAAAAGTTGAAGAGGCACGACATTGCCGCGAAGCGTTTCAAACGGAATTTTACCGATGGCCTCTTTATCTTCTCGCGCCTCATCGTTCAAACGTAAAACGACATCAAACAAACGATTACCATCAATAATACTGGTGATGGTTTGTCCCTGCATTGCAAGTTCTGCATGTTCAGCCGCTTCACCAATCATCACACCATGCTGCTTGGCTTTGTCACGGTCAAAATTTACATGAATTTGGGGGATCAACAGTTGTTGTTCCATTTGTAAATCAGCAATGCCTTCAACATCTTGAACCAAGGCCTGCACCTCGGCAGCTTTGGTACGCAATATATTGAGATCATCACCAAATATTTTAATTGCGATTTGCGCCCGAATACCAGAAGTAATGAAATCTATACGGTGAGAAATAGGCTGACCGATATTGATAATAACACCGGGAATTGAGCCTAGCTTTTCTCGAATATCTGCAACGATTTCTTCTTTATGTCGTTCAGATAGTTTTAACGTCACTTCCAATTCTGTGGAGTTGACACCAAGTGCATGCTCATCCTCTTCAGCGCGACCTGTTCTTCGTCCAGTGTTGGCAACCTCGGGAATTTCATGCATAAGTTTCTCAGCCAAAATACCGAGGCGGTTGCTTTCTTCCAACGATGTTCCGGGTGGTAATGTTACATTGATTGTGAAGCTGCCTTCGTTAAATTCCGGCAAAAATTCACGCCCAAATGTCGGTACAAGCATTAAAGCTCCTAAAAACAATACGGCGACCATAGTCAAAACAGCCTTAGGGCGAGGCAGAGCTAAGTTTAAAAATTTACTATGTCCGGCTTTTAATTGCCTTACCAGCCACCCATCTTTCTCATCTTCCATACGCTTCATCTTCGGTAAGAGGTAGGAACATAAAGCTGGCGTCACTGTAAGCGAAACGAGCATTGAAGCTATAATTGCTGTGATATAAGCCACGCCAAGAGGGATAAAGACTTTCCCTTCAAGGCCGCTCATAGCAAAGAGTGGCAAGAAAACCATAAATACAATAATGGTCGAGAAAACAATTGAGTTTCTAATCTCTTTAGAGGCTTTGAATACAACACTTAAAACGGGCTCTTTATCCTTTTTATGCCTATTTTCTCGTAATCGTCTGAATACGTTTTCAACATCGACAATCGCATCATCAACCAACTCCCCAATAGCTACAGCAAGCCCTCCAAGTGTCATGGTATTAATACTCATACCAAACCACTTAAAGATGATGAGGGTGACCACGATAGATAAAGGAATGGCCACTAGCGTAATTGCGGTTGTCCTAAAATTCAGTAAAAACAAAAATAAGACGATTGCCACTAGAATAGAACCATCGCGAAGCGCCTCAATGATATTGTGGATAGCGTTTTTAATAAAGTCAGCCTGTTTGAAAATCTCAGGATTGAGGACGATGCCCTCAGGCAGTGATTTCTCAATAGAGATGAGTTCTTTTTCAATTCGGTCGGTCAAATCAATCGTATCTGTTCCAGGTTGTTTTGAAACGGCAAGCAAGACACCTGGTTTACCATTGACAGAAGCATCACCGCGTTTGGCAATAGGCCCAGCCAGTTTAACCTCTGCAACATCCGCAAGCGTTAAGGCAGGCATATCAGGAGAAACCTCTTTCGCAATGACAGTTTTTTCTAAATCATCCAGAGATCTAATAAGGCCTAAGTTACGAACTGAATACTCCTGATATGCATTTAATAAAAACCCGCCAGTCGTATTCACATTTGCGTTTTCTAATGCCTCGCGCACTTGATGCAAAGTAATGCCGTGGTTAAGCATTTTCTGAGGATCGACCAGTACATGATATTGTTTTAAATCACCACCAATTGCCGTGATTTTGGATACGCCACTAATGCCCAACAATCTTTGTTTCACATCCCAATCAGCAATCGTTCTTAAATCAAGCGGTCCAATATCTGGGTTTTCGGATGTAATACCAATAAACATTACTTCGCCCATAATTGAGGACACTGGCCCCATAATGGATTGAACATTATCTGGTAAGCTACCAGCAACTTGATTTAATTTTTCTCCAACAATTTGCCGAGCAAGATAAATATCCATATCCCAATCAAACTCAACATACACAATGGAAAAGCCAATAGATGATGATGACCGAACCATCGTCACGCCGCTTGCACCATTCATGGCAGCCTCTACAGGAAAGGTCACAAGAGTTTCGACTTCTTCAGGGGCAAGGCCATGTGCTTCACTTATAATAGTAACTGTTGGACGGTTTAAATCAGGAAAGACATCTACTGGAAGCGTCCGTACAACCTGAAAGCCGTAAACAGTCATGAGCGCCGCGATAGTAATTACCAAAAGGCGATAATTCAGGGCAAAACGTATAATTGTATCAAACATATTTCATTCCTCCCTTAATGCTTATGATCGCTGTGATCATCATGATCTGCGTGGTCATCTTGATTATCTGCTTCAGTCTCATCGTTATGATCAGGGCCGTCATCATGGGAATGACCTTCTTGTTCATCATGAGGTTTTTCGTCATCTGTATGTTCCTGAATGCCACCAACAGACATATATTGTAGTTGGTAATTACCGTTTGTCACAACGCTCTCATTGGGAAACAGCCCACTTTTGATTTCAATATGATGGCCTGTCTTTACGCCGATTGTAACATTGCGTTTTTCAACTTCCTGCCCTTTGATAACATAGACAAAGTAAGTCCCAAGCTCTCCTAAAACAGCACGTTTAGGAACGGCTATGACAGGTGTATCCGAGCCTGTGAAAATTTCCATCGTGCCTTGTAATCCAGGTTGAATGTCACCTTTTGGCGTATCAATCAGGGCAAATATTGAAAATGTTCTGCTTTCGGGATCAATCACACGGTTAATGCGCTGGATTTTCCCTTCAATGTGTCGATCGGGAGCAATATCAAGATGTAGCTTTGCTTTTTGTCCTACCTGAAGGATTTGAATGTCTGGTGTTTCATAAGCCACTCCGCGCACCAGCATCTGTGATGCATCACCTACCTCAAGAATATTGCCACCTGCATCAATGATGTCACCAACACCCGCATGCAGATTAAGAACAAATCCGTCAATAGGGGCAGGCAAAACAACATTGTTGTTTCCAACACTGATTGGCTCAAGAGTCACCAAACGTTGTCCTTTTTTTACCTCTTGCCCAACCTTCACGGCAATATCAAGTATTTTACCGCCAAATCGAGGAGAAATGGATGCTTGCTTCTCTGGCAATAGTTCAGTAAAGGCCAACATGTCAACTGCTTGTGCAATAGGTAAAAACTCAACCTTTGCTGATTGAATATCCAAATTGCTCATTTGCTGATAGGTTAAATCAAAATGGGTTGCAGGGCCTGTACCACCAGCGAATGCGCTTTCCCCATGATCATGCCCTGGACCTGCGTATGCAGGGGTAATAAATGCTATAAAAGCGAGTAGTGTTATAAGTCTGTTCATAGTTTTTATTCCTTTGATTCTGTGAGGCTATGACCAATTAAGCTTTCAAGCTCAATGCGTGCCTCAATAGAGTTTAAGTATGTTTGAAGGGCCTCGCTTTGTACGCCCGTAATGCGCTCGCGCATTTGGAACAGGTCAAGAATTGAAGCTTGTCCATTCTTAAATTTTCTATCTGTGAGAGACTGCACATCATTCCATGATGGAACAATTTTATTTCTGTATGTGGATGCAGAGATTTGCGTTGCCTTAGCTTTTTCAAAAGACGCGGCTAATACATTCACAAAATTTTGTTCATTCAATGCATTCAGATTACTCTGCGCCAACCGCCGTTCTGAATTCGCTCTGGAAAGCTCTGCATTATTACGATCCCAAATTGGAATAGCGATATTTACACCGAATAAGATCACAGTGCTATCATCATCAAAGTCGTGTTCAATAACAGCCCTAGGCGCAAATTCAGGAAAACCAGCATCTTGACGTGCTACATTATATCGTCTTTCTGCAAGAGCTTTACGACTTTCTAAAAGGCTACGAATTGATCCTTCATTACCCGCCAAAGAGGTAAGAGTAGCCAGTTTAGGAAATTTAGGGCTTTTAGGGCGTTCAGCATCAAATACGGTCTGATCCATTCCAGCCATACGCAGTAAATTAGCTGCACCGTTTACCTTTCTGGCACGCATCACGCGAAGTTGCTCTTCTAAACGCAGCGCTTCAGCTTCAAAGACTTTAGCATCTGATGCATCAACACGTCCTTCTTTTGCAGCGCGTCTTATCAGCTTTTGTTTCTTACGGGCATAATTAACATTGTCGGAGAGGATTTTTTCTTGTTCCTGCAATGCCCAATAAGATGCGTAGACCCGCGTGATAGAGTGAATAAGCTCAAGCATCTGTGCTTTTTGCTCAATATTCGCTGCACGACGCACTGCATAAGCATACGATCCGCGTGATCCAAAATTAGAAAGGCGCATAGGTTGCTCAATTTCTATTCCAATGGACCGTGATGCATTATCCTCTATAGCCGTAGCATTAATCTCGGCTGTTGGATTATTTAAAGTTTCGATTTCAAAGGCCTCAGCATCTGCGTCAGCAAAGCTATTTAATATGCGAGCTGTTTCTGGACTGTGTTGAAGGGCTTGTTCAATCACTGTTTCCAATAAAAGCGTTTCAGCTCGAGCCGACTGTATAGGTACAAAAAATGCACATAGAAGTAGTATATATAAGTATTTCATTTTGATTTCCATCTAATAATGTTCATAAAAAAACGTAGCCCTGAGCAGAGCTAACGCAAAATACAGGCATAGTTAGCCTGCTAATATTAAAGACGGGGTGGACGTTTTAAACTCGATATCTCGGTAGAATAATAATGATCTGACGATGCAATGATATTTTGCTTACTGACAGCAAGTGTCGTTTTCGTCGGATTTGTTGAGGTAGCCATTGAGTGAGAATGTACACAGCAACAGTCATCGCATGCACTCTCATCATGATTTTGATCTTGCTCTGAATGGCAAGGCGTATTGTCTACATTATCAACTTGATGTTGTGAATATGCATTATTCTCTGCATAAGCATGAGCAACGCCGGCAAAGCTTCCAGCGGTAAATGCAAACAACAATACTATCAAAATTAAAATGCGCATAACTTATATTATACGATTTATTGTCATTTTATGCAACACATATCTCATTATTTTAGATTGTTCGTTTCGGGGTATCACTTACACAACCATAATTAATTTGTCATTGAACAAACCACTTAATTTCAATAAACCGCTATACTGGCTCTGGACTTCAGCAATTAGTCCATTATTATTTGCAAGCATTTTTTTTACATATATTAATAAAACAATAGTATAAATAGTAACCCATGAAGATTATATCTTTTTAGTTTAGTAATTTCCATTATCAATCTTAAAATGTGGAGCGGGGGGAATAAATGAAGTTTTATTTTATGACTTTACAAAGAAAAGATAAGGATAATATTCTTATAGAAAATATCATGTATTTTAAAAAAAATAGACCATACCTAGCTCTATCATTTTTGATGTTTTTCTCTGTTAATACAACTAAAAAACAGCGTAAATTCAGAATTATACCTGGTCACTTACCTACCTTAAATTTGACCCTCTTATATGGGAGTTAAGAAGTCATTATGATTATTTGGATCAAGATCAATTAAGCATGATTTAATACCAAATCGCCTCCCCGCAACCAATAAAATAAACGACTTAGCAAGAAATTGTTAAGTCTTTTTTTATGTCTGGGGCACTAGTGGGGCACTAGAGGGCGTTAAAGTACAACAAAGTTTGATGTTGCCTAGAGCTAAAATAGAGATGAGATATGCCTGAT
>CALDHI010000072.1 GCA_937941545.1 uncultured Alphaproteobacteria bacterium
CCTTCCACTCATCTAAGTTAAATTGAGAACCCTGATCAGAATGAACAATCACCTCACTTGATGGTTTGCAATGCCAAACGGCCATTAAAAGAAGAGCATTCAAGACAAAGCTTGTTTGCATCCGTCCATTCATCGACCAACCAACAACACGCCGAGAATAAAGACCAATCAGCGTTAACTGTTACAGCCGGGACGTTTGCAACGACTGTCCGGCGTAAGTTCTTTGATGTTCATGAAGCAACGGGCTCGTCTCTTGCTCAAGAGGCTATTAAACGTATTGCAGCGCTTTACGCGGTAGAAAAAGAGATCAAAGGCAAGCCACCAGATATAAGAAAGGCCGTCCGGCAGGCACAGTCCAAACCTCTTCTTGGAGAGTTGGGGCAATGGCTGAAAGAGACACAAAACACAATTTCTGGCAAATCACCCTTAGCTGCGGCGATGCGTTAGGGCAGAAATGAGTCTGCATGTGCTGGCCTATAATTTAAAACGTGTGATGAACATCATGGGGACAAAGCCCCTGATGGAGGCTATGAGGGCTTAACCCCGTCATTCATCAAACCAAAAAAGGTGGCTATTGAACTTTCAATTTCAATCGTGCGTTTTTCTTCATTTGTAATAATAACCTCGCTAACAACATTAATTTCCTGATTGAGAATGATTATCATTACTGTGTAAGGAGGTCAATATAGATAATGAGAATTATTCTCATTTATAAATTAAAGTTAATTTTATTATTATGACCAGTGATGTTTATTCGATGGGGGTGTTTATGGACGTCCTGAAATGAAATGGGTTACTGTTTGGATTTCATTCATCCATTCGGCTGTTACAGTATCTCTCCAAGAAACGAGTTTATAAATTCTGTCAAAATCGTCTTGGACATTTCTAGTGACAATAGGTTCATGATGGGCGATTCTATTTCTTAATGATCGGATAGAATTGATGTCATCAAAAATCTTAGTTCTCAACTGAGCTACTGTTAAATTATCTGGGGAGTTAGGAAAACATGCTCTCAATTGGCTGTTCCAAATCCTTGTATCATGCCTAGCTGTAAACATTTTCTCCCAAAACACAAATTTTAGCTCTGCTACAACTTTGCCCATTGTTGGATTAGGCATTCTTGCTACACGTTGTAAATTTTGTCTCGGTTTGTAACCGCCAGAGGCTAGGTAAACTAAGTATGAAGTTTTGATCCCACGGCCAGTTTAAAGTATAAATATTAGTCAATCCTTCAACTATAGCGTTTCTGACGGTTATTTCTAATAAGTGAAGGGGTATAATAAAGGCAGCAGACAGTTCAAGATTCCACTGATATAGAGCTAGTGCCTGATCTCTATTGTTGTTACAGTGTTGTAAATAAGTAGCAAATCTAGGCTGTGACAGTACATTAGGAATGTTTGTAAGCTGTTCTGTAGTGAAGGTCATATTTAAGCACTAGTTGGAATTTAATTGACACTTATAACCTTTTAGTTATATCATGTACATAGATGTTGAGAGATACGCGGGCGCAAGCCTCCACTTTCAGCGACAAGAATATCTAAAAAGCTTACTTAAAAAAGTGGGCTTTTTTATTAGGTAACTATAGAGTGATAATAATGATTACGGAAATTAAAGCGTATTTTATTCAATTAAATCAATAAAATAAGAAGTGAGTCTATAATCACAATATGTAAAATACTATAAGTTTTTAGATTTTATAATTGAACTAATTATGCTGGTTATTTAGAAATTTTTGCTATCTTTTTAGCATCAGAAATTATTTGTTTAAATAAGCGGTTACCTTTGCCGCTGTTTCTTCCCATGTCTATGGCTGATCTAAATGCCAGTGTTTTTTCTACTTCAATTTTATCTGAAAATGACACGTTTATGGAAGTCATAATTTTACCTCTATATTTTATTAATAATTAATGTAGTTACAAACCATTAATTTAAAAACCCTGCATTAGAAAATCTAAAGCTTCGGTTACAGTTTGCCTATGCTCATTCTCAATGTTAACGGTAAATTCTCCTAACGAACTCGTGCTAACGGTTCCAATATCAGTTGTAATAAGAACATAAAATTTTCCACCAATATCTATCGAAGGTTTAAGTTTCGGTAAAAGCTCATTCTGTGCATTTTTTAAAGGTATCAGCGGCACAACAACACGCGTGTTAAGATCACTTAGTAAGTCAGCCTGAACGTCTAATACAAACGGCACAGATTTACTGTTAAACTTATATACGTCAAAACGTGCCATGATTAATCTATCCACTCAGGTGTAAGTAATGTGCCTTCATTATCAATGCGTTGATTGTGGGCTTGAAGCGCCTTTTTATTTTCTGCTAGCCAGGTTTCTTCTCGAGCTGTTTTAACAGCATTAGCGATACCTAACTCTGCTGCTTTTGAAGCGTTCAGCTTGAGGTCTTTTGCTTCTTTAAGTAAATCGGCGCGAATTGTTAAGTTTATAGGCCGACGTTTTGAATTTTCTTGTTCTGATGTATGCATAAGTTGCTCCTCTACTCCTATATAAGTATATATTTATATACTATAGGTGTCAAGTATGTGCATATAATATGGGTACGATAATGTTAATTATGGAAATTAATATGTTATTTTAGGAATAGGAGGGTGATTATTTGTCACTTTATGACAGTTATGACGTCACAGAGTCAATCATCGAGAATCTACTATGTAGATATTTGGGGCTTTGGGGGTGCTAACTCTGGATTCTTGTGGTGGAGCTAAATTTTTAATTATTAAAGCGCTACAATCATCAACTTTCTTTTTTTCAGTAAGGTTTGCCCCAACTAAAAATCGGTTTTGATCATTTAAATCAAGGTCGGCCCAAAAACCATCTGTGCCAACAACGATCCGTATATGGGGCTTTGGCCGTAGGCTAAAGCCCCATACACAGGCGATCTCGTACATAGGACAGGAGATTATAATATCATGACAAACCACCAAGACACATACGTTGGCATTGATGTATCGGAAGGTACACTCGATGTCTGCTTATACCCGATGGATGTTTTACGTTCATTTGAAAACAATAATGCGGGTATTGCTGCCCTGATTAAATATTTCAAACCATACGACATTGTCAAAGTTGTTATTGAGGCAACAGGTAATTTGGAATATGAATGCGCTTATGCCCTACAGAGTAAGGGTTATCAAAATGTTAATTATGTCAAATAATAGCTATTTTAAAAGAGGGGGCTTGTCTGATTTAGGCAGAAATCGGCCATTCATCCCAAACCAGCGGTATAAAGTTGCGCGGGATATATTAAATATACGCATCGCTTCAATCTTGCTACCGCCATTATTTATGTACGAGATTACGGCTTCTCTCAGGTCTAATGAATATATCATGCAACATTATAACATTTCTCATTCTTAACGCTAATTACTATAAGTGCTTTTGGGTTACGCCGTTATAGATAATTTCATTTGGCAACTTCAATTTGCGGCTTTCACGCTTCGCATCTTGTGGCATAGACAGCTTTTTTGCTTTCCGAGAACGAAAAAACGGAAATTTATCGCTCAACAGGCAAATACCACCCTTGCCTGTCATTCAGCTTCATTAATAGTTTCATCTATCGTGGTTGTTGCTGTCAATACAGCATCAGCAGATTGATCGCCTATTGAGTCCTGATTTACATTTAAATCGCCACTGGAATTATTCATGATAATACAAGATGAGTTAGCCTGTGATGTCGCGCTAGTTAAGCCGCCGTCACCGCTGCTCGTACCGCAAATGAGCTGTGTTACTCCATTAGCACTGGCCGCACTACCTATTGAACCAGATGCTTCACCTTGTTCAACTTGGCGGATTAACGCCGCAATAGAGGCTCGATTGGATGGGTTTGGCGACCAAGCGTTATTGTTCATACCTTGCGCGTGGCTATAATTAAACGGCAAAATTGTTATAACTGCGCAAGCGCCATAAAAACTATATTTATTCTTGAATAGAAACTTCATTTTCTTGCTCCTTATCATTGTTCTTTAAAAGGGTAAGAAGGCGGCTCCATTGTCGCCTTCTTAAAATTTTATTCACTATAATTTATAAAATTACAGTCCGTTCACAACATTACCAGGTGAAGTCACTGTTATGCTGGCGTTATTACCAACAGCTGTGGCTACGTTACTAATAATAGGTGTTTGAATGCCTTCCAATGAATTACCAAATCCAGCAGCGCCAAATCCAGTGTAGCTATTAAGGGACAAATCAATCACAGACGCATTCGCAGTAACATCAGCGTAGTTAAACTGAGTATTATCAGCCACCATAAAAGCATCATCTGATGAGATGGCTTCTAAATTTACACTAAAGTTGTTACCAACGGCTGTGGCAGCATTTTCAACAGAAGCATTAATAATACTATCGTCGATCTCTCTATCCATTAAACCGCCAATTGTGGCATCAGCATTTACTTCGCCTTGCGTAATAATACCCAAAGCGCCAGCCAATGTGGCAACATAAGCGTTGCTAACATGCTCATTACCTGAGGCATCAAATACAGCTGCTAAAGCTTGACCATTTGCAAGAACGGCTGGAGTCTGATCTCCATCCAATTCAGGAACGTTAAAGTCACCATAGTTGATCTGACCACTGTTCACGTTCACTGCAGTTGCACTATCTAGACTGAAGTTATTGGCAACAGCTGTTGCAGTATTTTCAATCTTAGGTAGGTCAATAGCATCATTAACACCTTCAACATCTTCAATGGCAAATTCACCTGAAATGTTGACGTCATTAATAACGGTATAACCATTGGCTTGCTCACCTAATGTACCACCAAGGTATGTGCTATCTAACGGTGAATCACCATCATCAGCAACACCACCTCCGGCATTTACAACAGAGTTTCCATCGCCCACAGGTTTATTAAAGTTAGATGTCACAGTTACAATTTCATCAACTGTAACTGTTCCACCTTCACCAATTCCTGGAGGGTTGTTTTGAAAATCTGTCACAGTAGAAGTGGCATTAATGTCACCAATATTGTGTTGTAGACTTTCAATAGTTGTCATACCAGTTGGGTTAACATCTACGTTAACATCAATATCTTCAGTGATATTTTTGTTAACATCAACAACCCAGTTCCAGTCTACTTCATCAAAAGCCTGAGCCTGTGATGGCATGCCTAGCCCCAACGCCACAACGGCGGCAGTCGCTAGGAGAAGTTTACGTTTATGTATCATTTTAATTCTCCTTCATAGAGTTTTTAATAGGCTGCTTAATATCTAAGTGTGCTTTCATTGCATCACTCTTCACGAGGCTGCAGCCGATCGCCCCTGGAAGCTTCAAGAAATCTGTCATAATCTGATATACAGCCATTTCAACAACAGAACGCACGCCCAATTGCATCGGCTCGTTACGAACTGCTCCCGCATCAAATTCAATTAAAGAGTTACCAAAGAAGCGGAAGACATTAGCCTCTACCTCATACCCCATAATTTGTTTTTGCAAACTGGTTACGTAGCGTATGGCGAAGTTTTTTGAATCTATCACACGCAGGTCAAGTGCTACATTTACTACCACGGTACGCGCACCACCGCCTATGCCACGTACAAATAATTGTGCACCACCACTAACAATATTAAAATTTAGCTCTGTCAGTGCGCCAACAACAATGAAGTCACTAGCAGGAAGTTTGCCGTAATCTTCAATACTTCGGCTCAGTTTTTTTTGCTCCGATAATTTAACTTCGGCCAAAGGAATACGCAGATCTAAACGTTCTACCATATGCGCTTTATTGGTTTTAGCTAGCGCACTGATGACCATTTCAGATATACCTTGGCTTATCGCGTGACCGTTCTCATCATAATTAATTTGACCTGATTTGTCAGCCACCTCACCCACGGCAAATATGGGGAGATTATCAACATCAATCATTTTTAATTGTTGTAAGCATTGACTATAAGGTGTGTCGTTATCTGTAACAGCAAAGCTATAAGCAGGCTCAAACCCAGCTTTATTGTGCTGTAGCTTCGCCGTACTGCATGAGCTTAATAGGAAAGGTACGAGCATGCATAGGGCTTTAAGAGTGTTAAAATTCTTCATTGGTCTTGCCTGACATTTGTTATTATTTGTAGACAATTACATATAGCTTTTAAATTGGATACGGCTCACAAGGGTTACAAGAATATCTCAAAAGTATTATCAAGGGCGCAAAAGTATTAGCTCTAAATAGTCAAGATTAAGACGTGTATAACCATCTATATAGTTGGTATAGCGGAAATAAAATATGTATAATAATAATTAGGATTAAATCTATATAAGGATGAAAATTATGAAATTTAGCCACACCGCATTATTTTGTGCTTTATTGTTATCACCGCTCACTGCACAGGCGCAGTTGAATCAAAAACCATTTAGTTTTAACACACCCAATGGCAGTGTGGGCATGAGCATTGGAGGCAAGCAAGCTATATTGAATGACGGTACTTTTAAAATTAAACCTAAAAATATGCTGCGCGTGAATAATGGCAGTCTTTTAACAGTAACCCGAAGTAAGGGCAATTCTGCTTTGATTACCACTCAAGGCGGGGATGTTATCCCCGCGTTTAAAGGCAGCAGTCATAAAGGTGCCAACACTACATGGAATGCAGGCAGCTTTAACAGTTTCTTCTCACCAAAATCATTTGATGGCTCTGCTAGTAATTATAATAATAATATATATACCAGCGCCGTGGTCAGTACATGGACAGAGCGCGTCGCAACACAAAGCGCCGTATCCTATGTACCAAATAGTTCCGTTGAAACATGGACGGGAATGGTGGTTGATGCAGGTTATTAATGAGAACCTCTTAATTTACTATTTTGCCTTCTTGAGACAATGCACTCATGAAACCATGGTTGATTGCCCAGATGGCAACTTGGGTTCTATTGCCCAATTCTAGTTTTCTTAATATAGCTTTTAAATGTACTTTTACTGTAGATTCCGCTATGTCCAAACGCCGCGCAATAATCTTATTAGAGCACCCTTCGGCTAACAATTGTATGACGTCTAAGCATCGTGGTGAAAATGCAATATTTTGGCAGGATGCCTTTGTATGAAAGCCGCGGCTTTGCCATTGATTCCACCCCGATAAGATAATAGCGGTCATTGAAGTTGGAAAAACTTTCTCCCCACTCATTACTAAATTTAGTGAGGCAATCAATGGCTTAGCCGCAATGTCTTTCAATAACAAGCCATCTGAGTCGACTGAGAAACATTCTGTTATAATTGACTCATTTAAACTTTCCGCTAAGACAACAATACGCACTTTTGGAAATTTCTCTTTTATTTGCTCAATACGTTCAGAAACTTCTTCAATATGCTTATTAACGCTCAAAATAATTAGATCAAACGTAATATCTTTTACGGCTTTTACCTCTTCCACATTTGCAAAAGCTATGCTTACGTGAAAACGTGATTTGTTAAGTAAACTTTTCAACCCTTCGCGCATAAGGGATTTATTCTCAATTATACAGGTCTGAATTTTATCCATAAATATTCCTTTTTATTCATTAAAATCGCAATACATAGATTAAAAATTACAACACAAATGAAATTTTGAACGATTAATAGATATAATTAAGTATGTTAAAATGCTATGTAGAAAGTGAAATAAAATTATAAGTTTTTTGTAAATATTGATATTAATGTTAATAATTAACTTGTGAGCGTTTAGTGTAATGTCGGTAGTTAGACCTTGTCAGGCTAAAGAACAATTCTCAAAGCTCGTTTTACTGGTTCTGTCGCAAAGTATGAATTGAGTTACAGAACCCAAATATTGTATTAAAATCGCTGAACATGAAGGAAATCCCGTCGGAGCTATTATCGTAGAGTCGGTTCCAAGAAGCTCATTAAGCTGGTCAGCTTTTCCTAAAGTAGCAAACGTCGAAAATATAACAGCTTCACTTAATCATATATCTCAAAGCGCTATTAAAACTTTATTAAAAGCTGGTGAGGATTGGACCAGAGATACTGGTCACGATTTGATGACAGGTAACCATGATACAATTTTGCGCTTTGAGCTTTATTTTTACGTTTAGGTAATGAACCTAGAAAAATTTTTATAAAATCTTTTATAGCTTTCATGATTGGTCTTTCTTTTCTTTAAAGTTGTTATTCGTTGCGGAATAATCACCCATAAACATGGATAGAGTAGTTTTAGCTTCTTCTCGCTCTTTACACCTTATCTTCTGACGCATAAGAGCAAATTCTACGGCCTCTGCTAATCTTGATAGTTTGCCTCTGATTAAAGTATCTGCAGCACCTCTCTTCATGACATAAGTAGATAGACTGTCTTGATCATGACTATCGTCTGTTAAAACAATAATGGGTGTATCAAAAGCTTCACAATTTATATCCTTAAAAACTTCTCTGCGTGTCGCTAATCCCTTTCTCTCAGGTTTAAGGATAACAAGGTCAGCTTCCTTTACCTTAGGCCGCGCTTCCTCAAAATTTGCAAAGTAGGTTATGCCCCATGGAATATGCATATCTTGATTGAGCCATGATTTAATATTTGCTGTTTCCGAGAAATCGTTATCAACAACTAGAATATTGACTATGTCTGTTTCCTTGGTCATTTATTCTACTTTATTTTAAGGGTTAAATTACTTTCATGGTAAAAAATTATAATAGATGTCATAAAGAAACTATGTGTTTATGAGGTAGTTATATAATCTTTGCGTAAGGATTATATTGTTTTCAATAGCTCCCTTTGATATACTCAAAACCGTCTTTCTAATTCTACATTTACAAATAAGTTACGTTTATTTATAACTATATGGTATAAAGGGTTACCTTTTATTATTAACATTTAATATGAACGCCTTGGAACGCTATGACCAAAAAGAAAAATTCACTACTGATTGTAGATCCAGACCAATCGTATAAAAAGATGCTTAATCTTATTTTGGACGAAGCAGAATTTAAGTTAGTAGATTGTTCTACTGGTAAGCAAGCCATACAACTTTGTGCCTCTATAAAACCCGATTTAGCTCTTTTAGCTCTCGATTTACCTGATATGCATGGCATTGAAGTCATTAAAGCCATCAGGGAATGGTCAGAAGTACCCATTATTATTGTTTCTGCTCATACCGATAATGAGTTGGTTATTTCTAGTTTGAACACTGGTGCAAATGACTATGTTTTCAAACCCTTCAATGCAAATGTTCTAAGCGCACGCATTAATGCTGCTTTGAGATCTTCAGCCGTGTATGAAGCGGGTGAGCCTGAAATCGTCAATGGTCCCTTACGGATTGATTTAGTGCGCCATGAAGTGTTTTTGGATGATAAACTACTACCTTTTACGCCCAAAGAATATAATTTGCTGCGCTATTTTATGATCCATAAAGGGAAGATGCTCTCACATCGTGAAATACTTAAGGCTGTTTGGGGTGATGGCCATATTGAAGATACGCAATACTTGCGCGTATTTATTGGCCAAATCCGAGAGAAAATTGAAAAAAATTCTTCTATTCCTGTAAGTATAGTTACAGAAGCAGGCATTGGCTATCGCATGGAAATTTCTAAATTTGTTTCAAATCATGAGCAAAGGACACTTAAATTTTCAGTATAATGTTCCTAATTTACATTATACTTACAGTTCTTCCCTATCGTTTTCTAATACAGATTCTCCTTTGTTTTGTACAAACACCAAACAAAGGAGAATTTGTCATGACATTAAATAGCACTCAAATTTCACAAAAAACTCAAAGAGAATTTGATTTGGCTAGCAGTCTCCCTAAAAGCCAAGTATCTAAAGATATTAACCCAGACGATAACTTTGCTTTATTTATTCAGAGATATCCATGGATGTTAAGTAAGTACCCTTGGATGCAAATTAGATATATTACGCAAGATAATCCAGTGCGGGTGATTGACGTGTTCGTTGATGATCTTGAGTTGGGCAATATGGAATTTAAGACAATCCCTGCAGAAACGGGTCGTCCGTTATATCATCCTAGCGTGATGTTAAAGCTTTATATTTACGGCTACTTAAACCGCGTTCAATCAAGCTGCAGGTTAGAGCGTGAGTCTGGTCGCAATGTAGAGCTAATGTGGCTACTGGGACGTCTTGCCCCTGACTTTAAAACGATTGTAGATTTCCGCTATTCAGTACAAGATGGCAACATCCCATTATTACCATGTTTCCGCTTTGGATTATAGAACATTTCTATATAATCGAGCACATCCTGACGAGCGTCCGCCCTTGTTTTATAAGTTTTTCTCCTAATTCTTTCGGTTTTCAGCAGATGAAAAAAGCTTTCTGCGACCGCATTATCATAGCAGTTTCCACGACGGCTCATGCTGGGTTGTAAGTTATGCGCTTTAAGAAACGCCTTCCACTCATCTAAGTTAAATTGAGAACCCTGATCAGAATGAACAATCACCTCACTTGATG
>CALDHI010000073.1 GCA_937941545.1 uncultured Alphaproteobacteria bacterium
CCTGCATTCAAGAAATCATCACTTAATTCTCTTTCAAATTCACGTTCCGCATGAGCAACATCTTTTTGTAATTCTACAAGTTCACGTTCTTTTGTCGCAATAACTGCAAGTTTTGCAGCTAAGATATTTTGCTTCTCAGCAATTTGAGCTTGTTGCGCGACAACAGCCTTTATCGCCGCCTCAGTTTGCGCCAATTTAGCATCAGCTTGCTTAATTTGAACATCGACAGAATCATTATTCATCGTATCGTTCGCAGATGTAGGTCGAACCACCTCAACGTGGTCGTTTGCGACAACAGCGCCTGATGGGCTCACCGCTGACGAAGCGCCCAAATTGTAAGTTGAGCTAACTGTCGCAGGCGGCACTTCTTGCTTAGCATGCGCTGACGTTTTTACATTTTTCGCAAAACTCACGAATTTCTTAAATCCCGCACTCTCCAAATGAGTGCGCTCATTTAGAATGTGCGCATTCACAACTTTCAAATTCACCTTGTCATCTGTACGAACGGCATGAATAATAGTGCTTAGTTTTTTCACCTTACCAAACATATCTTTGTGTACCCGCTGAAGCATTCCATCATCAGGTGCACGCATAGCAGCCCTAGTGATTTGTCTTCCCGCATCTTGGACATCGGCCAGTGTTTCCATCGCATTGACCACTGTTTGTTGTTTTTTGTACTCAGCAACTAGCGTGGCGTGTTTTTGGCCTGGCCTCTGCAACTCAGTAACTTTCATTTGGGCGCGCGCTATCACCTGTTCGATTTCTAATATTTGTGTACGATAATTGGCTTGCGCAGATAGCATCTGCTCATCATCAAAAGTGCCCTCATTATATTTAACTTTAGCATCAACGTAAGTCTTACGAATATCTTGCTGTTTTTGATTTGTCTTGTTTACAGCTTCTATCGCTTTTTCAAGCGCAGGCTTGTCATGTCGCGCTAATGCTTTCAACCCTTGCGTTTTTATATAGGCCAAGATATCTTTCTCTTGTTGAATACCCTTTGAAGACACCACCACAATTTGTGTTTTCATCACAGGCGGTTCAGACGCAGGCATCGCCGTCTCTGCTTCACGTTCCGATGATGCGTTCATAGTAGAATTTTGAGACAAAACCTCGCCTTGCAAAGATATCGTTGAAGCCGCCTGAGCTTGCTCCAGTTCTCTTTTTTCAACTAAATCCCACATATTTAGAACTTCGTCCAATGCAGGCACCGGCCTAGCTGGGCTCAAGTCACGCGTTTGCGATGGAGGTGTCACCTTATTATCCAAATTTTGTGAGGGCACGATACCCTCTTTATTTTTCTTATACTTTTTGTACTTTTCTAGAAGTGGTCCAGAAAACTTATCACGAAACAACGGAAACCCGACCAAACTGCCCACCCCCACTGTGGCCACAGAAGCACACGTTCCTGCAATATACACAGCAGTCATTCCGGGCGTAACGTTCGCCGCCATAGCACCCGCGGCAAGATACGGCGCCAACAGAGGCCCCGCCACCATTAGACCACCAGCCACCAACCCTGCCCCAACCACACCAAATCCACCTAATTTTAAGGCTTGTTTAAAAAGGTGACCTTGATTCATTTTATTTGCTGCTTTTTGAGCTTCCGTCTTAAAAATTCTATCGTGAATAAAAGGTACTTTCTTCGCCACAACTGTCGCCGCAAGCCCCAATGTGAGAACAGTCGCAGCTTGTGCAACTGAGGTAAGCCCTGCAAAAAGCGCGACACCTGTTGTTGCCGTAGAGTGAGCTGATTTGAGAGCCTTCACAAGATAAGGAGATGCCGTTGGCCAAGCAGCATGAGAAAAAATACCAATTGCCGCCATAGGTAGACCTTTAGTCAAGAACAAATGCTTTACATGGCGATCGAGGTTACCACTCGATTTTAAAGGTGTCTCTGTAGATCCGTTACCCATTATTACTCTCCTTATTATATAAAATTTATTGGAAACTACAGCAAAATTCAATTTATGTCAACGTAATTATGTAATATAAATTGAATTTTCTTTCTCTTGTCTAAAACATTAAATTCCTGTCTTATATTCTTCATGAAAATAGCCACTTGGAATGTCAATTCAATCAAAGCCCGCCTTGAGCATGTTAAACGCTGGTTGGGCGAAAATCAGCCAGATTTGTTGTTGATACAGGAACTAAAAGGCTTAGAGTTCCCCCATGATGCCTTCACCGAAATTGGCTATCATAGTGAGGCCGTGCCACAAAAGGCCTATAACGGCGTCGCCATTTTATCAAAACAACCCCAAGACGTTATCTGCCGCACCCTTGAAGGCGACGACAGTGATGAGCAAGCGCGTTATATCGAGATTGGCTATGCCGGAATAAGAGTCATTAATATATACCTACCCAACGGCAACCCCACTGGCACGGACGAATATTCGGATAAATATACTTATAAGTTAGAGTGGATGGAGCGTTTATATAGGCGCCTTAAAACATTACGGGAGGAGAATATCCCCTTTGTGATTGCGGGAGACTTCAACGTTATCCCCGCCGATGCAGATTGCCATGCCCCCGCCAATTGGCGCGGCGATGCTTTGTTCCGCCCCGAAACACACGCAAAATGGCAAGCACTGCTCAATTTAGGATTATATGATGCCTTTAGAATATTTAATTCACAAGCAGAGCAATATAGCTTCTGGGATTATCAAGCAGGCGCATGGCCAAAGAATAATGGTATCCGCATTGATCACTTCTTACTTTCCCCGCCCCTTGTTTCAAAGGCAATAAATTGCGTGATAGACAAAGCACCGCGCGGGGAAGAAAAAGCGTCCGATCATACGCCCGTTATTTTAACCTTAGAAGACGCGTAAAATTTGAGGTGGTCATAGAGTTGTTTTCGTATTAAAATGGTTTCTCAATTCCAAAAGGGGTCTCCTTATGATTAAATTTTCTATTCTATCCGTTCTTGCTCTTGTTACGCTGTCTGCCTGTGGCACAATAACCGACGTTAAACAACAAACCGCCAATCACATTGCGCGCCCCGCCTTTATGGTTGAGCGCACCATCCCTGCGGGTATGTTCGGCATAGAAGCATGGGAACGCATGCATCAGCGCGGCACATCGGCCTCTATCTACATTGAAGGCGATAGCCTCAGTGACCTTACGAATGAGTCTATTGATAAGACAGGCCTCTTTGGCTTTCAATCCACCCCCGCCAATCCCGTTGGTTTAGAGCTCGCCTCTCGTGATAAATCCAAAAACGTCGCCTACCTTGCGCGCCCTTGCCAATATTTAAAAATGCCCAATGAAAAAGGCTGTGACCCTAAGTATTGGAAAGCAAACCGTTTTGATCCAGAAGTGATCGAAGCCTATAACATCGCCCTTGATGATATTGCCGCCCGTTGGGATATCACGGAATTTCATATTGTAGGCTATGCGGGTGGGGCAAACATCGCCGCTGTTTTGGCCGCGACCCGTAAAGACATTAAAACATTGCGCACCGTTGCGGGAGATTTAAACCCTAACTTTGCCGATGCGCATAACCCCGCCCCTGTCGCGTCCAGCGCGGTACTGGCTACACATTACGCGCGTGAGCTGGCGAATGTCCCGCAACATCACTTTATTGGCGCGGCAGATGATAAAGTCACACCAGGGACATATCACAGCTATCGCCAAGCTTTGGGACTGTCTGATTGTGTGCATTATTCACTCATCCAAGATGCCGACCACACGCGTGGCTGGACAGCGAAATGGCCTAGCTTGCTTCAAGTCGTTCCACAATGCGCCACCGTGCATGAGCTGGACGGAGACCTCCCTCTCTTAAAAGATTTCCCTGGGAACTATAATAAGGGTAAAGGGTTTAGTAAGTAGGCTCTAAACTAAACATCATTTTAAAATACCCTCTGCATCATTGAGGGTATTTTTTTGCCTATTCATTCTGGCATGCCCTTTGCAATGTCTTTTTATGAATGAAATCGCACTTAGATGGGGGCAAATATGACTTTACAAGCACTAGACGCACTAACGAACACAATCAACGAAGCAAACGCTGGGAACAGCCTGATGGATAACATGGGCATCAGTGACATGGACATGGAGTTTATTGCACAGCAAATGAACGCGATTGAGCCTAGCGCCCCCGTACAACCTGCACTTTACAGCCTATTAGAAACCTTACCCATCCTAGAAACAATTGCCGCCTTCGCGGTATGCTACGTGTTAAGCATCATCGTACGCGCTATATTCCCAAACTGGAAACAGGCCCTCAATAACTTCTCGTTCAGAAAAGTTTAATTACATACATCATATTAAGAGAAAAATGGCGAGGAGGAGACAGAGTTTAATCTATAACTATGTGATTTAATTGAATTTAACAAAAATGGATTTAAAAAATACCCCCAATAGTACCCCCAAATAAACTTTTACCTCATTAATTGATAGCATATTTTCTTAATTCGAAGTTTTATTATTTAAATGGTAAAATCAGTTTATGGCAAGAGGTAAAAAGGCAGATATTGAGAATTATGTTACGAACATAGCTCCTTTTTTGGAAGTGGGGTGTTCATTGCATGAAGCCTGCTCTCATGGTCTTGTTCCCTATACCACTGTTAAAGATTACTATGACAAAGATGAGGCGGTTCGTAAAAAAATAGACCGTTTGAAGAATAAAATTATTCTTGAAGCTCGATCTGTTATAGCTAAGCAAATACAAAACGGCGATAAAGACATTGCTAAGTGGTATCTTGAGCGTAAGAAGAAAGACGAATTTAGCCTGAAATACGAACAAAGTGCTACTAATGAAGTAAATATTGTTTATGTTGATAAAGATGATTTAAATTTATAAAGGTTACAAAATACCATGGTTTTAAAAACGAAACACAGTACAATTTTTATTGTTTCAATGCTTATATTGTTAAGTTGGGGAATGCCAAAATCTCATGCAAATGATAGATGTATAGAAGCCTCGAGTGAACTTATTCATGGCATTTCTGATAAATTAATCGCTAAGAATGCATACGCTGTACAATCAAATAATCATGAAAAAGTTTATTATATTGCTGCTAAATCTATTAATAGCTCAAAAACAGGCGTTTGGGTTTCAAATGCTTTAGAATACGGCAAAGGAATGATTTTCAGTGCTAATGACACTGCTTTAAAAATAAGTCCTTGGGGCGACGGAAGAACTACAAAATTTAAAGCTTCCGATAAAGACAGTGCTTTCCTTACCGCTGTAAACTGTGTTGAAATTGGAAAATAAATTTTCGTGGTTACCTCCCTAGGCATAAGTATTCAAGAATCAAGAAATTAGGTAGAATTCAGTATGAGTAACCCTCTAAACCGTTTACGTGGATGCCATTACGTGCGCATACTATCACTTAGAATTACAACTCAGCATGGAAAATAATTTGTTATAATTTCTCAAAGGTGTCGAAGAATTCATATTTTAGGTAGAGAAAACTTCGACACGTTCTTAGTTATTAAAATTTGAAATCTTCGGTTTCTTCGGTCTTGTCAGGTAATGACCATTCCCAAACCCCTTTAAAGTCTAATTTCTTAATTTTAACGTGTAGTTTTTTTCCTGCTCTAAATATAGCTGATTTACTAATTCCAGCGCCTTCAGCTTGCTCATCTATAATAGACTTAAGCACCGCACCATCTTTCAAGATTTCTAGAAGAAAATCACCTGCAACAGTTGAAGCTTTATAATCATTTTGATCTGTGCCTAATAAAATTTTATGCGCGTCTATCAATTCTTCATTAAAACAAATTTTAGACGTTTCAATACCAAGCTCTAAATCTACTCCTTCAATATGATAAGAAAATCCATCTTTATCATTACCAATATTATTCTTAACTGGTAAAATATACCGTATTTCTGGCTTTTCTGTATCCTTCATAACCAAGTAAACGGCTCTAGATGCGGCGGGCGCTCCAATGCTTCCAATAATCCTATTAATGGGGCTGGTCTTTTCTCCTTTGTTTAAATGAGAAATTAGAATAATAGAGGTATTGTGTTTTGAGGCCATATCACTAAGCACCGATAAAACTGCCCTAATATCAGAATCCCTATGACTATCTACTTTGCCAAGATAAGCGCTTAAGGGGTCTATTATAATAAGCCTAACATCGCCAATAGTATTCATTAGCTTTTCAAGCCTTTCTAAATCTTCATCTAAGCAAAATGATTTTTTATTACCCTGCATCGCTGGCTGAATGAAATGGCAATGTTTTAAATTTGCCCCTATAGCTATCAATCTAGGCTTAATAGTATCGCTAGGATCATCTTCAGCTGAAAGTATGATTACATTGCCTTGAGGGGCATTTATATCTGTATCAGGCCATCTACTTCCATTACTCACCTGCGATGCTAAATAAGCTGAAATTTGGCTTTTTCCTAATCCTGGCTCTCCTGCAATCATGCTAATTTTACCCAATGCGATGCGTTTATCCCAAAGCCATGCAATAGGTATCATTTCTATTTCTTCAAAAGAATTAGATATTAAATCGCTATTGTTTTCTTTTAGGTTTTTTAAAGTGTCTATATTGTCTTGATTAGTCATTGCGTTTTACTCCTGTACGGCGGGCAAGCTCAATGCCTGCTATTGAATTTACTGTTTGTTTGATTTCTTCATTTGATAGGGGCGGTTCGCACCTGCTTTCGTTCCATGCGAGGCATAGCTCTAAAGTTAAATGAGGGTCTATATATCGCCTTAATAATAAACCTGATAAGCGAGCTATAGATTCATTCCTAGAACCTTCACAAGCGCCGTGTACTAACTTTAGCCATTCGTGGTTAGAAGTTATGTTCTGGCTATTGAGGGGTGTTGTAGTGAGGCTTAAAAGCCATTCAGGCGCTGGAGAGATATTTTCCGTGCAGTCAACTGACCAGTGGTATTGCTTTCCTGATTTGTGGATTGAAGGTGGACATATTACAAAACCTCCATTACCCCTAATATCAAGCTTGTGGCCTATCTTTCCAGCGCTATTTTTTACTTCTCTATCTTGTGGGTATTGAAAATAGATATGCCTTCCATCACCACCTGTAATGACTTCTACACTGGGGGGTAATGGGGCATATTGATTTTCAAGTTTAGAAAGGCTTTCTTCACCTTCAATTCTATCAATATCTAAAACAAATATTTTTGATATTTCACCTGTAATAATGCCTAGGTTCGCGCTGGTGTAATTTTGAAAATCTCGTTCGAGTTCTCCAGCAGTTTTTAATTTATGTTGATAGTCCTGCCATGCTCCTATGGGTTGCTTACCCTGCGCTGGCATTACAGAAAAACCAATAGATGAAAGACTAAGGGCTGTTTTTAGAGTTTGATTATTGTCTATCATGACTGCACCTCATTATTTGATGGGGTGTAGGTATCAAGATTTGATAGAAAATCTTCTAAGTCCGCTCTTAAGATTAAAGTTTTACGCCCAAGCTTACGGGCTTTTAAAGCACCATCATTGATAGCTTGGTATAAACGTGTTTTTCCGATATTTGAGTAAGTTGTGGCTTCATCTAGTGATAAAGCTATTTTTTGCTGTGACATTCACATGCTCCTTTTTTAGAGTTTACAACCGCAATATGCGGTGTTTCATGTGAATGAATATGATCGATAGTGATGGGTGAAAAATAAGGGAAAAATAACAGAATTTTTGGCTAAACAATCCTAATGCTTGATTTTATTAGCTTTTTTTAATGCTTCATAAATTATTTCGTTGCTTACAAGCTCTTTAGTATTCATTGTCTTTCTACAATTCAGATAAAAAGATTCTACAAATTTTGAAAAATCAGTGTCATAGTTTTTATTTGCTGTTGCCTTTTTTCCTGTATGTTCTTCATAGATTTTCTCTAAGCCTTTGATCCAATGTTTTCTTGCATATAGTCTAGGCTTACCGCCATTTCTATGTTTTTTCAATCCAGTGAGTAAATCTGTAATTGTTCCATTACATTTGGGGTTTATCATAGATTGAAGTTTTTCGATATTGGGGGAAAACCATGAAGGTATTTGAGATGCGACATGATTGCCTTCCTCATCGTCAATATCTGGATAAAGCTTTGCAGTTTCTTTTAATAGTTTTTGAATTGATTTCTCATACTTGATAAGAAGCGCTTCTATTTCAGCAAGGCTAGGGCCATATTCACAGTCATAAATAACGCTATCTTTACGATATTGACTAAATAATAAATTATACAAGTCATTTTTTAGTGATTTTTTTCTGTTTTCAGCGACAAAACTTTTAACTTCAGCATAAAATGCTTCGAATATTTTATCAGGTAAAGTAAATTGCATTAAATCAACCATATTTTTTACTTCCTTGTATATCAATATAATTTGACCAGTCTTGCATCATTTTTTTACGCTCATCTAAAAACTGTGTTCTGTCATAGGCTTCACCAAGCGGATTAGACGTTTTATGCGCCAATTGCTTTTCAATCACTTCGCTATCATATTTCAGGCGTTCCCTAATGGTTGTGCGTGCCAAGGCTCTAAATCCATGGGCTTTTGTTTTCTCACCAAATCCTAGGCGCTGGATTGCTTTATTGACTGTTCCATCACTCATGGGGTTTTTAAGCTTTGCCTGTGAAGGAAATACCCAATCTGTATTGAACATATCTATTTCTTGCTTTTGTTCCCTCAATATCTCAATGGCTTGGTCTGATAAGGGCACGATATGAGCACGGCGCATCTTCATCTTATCCGCATTGATACGCCATTCTTTAGCTTCCAAATCTATCTCGCTCCATTGCGCTTGTCTTATCTCCCCTGGGCGCTGGAAGGTATAGAGGGAAAACCAAACAGCACGGCGGGTACGTTCAAAGATACGCGCTTCATTGCGTTTTAATGCATCAATAAAAGCAGGAAGGTCTTTTTCATCCAGCGCGGCAAAGTGTGTCGTTTTCTTGCTCTTTAAAGCCCCGCTTAAATTTTCAGCAACATTCCATTCGCATTTACCTGTCTGAATACCATAACAAAATACCATGCCTGCAATCTGCTTGGTCTTTTTTGCCATATCGAATTTTTTATTCGCTTCGATTTTTCTTAAGCATTCTAATAATTCAGGAGGTTTGATGTCCGCTATCGGTTTATTACCAATATATGGGAATAGATGTTTTTCAAGACAGCGTATAATCTTATTGGCATACCCCGCGCTCCAAACATCAAGGTTATTATTATGCCAATCCAGCGCAACCAACTTAAATGTATTTTGAGACACCTCCATCGCCCCTAGCTTTACTTCTGCCTTATGTGCCATTGGGTCTTTTGGGGGTACTTGAGCCAATAGCTTTTTAGCGCTACCCCTAGCTTCTCTTGCCTCTGCTAAACTGATAGTGGGATATACCCCTATTGCCAGCAACTTTTCTTTACCCATGAAACGGTACTTTAAGCGCCATAGCGTAGAGCCATTGGGTTTTACATGTAGATATAGTCCTCCACCATCAAACACCTTGTAAGGCTTGTCTTTTGGCTTGGCATTTAAGCAAGCTGTGTTCGTTAAAGCCATGATACCCCCATCGTTTTTTTCAGTACCCCACAAAAGTACCCCCTAATTTGGCGGTTGTAAACGATTAATAAAGGTGATGAGAGGCGGACAAAGGAATGATAACCCTTGATAGGTATAGACTTTGCGGTCTATAATGATGAGTAACGAATGAAGGAAATAAGTGAAATGGTGCCCGAGGAGAGAATTGAACTTTCGACACGGGGATTTTCAATCCCCTGCTCTACCACTGAGCTACTCGGGCATACCGTGTGGTATTCATAGATAATGCTTATAAAATAATATGCTAAGACTGTCTAGCCTATAATTACAATTATTAGCGGTTATTTTGTCCGCTTATTTTTCGCGGAAGATAATACGCCCCTTCGTCAGGTCGTACGGCGTCATTTCAACAACAACTGTGTCATTTTGCAATACACGAATACGATGCTTACGCATTTTACCCGCGGCATGTGCCAAAATTTCATGGTCGTTTTCTAATTTCACACGAAACATTGCGTTTGGTAAAATTTCGGTTACAACACCTTTAAATTCAAGTAGATCTTCTTTAGCCATATTATTTATTCTTAAGTTATTTAATCCTATCAAGGGTTATACAGGCACACACGCCAAAACGCAAATATGTTTTATAGACTTCATATATAAGACTAAGCTCAAGCGGCAACAGCCTCGCCGATATTGGCTCTAAATGTTTTTATCCAATGATGAATAAACTCGGCCTCCGTCTTCAACGCTTTACGGTTCACAACCAAATGCGCCGAAATATCTAAAATTTCTTCAATCTCGGTCAAGCCATTGGCCTTCATCGTCGCGCCACTTGATACCAAATCGACAATATGATTGGCCAGCCCTAAGGTTGGTGCAATCTCCATCGCCCCGTTTAGCTTAATGCACTCTGCTTGGATATTCTGCGCAGCAAAATGTTTACGCGTAAGATTAGGGTATTTCGTCACCACCCGCACGTGGCTCAAGTTTTGAGGCTTTAAATCTTGCGCCATCGCATCAGGCACCGCCACAGACAGATGACAGCCTCCTATCTTGAGGTCTACGGGGGCATAAAGCTCGTCGTAGTCAAACTCGTCAATCACATCAGAGCCCACAACGCCCAGATGCGCTGCGCCAAACGCCGTAAACGTCGCCACATCAAACGCACGCACGCGAATGATATCGAGGTTGTCGTGATTGGTGGCAAAGCGCAGAGCGCGCGACTTAGGGTCATGAAACGCGGCCTCTGGCTCAATCCCACAGCGTGAGAGAAGCGGCAAAAGCTCATCCAATATCCGCCCCTTGGGCACAGCCAGTATAAATTTATTATTTGTCATGATTATATTTTAGCATAAAAAAATAATAGTTCACGAGAAAAAACTTGTCTCACTATATAATTTGTTATACATAATGTTATGGATTTTTCATTAAATTATGTCTGGATACAAGCAACGCGCCTGCCTTTACCCAACAAGAATAGTACTCCCCTATGTCCAATTCCTGCCTCTCTAATTTCTAATATAGAAAATATGGCGCGCACATATAATGAAGCCGCCATAAATATTTGGGTCGATATTTACGGCTTTGGGGCACACTCCACCTCCATTACAGACAACCTAAATAAAAAATTTGCACACCCCAATATTACAGTACACACACTAGAGTGCATACCTGAATACAAAAACAGCATATTCAGAGAAAATCACACAAACTTTGAAGATGAAGCCTCCCCCATTTGGAAACAGGTTGACTTAGCACGACTATACATACTTAAGGAACGTCTAACTAATGGCAATGAAAACTTTGCTCTCTATTCCGACCTGGACATCATATTAGAAGACAGAGCTCTAAAAATTTTAAAGGAAAAAGGAATATTCATTAGTAAAGAGGATTATCTTGTAGAGAATCAGATGATAGGATTTAGCAAACAAAATTTACCATTCCTTGTACAAAAACTGATACCCCAAACTTTAACCGCGATAGAGAACGACATGAATGGATGGGATGGATGCGTACAGGCCTTTAAACAACAAGGCCATGTCTATGACGCTCCGGGATTATCAACGACCATGCGCAAAATACCAAACGCTAAAGCTGTCAAAAGGTCTTATCAAAACCTCTGAATAATGCGTTTATAACTACTTAATCCGCTCAATCTTTGCACCTACGGCCGTAAGTTTTTCGACTATGTTTTCATAGCCTCTATCGAGGTGGTAAATACGGCTGATGATGGTTTCGCCATCGGCGACTAAGCCTGCCAGCACCATGGCGACAGAGGCGCGTAAATCGGTGGCCATCACTTCGGCGCCCTTAAGCTTATCTACACCGCGCACAATGGCGCTATTGCCTTTCACGGTGATGTTTGCGCCCATACGGCACAGCTCGGGTACGTGCATGAAACGGTTTTCGAAGATCGTCTCAGACACCATTCCTGCACCTTCACACAACGTCAACATCGTCATAAATTGCGCTTGCAAATCCGTTGCAAAGCCTGGGTAAACTTCAGTCATCATATCCATGCCTTTTAAGTTGGCTTGGTTACGCTTTACAATCACGTTATTGCCGTCTTGTTCAATAATCATACCCGCCTTAATCAATGGCGAGGTCAACGCAGATAAGAGATCCGTACGTGTATTTTCTAATGTTAATTGACCACCACATAAACCAACCGCGCACATGTACGTGCCTGTTTCAATGCGATCTGCAATCACATCATGTGTTGTGCCGCCTAATTTCTCAACGCCCGTAATTTTAATCGTAGACGTCCCCAGCCCTTCAATCTTTGCCCCCATCGCAATCAATGCTTGGCCTTGGTCAACAATTTCTGGCTCACACGCGGCGTTACGAAGAATTGTCTCCCCCTTCGCCAACGTTGCCGCCATCATAATATGCTCAGTCGCACCAACGGACACCAAGGGGAAAATAATTTCCGCCCCAACCAGTCCGCCTTCAGGCGCACTAGCCTTAACGTAGCCGCCTTCCAGCTCAATGGTCGCCCCCAGCGCTTCAAGGCCCGTCAGATGCAAATCAACAGGACGACCGCCAATGGCGCACCCCCCAGGAAGCGACACATGCGCCTTACCTGTTCGCGCCAATAACGGCCCCAGCACCAAGATAGAGGCGCGCATTTTACGCACCAATTCGTAAGGCGCAACGTGGCTGGTAATTTCTTTAGCATGCAGTTTCGCAATTTTTTTGTCGTGATCTAAATCAACGGATACCCCTAACTGTTCCAACACTTGGGTTAGGAATTTCACATCGCGCAAACTAGTTGGCATGTTGTTGAGGATAAAAGGCTCGTCCGTTAAAATTGACGCGCACATATGTTTCAACGCGGCATTTTTCGCGCCAGAGATTTTAATCGCCCCATTCAGCTTGCAACCGCCCTGCACGCGCATTTTATCCATGGGTTGAGTTTTGGGGTAGATATCAGGACGCAAATCATAGCGCGTGACTTCGCCGCCCACGGCCTCTTCAATTTTAAGAACGTCTTCGGCGGGTACTTTTTGGGTGGTGTTAATCCACGCCCAAATGGCTTTTTGATCCCGATCAATCAAACGCCCCAACGCCGATTGCCCCCCTGCGATTTCAATCGCTTTTTCTAATGCTTCTATGCTCATAGAAATA
>CALDHI010000074.1 GCA_937941545.1 uncultured Alphaproteobacteria bacterium
ACAGCCAGAATTAATTGATTATGAAGCCCTGCCGCATATCTTAGTGGTGGATGATGATGACCGTATTCGGGAGTTGCTGAGTCGGTATTTAACCGAGAGCGGATTTTTTGTGTCTACGGCGGAAAACGCAATGGTGGCTCAAGAAATTATGACGTTGGCTCAATATGATGCGTTGGTGGTGGATGTTATGATGCCAGGGCAAGATGGTATGGAGTTCACCCAACAATTGCGCGAAACAAATGACGTGCCTGTGTTGCTTTTGACCGCGATGAGCGAGACAGAGGATCGAATTAAAGGCCTGACCAGTGGTGCTGATGATTATCTGGCCAAGCCGTTTGACCCACGGGAGTTGGTGTTACGTCTTCAGGCGATTTTACGTCGTACGCCCGTGAAGCAAAGTTTAGAGCCAGAAATACAAATTGGGCATTGGATTTATTCACGTCCTAAAAAACATCTGCAAAGCCAAGAAGGCGCACCTGTTGCGTTGACGGATGGAGAAATTACGTTGCTTGAAGCGTTGCTCAAACAAGCGGGAGAGGTGATTAGCCGTGAAGTGTTGTCCGATGCGTGCGATATGGATCCCGATAAGCGCACAATTGATGTGCAAGTCACGCGCCTGCGCCGTAAGCTGGAAAAAGACAGCAATCGCCCGTTATACCTGCAAACGGTACGCGGCAAAGGTTACGTCTTGCGGGTGGGGGAATAATCATATGATTGGCATAAAGAAATATCTGCCTAACACCTTATTTGCGCGTTCAATCTTAATTTTGATCGTACCTATTATCTTGATATTAGCGATTAGTACGTATGTCTTTTTTGAACGCCATTGGGAGCGAATGGCAGGACGGTTTGCCACCGCAGTGGCCAGCGAAATCTCTTTTATCGCGGAGCAATATCAACAAGCGCAAACCCCGCAAGCGCGAAAAGAATTATCATCACAGACGCTACGTCATTTTGACATGAGTCTTAAATATAGTGAGAATGCCCGTCTTAAGGATACGTTTGAAACATATAATTGGCGCAGTGATTTGATTTATAGATTTTTGGATGACAAGTTGTCTGAAAAGATAAATCTGCCTTATGATATTGTAGTGGATACGAATGAAAGCTGGGTGCAGGTGCATCTTCAAATACAAAATGATATTCTTTCTATTACAATTCCTGAACGTCGTTTGTTTTCCTCCTCTGGTTATGTGTTCTTAATTTGGATGATTGTAATATCATGCGTTTTGATGGTGGTTGCCATTTTATTTATGCGTAATCAAATCCGCCCTATTAAAAGATTAGCTGTTGCCGCAGAAAGATTCGGTAAGGGACGGGATGTTCCCTTTTTTAAGGTAGAGGGGGCGCGGGAAGTGCGCGCCGCCGCTAGATCTTTCATTGATATGCGTGAGCGCATAAATAAACAAATTCAACAACGAACAACCATGTTGGCTGGGGTATCGCATGATTTGCGCACGCCTTTAACACGTATGAAATTACAGGCGGAAATGATGCCAGAAGACGCAGATGTTGAGAGTTTAAAATCTGATATCAACGATATGCAACATATGATTGATGCGTATTTACAATTTGCCAAAGGCGACCAAAACGAAGAGGTTCAGCGCACAAATATTTTATCCTTGTTACAAAAAGAAAAAGAGCGATACGCACAACAAGGGTTTAATGTTTCTTTGGTTTATAAAGAAAAAGAAAATTTTGATTTATATGTTCGCCCCGTTGCATTAGGGCGGTGTTTTAATAATATTCTAACCAATGCGCACAAGTTTGCAGGCATGGCGAGTGTGACGTTGGAGCGTCATGATGAGTATCTAACACTTTACTTTGACGATGATGGCGTGGGGGTTACGCCTAATAAATATGAGGATGTGTTTAAGCCGTTTTACCGTGAAGATAAATCACGTAATATTAATACGGGCGGCGTGGGGTTGGGGTTGCCGATTACGCAGGACTTAATTTTGTCACATGGTGGCTCTATTAATTTAGATAAAAGCCCACTTGGTGGCTTACGAGTGATTTTATCGCTGCCTGTTTGATTAATGAAGTCTTTGCCCTAACGGTGCGTCTTTGTCGGGGGTGATAAGAGTGATGTGGCCATTCTCATCGTCATAACCTAAAACCAACACTTCAGACATAAACGGGCCAATCTGTTTGGGCGGGAAGTTAACAACCGCGCTAACCAACTTATCTTTTAAATCATCCAATGTGTAATTTTGAGTAATTTGAGCGGACGTTTTCTTTATGCCGATGACGCCACCAAAATCAATTTGTAATTTATACGCGGGATTGCGCGCTTCTGGGAACGCTTCTGCTTTGATAATTTTGCCCACGCGTACGTCTATCTTTAAGAAATCATCGTAACTAATCATAAAAACTCCGATTATGGTAATAAATAACTGATTTTATTCATTATTTCTAGGTTATGTTAGCAAACTATTAACCTGATTAGATCATTATATAAAGGAATATTTCTTATCTTTTGTTTTAAAGGGGCAATCAAGTAAACAAATGGATTCAATCGGTAACGATAATTATAGACCTAGTATGATACCGCCAAATCCCGTTAAAAAGCGTTCTGGTTGGTTATCAAGCAACATGGCACAGCTCATGGTGTTTTTGAACGGCCTAATTTTAACTGTTACGGCCTATGCAACGTTAAGCGTTTTTATCCAACAAGTGGTTAAAGATGATTTTGTGAAGGCGACCAATGAAATTCAAGAATATATCTCTTCTTCTTACCAAGATATAGAAGAGACAATGGTAATGTTTCAAAGCTTTTTTGAGGTTCTTCCTGATGAAAGAAAAGAAATGTTTGTTACTTACGCCAAAAAACAATTTTCAGGATTAGATAATTTTGAAGAGTTATATTGGATTCATACGGAAGAGGGAAGACGCGTTGTAACACCTATTTTAATGAATAAAAATTACGATAAAAATTGGATGTCTACATTTGTAAATTATAGAACGCCGCCCAATAAAGAAGAAAATTTTTATTTATTAGATAGCGCGCTTTTGCCTAAACAGCACCAAGGCGTTTATCAAGATATTTTTGGTATTGTACAAAACTCTCAAAAAAATCAGAAAAACTTTTTGGGGGGATTGATTGATAGTAAAAAAATATTCTCTTCTGAATGGTTTCAAAAGAGACAAAACATTCAAAATATTGAACTCATTAATACGAGTCAAGGTGTGCCAGTATATTCTTACTTAGCCTCAGAGGTGGCGACACCAAATGCGCAATATTATACTAGTATTTCAAAAGTACCGTTTCTAAATGACCGCTATGATTTAAGAGTAGATCTGATTATCGGCGCTCGTGAATCTTTCTTGCAAAAAATCCCATTGTTGATGCTGTTATTCGGGGTGACATTGACTTTGATAGGGACATTGTATGTTCGTAATAACCAATCACAATCGCAAAAACTATCTGTCATGAATAAAAAATTGGCCCATAAAAACTATGCGTTAAGTCAGGAAATGTCTGAGCGTGAACGTCTTAATAAAACAATTCAAAAATCCGCTAAGGAGAATAAATCTATCATTAATGCGGTGAGTGATATTATCTTTGAAGTCACCACAGAAGGCGTAATTGTTTTTTTAAATGAAGCTTGGACGACGGTAACGGGATTTGAGTTGGATCGTTCAATGGGGCGTAATCTATTTGATTTAATGTATACAAATGATCAAGCGGAGCAAAAAAATAACTTTTATAAAATGGTGAAGGGGCAGTCAAAATCTTATCGCTCCTTTACTAAAATTCGTTGCGCTAATGGCTCATACAGAACAGTTGAAATTGCGGTCTCTATGTTGCGTCAGGATGAAAATAAAGATTTACGCGCCGTGGGTACGATCACGGATGTGGAAGAGCGTCGTAGAGCAGAGCGTGCGTTGGGCGAAGCAGAGAAGAAATATCGTGCTATTGTTGAGAATGCGGCTAACGGAATTTATCAAGTGACCCCAGAAGGACAGTTTTTAAGCGCAAATCCAGCTTTTGCAAAAATCATTGGCTATAATGCAGCAGAAGAAATTTTACGTGATGTAAACAAAGCGCAAGAGCAGCTTTATATTTCCGCGTCTGAGCGTGATAAAATTCTTAAGGATGTTGCGACACTTAAAATGCCTAAAAATTACGAAGTTGAAGTCAAACGTAAAGATGGCAGCATTATTTGGGTCAGCGAAACAATCCGCCCTGTGTATGACGATGAAGGTACGTTGTTGTTTTACGAGGGAAGCATGAGCGATGTTGACCAACGTAAAAAAGCAGAGATAGCATTACGCGAGGCGATTAAGAAATCTGATTTGGCCAACCGTGCGAAGTCTGAATTCCTAGCCAATATGAGCCATGAGTTAAGAACGCCACTAAATTCTATTATTGGATTTGCGGAAATCATTAAGAACGAAGCGTTCGGTAAGATTGAACAAGAAGAATACGCTGGCTATGCAAAAAATATTTTTGGTAGCGGTAATAGATTGTTAAACGTTATTAATGAAATATTGGATGTATCCCAAATTGAAACGGGGGAGCGTGACCTTAAAGAAGGTATCGTGAATATTAAAGGTGTCACATTGTCGTGTCTTGATATGATGAAGGCGAAGGCACAGGCGAAAACTATTCGTATTGAAAATAAAGTGACTGATGCCAATGGTAATATTATTGGTGAAAAACATGCGGTGAAACAAATGATGTTGAACCTGTTATCAAACGCTATTCGTTACAGTCCAGAGAATTCTTTCATCATGGTGGATACAGAAAAAGATGCAGAAGGACGCCTTCATTTATCTATAACAGATACGGGTGTCGGCCTGAATGATGAAGAATTAGAAAAGGCACTATCACCTTTTGGGCAACTGGATACAGAGCATTCACGTGAGAAATCCGGCACAGGCTTAGGACTAACCTTGGTAAAATCGTTGATTGAGCTTCATGGTGGTGAGTTAGAGATTGTTTCACAAAAGAATATCGGAACAACGGCCACACTTATTTTCCCACAAAGACGCGTCACAGAAAGTCCAATTCAA
Source organism: uncultured Alphaproteobacteria bacterium (assembly GCA_937941545.1). GTDB lineage: Bacteria > Pseudomonadota > Alphaproteobacteria > Micavibrionales > Micavibrionaceae. The sequence goes on from CALDHI010000074.1 coordinate 5,020, forward strand.
ATGGATGAAAAAAGCAACACACCAAAAGATACAATTAAAAGCTAAACTCATCAGGTAGCTCTTCTTTGCTCATTGATAATATTGTCTTCGCAACATCATAGCTGTACCCTGCGCGTGCCATTGAGGCCAAAGACTTATCAAAATCTTTTTTTTGCATCACATCAAACGGGCCAAAGCGTCTTTTACGCGCAAAAATAATGGCTGACTTTTTGTCACCATATAATTCATCATCGGCGTAATCCGCATCATAAGAGTTAAGCTCTTCATTCACTTCGTCACGTTTATACCCTTTTTGGGAAAGTTTGAGTGTGATTTGGGTGGCGGATAATCCGCGCCGCCTTAAAGACGTCACCATGCCTTTTAAATAGGCGGTATCGTCCAATAACCCTAATTCAATAAATTGTGTCACAACGTCGTTTAATAATTGTTGGCATTCTTCATAGTTTTGTTCTGTATGATGCTTGCATGATTTATTAATTTTACGTGTCATAATAAAACGAAAATGCATGGAGCTGGCGGGGAATTTTTGTAAATAAGCCAAACCAGAATTATATAAATATCGCGCTGAAATTTTCTTGGGAGGTTTAGGCTCTTTTTTATCCCTTTGCGGATATTTGCCCTTGTTTTTAGGCGCATCTGCTTTATCTTTAGTCCTGAAATTCATAGAAAAGAATGTACCATAATGACCGATAAAGCACAAAATATCTATCTGCCTAGAAAAATTAAAGGCGTTAACTTCGTAGGGCTGAAGACCTTGGTCGGCAAAGAAGTAGGGCGGTTCATTAGTGTTTATACGCAAACAATCATCGCCCCCGTTATCACAACCTTGCTATTTTACGCGGTGTTCGCGTTGGCGTTTGGGGGGATAACCCGCACAATGGGGGACTTGCCGTATCTTGAATTTTTGGCACCGGGCTTGATTATGATGACAATGGTGCAGAATGCGTTTGCCAATACGTCTTCTTCCCTGGTTATCGCGAAGGTGGCGGGAAATATCGTTGATATCATCATGCCGCCTTTATCCGCGTCGGAGCTGTATGCTGGCTATGTGATTGGCGGTGTATTGCGTGGGCTGATGGTGGGAACAGTTGTAACGATTGTTGTGGCCTTGACCGTGGGCATTTCTGTCCACTCCCTCTTTCATATATTCGCCTTTGCGGTTTTAGGGAATATGATGCTGGCAAGCATTGGCCTCGCCGCAGGAATATGGTCGCGTAAATTCGATCATATTGCCGCCGTAACTAATTTTATAGTGACGCCTTTGACGTTTTTATCTGGTACGTTTTATTCGTTGTCTCAACTGCCTGATTTTTGGAATAAGCTAGCACATTACAACCCGTTCTTTTATATGATTGACGGGTTTCGTTATGGCTTTATCGGACAAGCGGACGGCAACGTCACCGTGGGTCTAATCGTATTGGTATCCATGAACATTGCCATTTCTGCATTGACCTTAGTGATGCTTAAAACTGGTTATAAAATGAAAAGCTAAGCGTATGACAATACTTGATACCCCCATTAATGATGATAATTTCTCTGGCGATATGATCCGCCCGTTCCAACTTGAAAGCTCTAATATTAGGGGGCGTATTGTGCGTTTTAACCAGGCCTTAGATGAGATTGTAACACCGCATAACTACCCTGATGCCGTCAACACGTTGTTGGGTGAGACTGTGACAATTTGCGCACTTCTCTCTTCGCTCATGAAATTTGAAGGCATCTTCACCCTGCAAATCAGCGGCGATGGCCCCGTTAAAATGATTGTGGCTGATATGACGAGCAAGGGGCATATTCGTGGCTGCGCAACCTTCAAAAAAGATGAAATACCACATGATGATAAAGTGACGTTCATCAATCAATCCACTGAGCTTTTAGGCAAGGGCTATATGGCGTTTACGGTGGATCAAGGATTAAAGGTTGAACGTTATCAAGGTATTGTTGAATTAAAGGGGGAGACACTGACGGATTCCATTCAGCATTACTTCGTGCAATCTGAACAGATTGAAACAGGCATGGTGTTGGCTGTGGGGCGTGTGGAAGGCCAGTGGCGTGCCTCGGGCATCATCCTGCAACAAATGCCACAAGAAGGCGGGTTTGATGAAAACCATAGCCAAGTTGCTTCCCAAGTCGCCTCTAAGTCTGAGGAAGAAGAGGAAAATTGGCAACGCACGATGATTTTATTGCAAAGCTGTAAACGTGAAGAGTTGTTATCCGATGATTTAAACTCTCATGATATCTTAACGCGCTTGTTCCATGAAGAGGGCGTGCGCGTCTTTCAGCCAACTCACGTTGACCATAAATGCCGCTGCTCGCAAGAACGTGTGCAAAATGTGTACGACATGTTATCCGAGGAAGAGCAACAAGATGTTGTGGTGGATGGCAAGATTGAAATGACCTGTGATTTTTGTAGCAAGACTTATACTTTGAAGCAGGGTGCATAGAATATGAAATACTTATCGCTCGCTCTCGTTATTCTATTAACCGCTTGTTCGCATAACCCAAAACCGATGGGGAAGCCTCTGCCGACGTTGAGTTATCAGCATCTGCAACCTATGACAATATTAGGAGGCAGTGTGCGCCTTCAACAATCGTTTCGCCCCAACGCAATGCATGAAACCACCCGCAAACAATTCCCGTATGAGCCAGCGCAAATTCTCATGACTTATGCCACGCAGCGCTTTGTTCATAATGGCGCAGGGCAGGGACTAAACGATAAATTGGTGTTTGATATTCAAGAGGCTAGCTTAAGCAAGGTGAGTGACCAAGATAATCTTGTCGGGTTTTTGTCGGGGCGGGCGGAAGATATGTATAAGTTAAAAATCTTAATTCACATGATCCCAATCAGAGCCGATGGACAACGTGCCGCGCCGTTTAAAATAAGCTATAAACGTCAACTTGGAATTCCGCAAAATACAACATTGGCACAGCGTGAATTTAGGCAGTTCGAAATGATTGAAAAAGCAATAGTCGCGATAGATCAAAGATTAATAACAATGGTCAATACCCAGATGACTCCAGAATATTTTTAAAGTTAAGCTTTATACATTAATAATAAAATACTAACGATAATTAACCCCATCCCAACATATTCATTTAGTTTTATCTTCTCTTTAAAAAAGAACAATGAAATTAAAATTGTGAAGATGATTTCAATCTGTCCGACTGTTTTCACATAGGCTACCGCAGTCAATGTCATGGCCGTAAACCAGCAAGCAGACCCTAAAACGCCAGAAAATCCGACAATGGCGGTTATTTTATATCGCCTGAACATTTTAATTAAATCATTCCTCTCACGCACTATCATGTAAAAACCAAATAAAACAGATTGTAATAGCAATACGCAAACTAATGTCATAGAGGCACTGATTAGGAAGTGACTGCTACTTAATGATAACGATGCGTCTCTCAGGCATAACGAAGCCAACGCGAAAAATAGGCCAGAGCCTAAGCCGATTAAAGCTGTTTTATGCGTTACATCTTTTATGAGGCTAAACAGGCTAAATCTATTTTTACTAGAAGAAATGATTAAAATTCCAAACAAGCCGATGATGACAGATATAACACCTAAGATGTTAAAGGATTCATGAAACAGTAACGCACCCAATATCACCGCTTGGATCGCTTCCGTCTTGGCGTATGTCGTGCCTACCATAAAGTTTTTGAACGAGAATAAATATACCAATAGGCTGGTGGCTATGATTTGGCTGATACCTGCGATGAGGCAAAGCAGCCAGAATTTTATATGGGTCTCTGGTATATCAAAATCAAAAAAGTAGGTCAGGGTTAAAATATAAGCTATCGCCCATGGTAATCCAAAAACAAATCGCGCGTAGCTAATGGCGTTTGTGCCCAAATCTAGCTTAAGATTTTTTTGTAGCGTGTTACGGCAGGTCTGGAAAACTGCAGCAGCTATGGTGATAAGAACCCATAATTCCATTGTGATATCTTTCGATAATAATTGTCGTTATTTATTTGCGCCAGAACGCAGGGATGAAGAGGACGAGGACGGTGAAAAGCTCCAGTCGCCCTAAGAGCATACCAACACACATAATCCATTTGGCCGCATCAGGCAAAGGTTGGAAGGTGCCTGTTGGCCCAATGATGTCACCTAAGCCTGGGCCAACGTTTGAGATGGATGTCACCGCACCAGACATCGCCGTCATAAAATCCAAACCGATGAAAGACAACGCAATCGCCAACACAGTAAAGCACAGCGCATACACAAAGAAGAAGCTCATAACAGAGGACGCAATGCCTTTTGGTATAGGATTGTGGTTGTAGTGCGGTGTGAAAACACCGTGCGGATGAATAAGCTGGCGTAATTGCGTGATGGTCACGGCGTATAACACTTGGAAGCGGAATATTTTAATACCGCATGTTGTAGACCCCGCGCATCCCCCAACAGCCATGAGGAAGAAGATTGTAATGACTGCAAATCCACCCCATGCGCCATAATCACCATTGGTGTAGCCTGTGCCTGTGATGATTGAAACGACATTAAAGCTGGAGCGTCTTAAGGCCTCACCGAGGCCCATGTTGTTTTGAATGACCAAATAGATCACCATAATCGCAATTGTGAAGGCGACGAAGGATAAGAAGGCGCGAACCTGCGTATCCGTCACTAACGAGCGCCAATTGCCTCGTAAGGCCTTCACATAAAGAATAAATGGCAAGCCCCCGAGTAGCATGAACGTAATCGCTGTAAGTTCAGTATAAACGGCATCGTGATGACCAAAGGACGTATCAAACGTAGAAAATCCACCTGTGGCAATTGTTGTCATAGCATGCGCCCACGCATTAAACGATCCCATGCCCGAGAGTTGATAGCAAATCATGCACGCAACTGTTAAGCCGAGATAGATGATACCAATTGAAGCTGCTAATTGCGTGGCGCGGGGCATTGCTTTTTCGCTCTCCGAGCTTTCAGTTTGGAACAGTTGCATCCCGCCGACCTTTAGAAATGGAAGGACGGATAACGCCATAACAATAATTCCAATACCGCCCAGCCATTGAAGGATAGCGCGCCATAGCAATATCCCAGGTGGGGCATTTTGTAGGTTGGTCATGACCGTTGATCCTGTGGTGGTTAACCCTGATACCGCTTCAAATAAAGAATCTGTCAGGCTCATCTGTAACCCAGACAACGCAAAAGGCGCAGCGGCAGTAATACAAAGAATAACCCAGCTTATCGTGGTCAGTAGAAAAGTCTGACGCATAGTCATGTTAAATTTATCGGCAGAATTGGTGATAATCATCGCACCGCCAAAGAAGCCAGTGAATACCATGCAGAAGAAGAACACTTTCCAATCTTCATTACCCAATGTCAGATCAGTCGCCATAGGCAAAAACATGCTAGCCGCCAAAGTGCAGAGCAATATTCCAGTGACATAAAGTATCGGGCGTAAATCCATACGCACATTCTATGCTGATGTTGGTCATGTGTGAAATAAAAATTAAATTATTTTAGGTATTTGAGGGCGCCAATGCATTAACCATACCTAAAAGCATGGCGTTAAATTCTGTAACAGCTTGCTCATCAATATTATTTTCATCTTGTGGAACTATTTCTGATGAGAAGCAAGCAGCTCCAAAAATGACCTTTGGCAGAAGGCACGTAAGGTTATATCACTTTGAGAAATAACCAGCCCGTTTTTACTACCACTTGCAACAACTTGCTCTCCATCTCCTATGATACTGGCACCATGTTCACGCATTTTTTCAATCATGACGTTACCTATCTTTTTGTGATGGTTGTCATTTGAAATCATGATATGCGATTGTTTTGCTACGGCTGTTGTATTAACAGGGGTTTTATCTAATTTTCCAGTTTCCTGTCTGAATTTTGTGTCTTTAATTGGGTAAGTTTCATGCATGTCGTTGCATGCCATAACACAAACATTGCGTTTTTTAGTATCATTTATAACGCTTTGAACAAATCTAGATTCTTCTGATTGTGGAGAGTTTGCTCCAACGTCTCGATTAATGTCTAACGCATTAGAATTGCGCCGTGCGTCATGTTCGTAGCCCCATGGATTGATACAAGGAATTGCAACAACATTAAATGTATCAAATAAAACAGGTATTGAAGAAGGAGACTCAAGCAGACGAATGAGTGCTTCCCCACCATTTATTTCATGTCCATGATTTAAAGCAGATAGGAAAATGGTTGGCTTGTTTTTATTATATTTTGTTTTAACTGAATAGAGTGGGTAACGATCAGGGGAAATCGTTAAAGCACCATATTGCTTTATATCATATAAGTTTGCGGATAATGCTCTGATGCGGTCAGCAATAGTTGAATAATCTCTTATTCGTTGATGTTGTTGACGCCATTGTTTTATAGAATTATTCATTGGATTAATTAAATATAGCTTAATTGTTATGTCAACAAGTATTGTGGCAATAAAAAAGGCCGGATATTAAATCCGACCTTTTGAATTATTAAATTATAATCTAGAGATTACTGAAATGTAATTTCTGTTCTTCTGTTTGCTGGTTCACGAACATCATCTGCTGTGTTCACCATCAACTCATCTTCACCACGATGATTAACGCTCAATAGATTTGTATCTACGCCACGTTGTGTCATCGCATCACGAACCGCGTTTGCGCGTTTCATAGAGAGACGTTGGTTGTAATCACGTGATCCAGAAGTATCTGTGTGACCAACAAGATTGATTGTTGTCAATTGACGAGACTTCGCTTCTTCGGCGGCGGCGTCAATAATGCTTTGCGCTCCAGAGTTCAGTGAGCTTTGATCAAAGTCAAAGAACACGATGTATTTTGCATTTTCAACTCTCATTGGCTCAGCTGGGTTCACATCAAAAGCAGGGGCTTCAACAAATGCAGGCTCAGGGGCAGGAGCAGGCGCTTGTGGCGCTACTGATTCTAACTGACCTAGTGAGTCCATGAATTGTGACTGACATGCTGAAATTTTGTCCGCTTGGAAATTTTCTTCCTGCTCTTCGATCCAGCAATCAAAACGTGTCTGCGCAAACGCAGAAAGTTCAGGTTGTGTCTCGCGAGCGCCCAAAGCCATAACATTCACTAAACGTGAACGCGCAACAATAAGCTCTTCTGCATAGCCTGGTTTAATGTTCCAGTCACTGACTGGCTCAGGCATAACCATGTCGCCACGCGCTGCGGCTAAACCTTTACGTGCAAAATGCTCAGCATCTGCATGGTCGTCATATGTTTTTAACTCACGATTGACGTAGTTTTTATATTCCTCAGCCAATTTTTGTGTGAAGGCATTTCCAACAGCATTCGCGTTGTTTAAAGCCCTTACTTCGGTCATTTTATCATTATATCCGGCACAGGCGCTTAAAGCCAGAACACCGGCAAGAAGGACCATTGAACGCATCTTCATCATTATTGAAAACTCCTAAAATTATTATATGCGGTGATTTACCAAAAACCACTCGTTATGACTTTTTATAATCATTGGCGCACGATGTAAAGAAATCTTTGATAAAAAAGGACATTTTATTAAATAAAGATCAAAAATCACTATTGGTCATTAAATTAGAGACTTTTGATAACAACACTTGACAATACGTGTGACTCCTATAATAAACGCATCAAAATGAATAATAAAAAATCATACAAATATTTAGCAATTAATAAAAGGTGTAACAATGAACTTATCTAAAGGGGCGAAAATCGCCGTGCTTGTGGCCAATGGCTTCAATGAACAACATTTCCTTAATCTTCAAAAAATCATGCAAGAAACGGACTGTCAGGTTAAAGTCATCAGCATGAACCAAGGTTTGGTGAATGGTTGGAATGAGGCAGACAACGCATGGGGCCATAATTATGCCGTTGATACGCAACTGAACAGCGCGCTGGGTGTTGATTATGATGGTTTAGTAATCCCAGGTGGACAACGCAGTATTGAAAAAATGAAAATGACTGCGCACACGCGTCGCTTTATCTCTAGCTTCATGAACATGAAAAGACCTGTTTGTGTGATGGGAGATGCTTATGACATTATGATGCACACACAAGTGACTGACTCACAGCCAATGGCGCGTGACGATCAACCTGCTCAAATGGAAGGTATGGTTGTTTCTGGTATGGTTGATGATACGTTCTATGACATGATGAAATCTTTATTTTCTCAAGAGAATCTAGACCAAGCGGCTTAATATAATAAGAGTCTTCAGGCGTGCAGGTACGCTATGCAGTTCTTTAAATCTACAATCACCTGAATTTTATAAATTAAGTTTAGGTGATTTTTTATTCCATAGAGTTCCTTTAGAATCCGCGTTGCGCATTCGGGGGATGACAACTATACTGTATCCTATGAAAGCTGAGACACTCTCCATTGCTAATGATATCCGCAGCAGCCTTGAGCTGTTGAGGAGGCATCTTTGACTGGGATGTTGCTGTTCGTCGCCTTGAAGAGTTAAATGCGCTTGTAGAAGACCCTAATCTTTGGAATGATTCCGAAAAAGCACAAGAAATCATGCGTGAGCGCAATAGGCTGGAAGACCAAGTCTCCAGCGTTCGCGAAATTGAAACAAATCTAAACGATAATCTTGAACTGATTGAAATGGGCGAAGCCGAAGCCGATGATGATATCGTCAATGAGGCCGAGTCCGCGCTGGCTCAAATGAAAATCGCGATTGAAAAACGTCAACTTGAAAGCTTGCTATCGGGGGAAGCGGATATGAATGATGCCTTTATGAGTATCAATTCTGGCTCTGGCGG